>CAZQUW010000005.1:32482-40935 GCA_964596215.1 uncultured Planctomicrobium sp. | reverse complement strand
CGAACATCAGCCCACGCACCGGTCCGTATCAGTTCCGCGTCACAAACTCATTCAAATTAAAGATCGCACGCGCGGCCGAGGTCCACGTCGCAAGATCGACCTTGTCAATTCCCTCAGGAACGGGGGTCAGGCCGGTTTTCAACAAAGCATCGATCCCTGCCGGATCTTTCTCAAACTCGACTCGTTCAGCGGCGACCAACCGAGTCATCACAGCCACCTCTCGTGCCTCAGGCTGACGCGACAAGGCGGCTTGCCAGGCCCACTGCAATCGCGCCTCGGTCGTGGCCCCACCTTCGCGCACAATGCGTACCGCGAAAACGCGGGCCGCTTCAATGAACGTTGGATCGTTCAGCAACACCAGGGCCGCCTGGGGCACAATCGACTGTGGCCGCTCGCACGTGCATTCTTCGCGACTGGGGGCATCAAACGCTTTCAGCATCGGATGGAGATATGCGCGCTGCCAGTGGGTATATAACCCGCGTCGATATTGCTCGGCCCCCGTGTCAGCGACATAAACACGCTTGGGGAAGTTCAGAAACTCAAAATAGCCAGCCGGCTGATACGGTCGCGCACTGCGTCCACCCATCTGCAGATTCAGCAAGCCACTGACGGCCAGGGCATTGTCGCGAACCATTTCGGCCTCCAGGCGCCAGCGTGATTGCCGGGCCAGCCAGCGATTCTCAGGATCCGTCCCCGCCCCGATCGAAGTCTGCCGATAAGTCCGCGACATGACCATCAACCGCACCATGTGTTTTATGTCCCAGCCACTCTCCATGAATTCGACGGCCAGCCAGTCGAGAAGTTCCGGATTGACCGGCGCCTCGCCTTGTGCACCGAAATCGTCCAGCCTTCCCGCCAGGCCTTTGCCGAAGAACTGCTTCCACAGCCGGTTCACAAACACGCGTGCCGTCAGCGGGTTGTCGCGCGCGGTCAGCCAGTTCGCCAGATCCAGGCGCGTCGCCCGGCCTGCTGTCTGGAGCTGTTTGAAGATTACCGGAACCCCGGGTGTGACCAACTCACCAGTTTCATCCATCCAGTCGCCGCGCCCCAGCACACGCACAGGGCGGGGCTCGACCGCAACCGTGACGAGAGTACGTCGCTGATCACCCGGGAGCAACCGCGTTGTCACTTCCAGTTCGGGCTCGCGTTTCGCCGGGTTACTGTCTCCCGACTTAAAGGAACGCACATCGTCGATGTCACTGAAGAAGGCCGCGATGCGATAGAAATCGCGTTGCGGGAGCGGATCAAATTTATGATCGTGGCACTCGCAACACTGCAGTGTCGCTCCCAGCCAGACTGATCCAAAGTTGCGAACACGGTCCGACGCATACTTTAACAGATACTCCTTCTGCTGCACGCCCCCCTCATGCGAGGTCTGCAGTAACCGGTTGTAGCCTGCGGCAATTTGTTGTTCGACGGTCGGCTCGGGCAACAAGTCACCCGCCAGTTGTTCTCGAGTGAATTGATCGAAGCGTAAATTGTCATTGAACGCCTGGATCACATAGTCGCGAAATGGGGAGACATGATGTTCCTGATCGCCGTGATAACCCACCGTGTCCGCGTAGCGAACTGCATCCAGCCAGGGCACCGCCATCCGCTCCCCATATTGCGGTGACGCCAGCAGACGCTCGACCTGGCTGGCATAGGCCGCATCAGCGTTCTCGTCATAGGCTCTTATGAACGCATTGATTTCTGTAAGACTCGGCGGCAAACCAGTCAGATCGAATGACAGGCGCCGCAGCAGTGTGCGAGGCTCAGCGGGGGGCGCAGGCTGCAATCCTGCCTGGCGCAAGCGGGCCTGAATCAAACGATCCAGATCGGAATCAGCGGGCCCAGCATCCGGCTGGGCAGCTACGACGGGTCGAACCGGAGCGGCATACGCCCAGTGCTCCTTCCAGACAGCTCCCTCAGCGATCCAGCGCCGAATGAGTTCCCGCTCCTTGGCACTCAACGACTTTCCAGAATCGGCGGGAGGCATCAGTCGATCGGGATCGGCATTTGAGATCCTCAGCCACAGCAGACTCGCATCCGGCTTACCGGCCGCCACGACATTCAGTTTCCCCTGTTGTTGAAAAATGCCCTCACGTGAGTCAATCCGCAAGTCGGCTTCGCGATGTTTTTCGTCCGGGCCATGACAGAAATAGCACTTGTCAGCAAGTATCGGTCGAATGTCACGCTGAAAATCGACGGCGGCCGTGGAAGGTTCTGACGCGAGCCCCCGACTGGTCGCCAGCCAGACACAGAGGCAGCTCAATAATAGACGGACAGGATCGACAGTGTCCCAACGATCAACCTCAGGCATCATAGTGCGCTCATTTCTGATGAAATTCGCACCCGCAACCAGGATCTGTCGAGCCCTGATTCGCTCAGCAGCAATGATCGGTCGGGGTTTCTCAAGACCCCCGATTTTATCCGTTTCACGTGGAGGGCGTGAAGCCCCGATTCAAAAAACTAAACCGCGGCATTCCTAGTACCGGAGGATCAAATCGACCATCATCCGGTTCTGAATGATGTCTCGACGTTCCGTATAGGGGATCTCATACGCCACGCCCAGTTCAAGCCGACCATGCGGTTTATATTTTACGCCGTAGGCTCCCGTCACAATATTGTTGCCGGCCACATTGGTCGATCCCAGGTTGAACAGATCCAGGCCTTCAACGGATGCCTGAAACGTGCTGCCTGAAGACATCCAGTGATACCAGTTGGCTTCGGTGAAGAGATAGAACCCAGAATCGCCGAGACGGCGGTCAAGGTGATTCGACCAGTAGGTACTCTGTGACTGCTGATGCGTGTTGGTCGGAATTCGCACGCCGAAAGCGGACAGAACATGCCAGTATTCGCCCAGTTGCTTGCCGCCGTTCAGAAAGCAGTTGAACTCCCCGCTGCCTTGACCCTGCAGTGCCGCATGACTGCCCATGGGAATTTCATACGTGAATCCCGTGCTCAGCAAGGTCTGCGTCAGATAGTCCTTGAACAAGTTGTACTTCAAACCGACATTCACGTCCGCGAAACCGTCATTCAGCAGCGGGCTGTCCGAGATGAAGAAGCCGTCTTTCGTCGCGATCAGCGACAGATTCTCAGTAAGTGCCGCGCGCAACTGCATGGCGAGCAATTGGACACTGCCACCCCCCAGTGAATGCGGAATGTTGTGATTCGCGAAAATCGTGCGAGCCTCGGTCAACGTACGCGGATCTTCAAAATAAACCGGATTAGACATGGGGCTGATGAAACAGTCGAAATCGTGATCACTGGCTGCGATCAGTCCAAACAGTTTTGACTCTTCGGCAGGCGTGGCGGAGTAATCGAAACTGGTGATCGGCGCCATGGGGTCCGCAGGCAATGCGGCGTCGTCTGCCACAGCTGCCACGGAACCTGCCAGCATCAATCCAAGCCCCAGCAGCATAGATGCCCGAATCATCGTGGCACCCTCCTTGATTCAATAATTCGACGTCATGTCCAAATTCTGGATAAAGACCTATTCTTATCCAATGGCGAATGCTTTATCGGCGGCGAGGTATTTCGTAATGAGAAGACCGCAAGGGACATGTTTCATTCCCCCTCAACTCACACACAACGTACGGCGAGGCCAGTCACCCCTATAAAAGTGTGCGTTATTGACACACAGCAATCGCCTGTGTGCTGGAACGCACGGGCCAACTCTTAGCGCCGCTCACTTTTTCGGCCCGCTTGGTACGCGACGTTCAGTCTTGCCGAAAGCCGCACGGTCTGCGTCGTGCCAGCGTCTCATATGGCGTCTTTAGACCTGCTCCCAAATTTCACTCTTCACCCTTCACTCTTCAACGCAGGCGGTGGAAGGTGACCTGGCCGTTCCAGTTGCCTGTCAGGAGTGTTTTGCAGTCGGCGCTGTAGAGCAGCGTTTTGACTGTTGTCGGGTGTCGTTGCGGGGGCCCGGTCTGCTGGCCTGTGAGTGTGTTCCAGGTGGCGACCAGACCGTGCATGGTCCCGATGGTGAAGCGGCTGCCGTCCGGGGAGATGACTCCGTGTTTGATCAGCTTGAAGTCACCATCGAAGCTGCGGACCCGCTCGCCCGTTTCGATGTTCCAGACGCTGACTCCGTGGTTCCGGCTGGCGGCGATGAATTCCCGATTCCCCGGCAGCATGGCGACGGCTTCGATGCTGGCGTAGTCCAGTGGATCATGTGGCCGGGGGATTGCGACATGATAATCGCGGAGGTGCCGATCGTGCTCGAGATCCCAGAGCTGGACCAGACCGGCAAATGTGCCGGCGACGACGAACTGGCCGTCGTTGCTGACGGCCAGGCTGCGCATCGACACGACCGGAACGGGGGAGGTCCAGGTTGAGCGGCGGGTTAAAGTTGCCGCATCCCACACGACGATCTGGCCGCAGTCATTGGCCGTGAGGAGCGTCTTTCCATCCGGAGTAAACTGGCAATCAAAAATCTGCCCGAGACTGGAGTCGGCGGTGTGCTGCGCAGGGCCCCGATGGTTGAGATCCCACATTTCGACCTGGCCCGTCTTGGACCCGACGGCCAACAACCGCTGTGCAGGAGCATACGCGAGGCAGCAGAGATCATGCATCTGGCTCTGCATTGCGGCGAGAGGCGTGGCCGTGGCGACATCCCACAGTTTGAGCTGCCCATTGATCTGCGCCGTCAGTGCTTCCCGCTGATCCATCCGGACGGCGTCAATCACCGGTATCGCAGATTCCTCGGAGTGGATGTCCGGCGTGCACCGCACGGTGTGCGCGAGGTCCGGGTCATACAGTCCACACGCCACCAGGCACAAGGTGGGAATAACAATTACCAGCACGACTTCCGTCGGCAGGCGTCCGCGGCGAAGCGACTGTGTCGCGGATGTTGTGCGGCTGATGCGAGTCGCCGTACTTCCCCGTTCAACCTGTCTCATGCAACAACCGATCCATTTTGCGAACCGTGAACACTCGTGGCACGACGTAGCGTGCCCTTGGCGTGGCAGTTGGTGCCGCCGCCGACCAGTGGGTCAGAGTATGCGGCTGAGACGGGAAGGTTGTCAATAGTACAGTAGTTGTATATTGTGCCTAGTGTGAAATGGGACGCGGCGGCTCACGCGACCCCAGGATTCAGGTGCTGGGCGGCACACCTGCACGGCGTGCCGAACGGAAGGAACGGGCGAAAACCGCGATTGAATAAAAGATGAGCTGTCGTGGGGGGCGGCAGGGGGAGATCAATCGCGATGGAAGTAGACTTGCCCATCCCAGTCGCCTGCCAGCAGGGCCATGCCGTCGGCCTGGAAGAGCAGGGTTTTGACGGAGCTGGGATGCCGCAGAACGGCACCGATCTGCCGGCCGGAGGTGGTGTCCCAGGTGACGACGCTGCCGTCGGTCAGCCCGGCGGCGAAGCGTTGGCCATTGGGTGAGCTGGCACCGGTGCGGAGCGGGTTGGTAATGCCCGTAAACCGGCGGAGGCAGGCCCCGGTTTGGATATCCCAGACGCCGGCGCCGTGGCCTCGACTGGCTGCGATGAATTCGCGGTCGCGGGGGCCGAATGAGACGTATTCGATACTCAAATCCCCGTGGGGCATATCGGCCGACTGCACGGCAACCTGATGGTTGTGCAGGGGCCGTCCTGTTTGCAGATCCCACACCTGGACCTGCCCTGCGAACATCCCCGCCAGCAGTCGCTTGCCATCCGCGCTGATTGCCAGGGTGCGAACAGTTTGCACGGGCCCCGGGGGCCGCCAGGTTTCGAGTCTGGCCAGTGTCTGCGGGTCCCACGCGATGATGTGGCCAGAACTGCTGGACGTGAAGAGCTTCTTGCCGTCGGGGGTAAACTGGCAATCGGAGATCATGCACAGCTCGGGGTCGTGCGTCGACACTGGACGACCCGGATGGTTGAGATCCCAGATCTCGATCTGGCCGCCGAACGAGCCCACTGCCAGCAGGTTCTGAGCGGCCGAGTAGGCCGCGCTGCAGGTTTCGGAGATGCGGCTTTGAATCTCGCCGACGGGGGCCGAACTGGAGAAACTCCATAACCTCAGGCGTCCATGCAATTGCACGGTTAAAGCCGTATCGTGATCGAGTCGGACGGCGTCGGTGACGGGAACGGAGTACTGTTTAGAGCCCTTGGGGGGCGTGGACAGCAGGCCGCTGGCCAGATCAGCGTCCCACGTGCCGCAGGCAACCAGGCACGCGCAGGGCACCAGAATCACCAGTGCCACTTCCGTCAGAACGCGTCCCAGGCGCGCCGGGGCGGCGGAGTGCATCTCCGGCGGCAGCGTTCTCAAGCCTTCAAGATGTGGTACTCGCATATGCAGAGGTCATCCGAAACGAGTGGCAGGACGTACCGGTCACGATGCCGTTAAGTAAGCATATGTGTATGTGTACGCTTCGCGTGTCGATCGCGAAAGCCTGCTGTGTTGGCCGGAGTATGCCAGTTTGTCAGGATGCGTGTCAACTCAGTTTTAGTTTTATAATGTACTCATAGTTTAGTGATCGAAAATAAAGCGATAAATGCTGGTGTTGACGGAGTGTGAAGTACAAAAATCATCGCTTGCAGACGAAGGCGCGACGCATCGGATGAACTGGATTTATTGAGCTGCGTCCACATCGACCGCCCGCTGTGCCTGCCGGGCAATCGTTGTGACGGGAGACTGGCCGACTCCTGGTTACGGGTAAACCCCTACGGATTGCTGCGCTGCGGGGCAGATGTCAGGCGGTACCAGGGATCACTTCCGTCAGCGGAGTTTCCCGGGAGGCCGATCATTCGCGACTGCCGGCGGCATCGTGACCGCTGTCGGCTGAATTGATGAAGAGACGGCGTTTCAAAGTGCTGCGCAGCCCCTATATAAAGTGGACATTATATGAATACTGTTCGCTTGACACGATGTGCTGTGAATGAACATACTTTGGTGTGTTGAGGGGGCGATGTAAGTAGCTTAATCGGTAAGACTTTGTGTCGTTTTCCGGGGCGTGGTGCAGATGGGAGTGGCCAGTCAGATGAAACCGCTACCAGTCGCAGAATCGGCCTGTCGGCAACGTGGAAGAATTTTGATCGAGGTCATCCTGCTGGGGATCGTTCCCTGTCTGTGCATGGTGGTCTGCGGGCTGTGCAATTCCGAACTGCTGCACTGCGTGCTTATTCCATCGTCAGTGACACCGCAGCCGTTGGACTCGGTCACCGACGCGGTCCGAATCGACGAAGATCGCGCCCTTACGGTGACGAATCGCGGGCAGTTGCGGATGTGGAGCTTCTCGCAAGAGGCTCCGTTGGGCGAGATGGTCAGTCGCATCACAGATGTGTGTTGTATGGCACATGCTCCACAGCAGAAGTTACTCGCTGTGGGCTCGCGGACCGGTCAGCTGGAGGTGTGGGATCTCGAGAACCCGGGGGTCACGGAGTTAGTGCAGGACCGGACCCTCGGCCAGGTGCACGAATGCCTGTTTACTCCTGACGGCCTGACCCTGGTGACGGCGAGTGACTTTGGGCAGTTGACGCTGTGGGATTCGCGAACTCTCAACTGTCGTTCGAAGTGGTTGATTCCGGAGCCACGGACCCACCTCCGCAGCGTGGCGATCAGTGGCGATGGAAAGCTGTTGCTGGCCGGGACGTTTATGGGGGCCGTCCATATCTGGGACCTGGCGTCCGGTCAGCATCTCCGCAGGCACCAGATTGCGGGGGACGCTCGCCATCATCCGAATGGTTTCTCGAGCATTGACACCGTGGCGTTTGTCGCAGGAAACCAGAAGTTTGTGGCAACCAGCCGAAATGCAGGGGTAGGGATATGGAACGTCGAGACCGGTGCCCTGGTTCGCCGGTTTGTCGGGCGATTTGCCGACCTGAAGAATGGTGAGATTTCTGCGGATGGAAGCCGGTTTATGGCCGGAATGATGGACGGGCGGGTCGTCGTCTGGCAGACCGCGACTGGTCAGCGGATCGGTGCCGTCCAGCGATTTCCCTCAACCATCAAATGCCTGCTGTTCAGTGCCGATGGCCAGAAGCTGTTGACAGGTGACTGGAGCGGGCAAGTCCGCGTGCGGCGTCTCTGACGAATTGATGAGCAGCCACTCTTGTCCAGAAGGGTTGTTTGATGGATACTTCGCCCCCTGGATTCCTTGGAGTTTTGTGTCACGCAATGGAAACTCACTTTTGTGAATGGAATCAAGACAAATTCGGGCTGGCCGCTGATCTGAACTCGCAGTTACCGATTCAGCCCCAGAGAACCTCACGGAATTTGGCTCCTCGCCTGGCTGAGTCCGAATGTTCTGGCGGATCGGAACTGAAAGTGTCCGGGTGACCGAACGTTGCGCTCAGCGCACGCACTCTATGGCATCACTGCCACTGGTGAAAGGAAGTAATGTGATCAAGTTGTTCCAGGCGATGTTCGCGCACGTACTCTTCATCGGCTGGACGGCGGGTGTGATTGTGCTGATTGCCGCCTGTTTCGGCGCCATGCATTTCGCGTATTTCGCCGCAGTGAGTCAGCCGGATCCGAACA
>CAZQUW010000005.1:0-32382 GCA_964596215.1 uncultured Planctomicrobium sp. | reverse complement strand
TGTGGCCAGCAGGCCGCACCTTGTGGATCGCGAGAGGTACTGGGATAGTGTGTACGACCGGTCGGCGATTGGATCCAGCGGTTGGTATGCAACCTGGGTGCTGTGTGGAACATTGACACTGCAGCTCGCGGGTTCGGGGCCACCCGCTTCGATTACGAGAACAGCCCGTCGATCACCTGGCCATCGGCAATGGGGGTGGGTCGCGGCAGGCGTGGGAAGTAGGTTCGATGGTGGTCGATGCCTAAACCATGATAGATCGAGGCCGCGACGTCTTCGGGGGTCCAGGGGCGAGTCGCCGGTACGCTGCCGGTGCGGTCTGTCGCGCCAATTACGACACCGCGATTGACGCGGCCACCAGCCATCAGCAGGCTGCCGGCATTGGGGTAATGATCCCGGCCGCCTTCCTTGTTGATTCGCGGCGTCCGGCCGAACTCGCCCATCACTACGACGAGCGTGTTCTCCAGCAGGCCGCGTTCATCCAGGTCATCCAGCAATGCGGATAACGACATATCCAGCTGCGGCAGATTGCCCGGGCCGTCGTAAGCCAGCCACTTGGTGCCGGCCGGCGTGCGCGACGGCGGGGCGCCTGACATCATGGACTCAAACAACAGGTGGTGATTGTCCCAGGTGCCCTCGGTGGTGCCTTTGCCAAACAGGCCCCCTTGCACGGCATGGTTGATGGTGACAAATCGGGCTCCCGCTTCTATCATCCGACGTGCCAGCAGGATGCGCTGGCCATAGATGTTCATCCCGTACCGCTCCCGCAACGGTTGCGGCTCGTCATCGAGGTTCAGGGCCCGTTGCATGGCACCGCTGGTCAGCAAGGCGATGGCTTCGTCGGTAAACTTGTCGTGGGCTTCGAACTGGCCCCCCTGCAGCTCGGTCAACTGGCCCAGATTGTTCAACTGGGTCAACATCGACCGGCGATCTTCAAAACGCACCGCCGACAGGTTGAGCTTGTTGAATTCCAGTTCGGGGGACCGTGGGTCTCCCTTGATATTGAACGCGTTGTGGGCGGAGCCCAGATAGCCCGGCGGATTTGTGTAACGCACGGCAACCGGCAGCCCCAAGTGCGCCGGCATGCCCGGCACCTGGCTGCCATACAATGCAGAAATCAGACAGCCGAAATTAGGGAAATATTGACCACTACGCGGCGGAAGGAATCCACAGGCCACGTGCTGTGAGCCGATGTCGTGCCCGCCATTCTTGCCTTGCCATGAACGGATCAGGGCGACCTTGTCCATTCGCTGGGCCAATAACGGCAGCTTCTCACAAATGGAAACTCCGGGCACGTTCGTCTGGATGGAGTTCCACAGGCCGCGAATCTCAACCGGGGCCTGGGGCTTCGGATCGAACGTTTCGTACTGACTGGCGCCCCCCGCCAGGAAGATGAAGATGCAGGACACATTCGGGCCCGAACTGCCAGCACTTTGTGCGGCGCGCAGGTACGCGTGCAGATTCAATCCCAGCAGACCTGCACCAATCTGCAGGGCGGCTCGTCGATGCAGGCGAAACGGATTGGTAGCGCCGGATTCCGATTTCGACATGACTGGCTTTACCTTAAAATCAATCGAAAAATTCACTTGATTAGATCAACGCTCGTTTATACATGGATTGACTGGTCGGAGTCAATTGAAATCAATCCGTTCCGGAATTTGACAAGCGACCTAGACGCATTGTCAGGAATTGCGAGCCACCCGAGAATCGGATATATCAATATTGATTGATATAAATGTTGGTCGCCGCACAAGATTCGGATTATGTTAAACATCGCCGCACCCCGCTCGATTGCTTGTGATGGACTATCGCGCCGCAGTGCCTTGCGCATCGGGGGCTTGGCAATGGGAGGGCTGGCGCTGCCGGAGATCTTACGGTCGCAAGCCCAGAGCGCCTTGTCCGGCGCTGGAAATGCTTCCCGCCGCGTTAAAGGCATCATCATGGTGTTATTGCCCGGTGGGCCGTCGCACCTGGATATGTACGATCTGAAACCAGACGCTCCGACTGAGATTCGGGGCGAATTCCAGCCCATCGCGACGAATGTGCCGGGGATCGACATCTGCGAACTTCTGCCGCGACTCGCCGGAATGGCGGACAAGCTGACGCTGATCCGCTCGCTGGTGGGGGCGCTGGATGATCACAATACGCATTGGTGTTCGACCGGTTGGGAATCCCATCCACCGATGGCGTCGTCACCGATTGTGGCGGGGTATCCCCCGGGAGACTGGCCGTCGATGGGCTCGGTCCTGTCGCGGCAGTTTGGACCACGGGTGCTGGGGGTGCCGCCGTGCGTCGATTTGACGCCGCTCGATCCTGACGCCCGTTTCATCCTGCGGACGCCGCCGAGCCAGCCTGGCTATCTGGGGGCCGCCCACGCGGGATTTGAGGTCCAGGCAGTCGATCGGCGGAACATCATGCTCAACGGAGTCAGCCTGGATCGACTCGCCGACCGGCGAGCCTTGCTGGCAAGTTTTGACTGTTTCCGCCGCCAGGTGGAACAGGATGGCTTGACAGACGGTATCCAGGAATTTCACCGACAGGCATTTGAAGTTCTCACCTCGCCGCGACTGGCAGAAGCCCTGGACCTCAGTCGTGAAGACCCCCTGACGCGACAGCGTTACGGGCTGGATGTGGCATATCCGCACGAGCGAGAAGGCAAAACCTTCCTGGATCAGTTCCTGCTGGCCCGGCGCGTAATCGAAGCGGGAGCGCGGTGTGTTACGCTGGCGTTTACCCGGTGGCCATTCGGGCGGATGTTGCAGGGGGCTTATAACTGGGACTGGCACAAGGACAACTTTCAGGAAGCCCGCGGGACCCTGCCCTTGTTCGATCTCGGGTTGTCGGCACTGATCGGGGATCTGGCCGATCGCGGCATGCTGGACGAAGTCGCGGTCGTCGCGTGGGGAGAATTTGGGCGGACTCCTAAGATCAATCAGAACGGCGGCCGCGATCACTGGCCCAATGTGGCGGGCGCTCTGCTGGCCGGTGGTGGTATGCGTTCGGGGCAGGTTATTGGTTCCAGTACGCGCTGGGGGGAAGTGCCCCTGAGTCGCCCGGTCCATTTCCGTGACGTGTTCGCCACGCTCTACCATCAGCTGGGAATTGATGTCGCCACCACACAATTTAATGATCTGGCCGGCCGGCCCCAGTATCTTGTCGGCGACCATCGGCCGTTGCCCGAATTGATTTAGCGGTCCGGAGCGGCAGATTTCGATTCCCGAGCGTGGCCCCTGAAGAACTCAGAAGCGTTCCGAGGCTCAATTTGAATTAGAACCCCTGACAAAACCAGTTGTGAGACCTTCAGAACCGCGGTATTTCCAGCGGTTCTGAACTGACGCAGCGGTTCTGTTCGCGTTGATAAGTCTGTGCTGAGAACTTCATCCGCAGCCCGGCCGACGACGACACGTGGCCTGCTGCCGGTCAGGCGGAGGCTTGCATTCTCCTGCAGTTCCCGGCAGTATCGGTTCGGCCTTGGCTTCCCCGGGAAGCCGATAATTCGTCACTGCACTTTGTTTTTCAGGAGATCTCGATGCGCCCGCGAACTCTGATCACGAGCGGCCTGCTGTTGATGGCGGTTGCTATCACATTTTCAGGGATTCACGCGACCGGAGTCACCCCGCCAGCTGCCAGCGCGCAAGTCTCGCCGCAGGCTGCACGGGGTCTCCAGGTGGCACAGGCTGCCGCCCCAGCGACCCCGGCTGCGGCGCCCGCGAGAACGGACGCGACGCCGAATGATGGCAAGCTGCGGGTGATCATTTTTGGAGCCCATCCCGATGACGCCGAATACAAGTGCGGCGGTACTGCGGCCAAGTGGGCGGGGTTGGGGCACCATGTGAAGCTGGTTTCCGTGACAAATGGCGACATCGGTCACTGGGAGATGGCCGGCGGTCCGCTGGCCCAGCGACGGACCCGGGAAGTGAAGGCGGCAGCCAGGCTGCTGGGAGTCACCTCGGAAGTACTCGACCTGCATGACGGCGAATTGCTGCCGACCCTGGAGAACCGCAAGCTCATCACGCGGCTGATTCGCGAATGGCAGGCCGATATCGTGATCTCCCATCGCCCCTGGGATTATCACCCTGACCATCGCTATGTCGGCATTCTGGTCCAGGATGCCGCCTTCATGGTCACTGTGCCGTTTTTCACACCGGATGTGCCGGCGCTGAAGAAGAACCCGCTGTTCCTGTTCTCCAGCGATGGCTTCCAGCGGCCTTATCCCTTCAAGGGGGATGTCGCGATTTCGCTGGATGATGTCTTCGAGCAGAAGGTCAAAGCGATCAACGAACTCGTGTCGCAAGCCTATGAAGGTGGTGCCGGTGGCAGCGAAGAGCACGTCACGAATGTCGTGCCTCCCGCAGGCAACCCGCAGGCCCGCCTGGCCTGGCTGAAAGAGCGGTGGGGCAAGCGGCATAACAGCGAGGCAAATCAGTATCGGGATGCACTGATCCGCTGGTACGGTGAAGAACGTGGCAAGGCCGTGCAGTACGCCGAAGTGTTTGAGATCTGCGAATACGGCCGGCGTCCCACGGCGGCGGAATTGAAGACCCTGTTCCCGTTTTAATAAGTGCGCACAAAACGACTGCGTCAGTTCAGAACCGCTGGAACACCGCGGTTCTGAACTTCCCGCAACCGGTTTTGTCAGGGGTTCTCAATCAGATCGAGCAAGCCGAACAGTGCCGGCCAATGGCGAGGCTGGCGTTCTGGAACGTTGCGAGTCTGGGGCGACTGCTCACCAGCACTTGCCACGCGATTCACGGCGATGAGGTTCAAAATGGGGGCAGGTAGACCTCGCGTCAGTGCCGGGCTGTTGATGTACCGTTTCGTAGACGGCCAACTGCAGGTTCTACTGGCGCACCCCGGCGGTCCATTCTTTAAGAATAAAGATGAGGGAGCCTGGACGATTCCCAAGGGGGAGGTGGAACCGGGCGAGGATCTTCTGGCGGCAGCCCAGCGGGAATTTCAAGAAGAGCTCCACATTATCCCCACAGGACCTTTCATTCCCCTGACACCCATCCGGCAGCTGGGGGGCAAGATCGTCCAGGCCTGGGGAGTTCAGGGGAACTGCGACCCAGACGGGATCAGCAGCAACACATTCCAGTTGGAATGGCCGCCCCGGTCCGGACATGATGTCGAATTTCCGGAGATCGATCGGGCGGCATTCTTCGACGTCGCCACTGCCAAATCGAAGATCATTGCCCGCCAGGCTCCGTTGATTGAAGAACTCGAGCAACTCGTAGAATGAGGAGCCGGATTGTTCGCGGTCGAAGCCTGCGGCGAGCCAGGATTATTTCGACGGAGACTCGGAGTCTTCTGCTGCCTTGGGCCGCTTGTAGAAGAACATGTAATGTTCCTTGTGGTCTTTCTGAGTGCCCACCAGTTCCCAGCCATCGTTGCCGAATGCTTCCAGCAGAGCCGCACCTTCGCCCAGCGTGCGGGACGTATGGACTCGATATTCCCACTTTTTCATACGTTTGCTCCTTGATGTGTCTGTTTTCGCAGCGGGGGATTGTATCGCAGTGCGTTGGTATTTCTGCTGCTGTTACGGAACAGTTTACTGAATCAAAGCTCGGTTAAAGCAAGGACTGGGGGGCCAGTGCTGTTTGCGAGTCAAATGACTTGGCACTGGCAGAGCCAGTAGCGCCCGATTCCGAAATCAAAAGTTCAGGATGCATTAAAAGACGTGTGGCTTGCGGGGCAGGACGACAATCAGCAAGGTTGCGATCGGACCCAGAAAAACTGAGCCCAGCCACCAGAGAAAGCCGCTGCGCCCCTTGGATTGCGCCAGACCGGCATTGATGAGGGACAAAGTGCCCCAGCCAACGAAAAACTCGGGATGATCAGGCATGATGGACGTTGCTCTCGAGGAGATTACAGTTCCTAGTTGGAAGATGTGGAGTGCCACTGATAATGAAACTGTCCTATCTGCATTATCACAGGCGAGAAGAAAATGACGACCCCACTGGAGTTGATCAAGGATCAGGGACCGGAGGGCGACACAGCGACATGGGGTGAACCGTTCCGGTCCAGTTGGGCCATGGTCACCTCCGCCTGGTGGCGATCGATCCCCGTTCAAAATTCCACCGTCGAATTGTCGAATTCCTATGCCGAAATTCCTATTGCCCTTGAATTGAGATTCTGCGAGACTCCTCGCGCGGTGGAGACCCGGCGACCCTCCGCGTTAGAAAAGATCGCCGTGGGGCGAGGTTCGTTCTTCCAAGGAGGGTAGGAGATCATGGCTCAAATTCAGGAGGGGACGCGACGCGGCCTGTGGTTGCGGCGTGTCGTTTGTGGATTCGCACTCAGTGCGATGTGTGTCGCGGCCACGGCACAGGATCAATTCCTCACTCCCCGCGGCAATCCGGGCAGCGGCTATAACGGCAATCCCAATGGCCCCGGTTACGGTCACGGTCACCACATTCCCGGACAAGGTGCCCCTTCGCTCAGCGAAGCGACCGCCATCCTGGAAGCGGGCGTCCGCACTCTCTACAAGCATATTGAACCGGGGGATGATCCCTCACCCAACGAATTGATCGCTTACGCCGATTTGCGTGCGTTGCGGCTCTATACCGGTGCGTTGGAAGTTGCCGGTTGGGATCTGGAGCAAGCCTCCCAGGCTTATGCTCAGCTGGACAGTGCCCGCTATCGCGGTCGTGTGCGTGATCTGCCGACCGATGCCCGCACCTTGCAGGCCCGGGAACGTTATCTCGCCTTCCGCGAAACGGTCCGTACGCTGCTGTTGCGCGTCCGGACCACCGCGGTTGCCGTCGAACATCAGGTCAGCTTCTGCGATCCACGCGTCAATCGCGAATGGCGCACGGAAGTCGTTCCCGCGCTGACCGACGTGATCGCTGCCACCCAGCCCTTGTTCATGGAACAAGACACGTTTACGGCCTACGGAGTCCCCGGTGCTCGGGCGCGTCCTGTCTCGAATGTGAGTAACCCGAATGGGTTTCCTGCCGAGGCCGTGGAAGTCGCCCGGTCACCTGTCTACCGTCCGTATAACGGCGAAGGCCGTGGCCAGGGACGCTACTTCGAAGTCCGGGCCTTCGGCGGTCCGGTCCGCGTGAAGTCCATTCGGTATGTCAGCCATGAGAACAATTTTGGCGTGCTGAACAGCAATGTCACGCGGCAATTGACGGTCGACCAGATCGCGTCGCCGAAAGAACCGCTGTTTATTCCGTGCCTGCGGGATCGATTTGTCGATCTCAGCCAGCTGGAAGTGGAATGGGAGAACGCCGATCCGCGACGCAGTGCCTTCGCCACGATCGACGTGATTGGTGATCGCCCCAGTGGTCGCGATGATTGATTGCGGTCGCGGCTGTGGTTCAGCCACCAGTTCCGAAAAACAAAAAAGCCCGGTTTCCCTCAAGGGAACCGGGCTCTTTCTATCTGGTGCGGGAGGTCGGCAACTGGGTGTTGAAAATACCAGCCCGATATGCTGGTGAGTGGATGGCTGGTGAACTGGAAACCGGGCCAGCTACCGCCGACATCGACTACGCGAGATAACCGGGACCCGTGCACCAGCGCTGCGGGTCGGGCAAGGGGGCGCTTCACGGTGTAGCCGCGATCACGTTGCCCTTTATTCCTGCTCTTGTTCTTTGGGCATTTCCAGTCGGCAGCAGCCTAGATCGAGGTAATCGAGAGCGTTCGCCTTCTTGGGGCGCTGAAACACTTCGACCGGCAAGCGGTAGACGATGAAGCGGCCGTCACGGTCACATTCCACCAGTCCCGCGGCACGCAGGATCCCCAGATGGTGCGACACCGTGACAATGCTGATGTTCAATTCGGCCGCCAGATCGCTGACATTCTTCGGGCCATCTCGCAATGAACTGACAATGCGCAGCCGGCAGGGTTCGCTGAGCGCTTTGAGACGTTCGGCGCAGGAGCGCGGTTGCAACGGGTCGTCGGCGTCTGTCACGGAGCACAGCCTTGAGTTTGACGTGGTCTTCTGAATTCTGAAGATCGGGAAGCAATACTTCCAGATCATATGCGGAGTCTGATTACCAGACAATTCCAACATCGGTCGCAACACCCGCAAGCAGAGCTGCGGGCATCTGCAGGAGGGGACGCGTGGCCCCCGTCCTGCGAATTGCTCAGCGAATCGTAATTACTTGTGCTCGACCGCCCAGATATTGCGGAATCGAACGGCATCGCCGTGATTCTGCAAAAACAGCGGGGCGGGCTGACTTTCATCCAGAGTGCCGCCACCCGGGGTATTCCGGGGCAATTCGAACTTATCGTGAATCAATACGCCGTTCTGCCTGATCGTGACGACAGCGTTGGCCGTCTTCTTACCGGCGGCATCAAACTTTGCGGCGGTGAAATCGACGTCGTAAGTCTGCCACGACATCGGGGGCAGGCACATATTCACGTTCGGCTTCTGGATCGTATAGAAACCGCCGCATTCGTTGTTTTCGCCGTTCAATCCGAACGAATCGAGGATCTGGCATTCATACTGATCCAGCAAGTACATACCGCTGTTGCCGCGCGCCTGGCCGGTCTTCGTCGGTTGGAAGGGGGAGCGAAATTCCAGGTGCAGTGTGAAGTTGTGGAACTTCGCCTTGGTGCGTCCGCCGATTCCCAGCAGGTTGCCATCTTCCAGCTTCACATTGTTCCAACCTTGAACGCTGGTGCCATCAAACAGCACGACAGCGCCCTCGACCGGTTTGGCCCCCATCGTCGGCGAAACGCGATAGACCTTCTTCAGTTCGACCGCTTCCGGGCCTTTGGCGGACAACACGCCGCTGGTGATCGTGGCCGTCCACTGATCACCCTGCAGGTGGACCACGCCGTCCTTCGTTTCACCCTTCAACGCAATCTTCGTTTTTCCATCTGATCCCGATCCCGGCAAGCCGCCCGGGAACAACACGGCATCATATTTTCCGTCGCCACGGGCGATGACCTGGATGCCGAACTTCTTCTCCCCGGCTGCCCCGGCATATTCGCCTTGAGTTTCATAATCGGGGTTCCGGGCGAGGTCCCCCAGGGATTCGATGTAGGGATTCTTGTCTAAGACGACAGGCCCTTCGGCAGACCATGCGGCCTGACCGAAACCGAGTAACACGATGCTCCCCAGCGACGCGAGGCAGAGTCGGTGAATCATGTGGTGGCTCCCAGTGTGTTTTGAGTTTGTGTCGTGCGATGGAATCTGCGCGAGGCCATTCTCAGAACGAGAAGTCCAGAGACCCCGGTGCCCGGTTAAGATAACAGCTTTGAGTTTCATCTGCGACCGCTCCGGCCACGGCACTGACACAACCATTCCGGGAACCTCGCACCCTGCCCCGATTCATGGTACGCTGGCAGTTTCCAAACTGAGAATTCCTGCCAAAACCGATGGAGGCAGCTGTGAACCGCCAGAGTTCAAACGGGCTGTGAGCTGTTGTCGAGGTTTTGCTGGCGTTTGTTCGACCGACTTTTGAGACCATTGAAGACCATGCAACTGTTACCGGCAATTGATCTCCGCGGCGGACAATGTGTTCGACTGCGACAAGGCGATTACGCTCGCGAGACCGTATTTGGGGCCGATCCCACCGAGATGGCACTGAAATGGGTTCAGCAAGGAGCGGAACGCCTGCATCTGGTTGACCTGGACGGTGCCAAGGCGGGGCGACCAGTCAATGTGGAAGTCGTGCGGCGGATCGTGGAAGCCGCAGGAATTCCCTGCCAGCTGGGGGGCGGAATTCGAGATGCCGCCGCCATTCGGCTGATGCTCGATGAGGTCGGAATCGATCGCGTCATCGTGGGCACCCAGGCCCTGAAGCAACCGGCATGGTTTCGCCAGATGGCGCAAGAATTCCCCGGTAAGCTCTGCCTGGGACTGGACGCACGAGATTCCTTCGTGGCCACTGAGGGCTGGCTGGATGTCTCGAAAGTCTCGGCCCTGGAACTGGCTCGACAGTATGCCGATGTGGAACTGGCCGCGGTGATCTATACCAACATTGCCAACGACGGCATGATGCAGGGGGTCGACCGCGGCACGATTGATGATATGCTGCGACTGGCCGACTTGGGATTGCCGGTGATTGCTTCTGGTGGCGTTACCACGGTGGAAGACATCCGCACGCTGGCGGGTGAAAGCCGGAAGCAGCCGAAGCTGATTGGCGCGATTATCGGCCGCGCCCTCTATGAGGGAACGATTCAGCTGCCGACCGCACTGCAAGTGGTCCGCGACACCCTGTAGTGCTCTGTAAAAGACACGAAAGTAGGGTGGCACTGGCTCTGCCAGTGCTCTGCGGTACGGGGAAACCCACGCTCGCACTGGCACAGCCAGTGGCACACCCTACCCTGACATCAAACTGTGACAAAGCAGCAGTCTGACTCACCCGAGTCAGGTGAATTGGACAACGTGAACTCAATGTGCCGAGCACGGAATATCAGTGCGCGTCAATGTCCGTATCGGCGAGTTCGATCTGGATCTTCACGATGGCATCGCGCATCGAGAAGAAGGCATCGACCACTTGCGGGTCAAAGTGCGTCCCGCGTTCTTCGGCGATAATTTGAAAACATTTCTCGCGCGGAAACGGCCGCTTGTAGGGGCGTTTGCTGCTTAAGGCGTCGAAGACGTCGGCCACGGCGGTAATGCGTCCCTCCAGCGGGATGTCCTCACCGGCCAGCCCCAACGGGTAGCCGTTGCCGTCCCACCATTCGTGATGGGTCAGTGCAATCCGGGCCGCCATCTGCAGGACGGGGGACCGCGGAATGTCGAGGATCTGTGCCCCGATCTGGACATGCTTGCGAAGTTCGTCCCATTCGTGTTGTGGCAGCCGTTCAATGACACGTTTGCCGATACAGGTATGCTTCTGCATCCGTTCGAATTCGTCGGGTTCCAGCTTGCCCGTTTTCAGCAGGATGGAGTCGGGGACGCCGATCTTGCCGATATCGTGCAACTGCGCGGCCTGGCGAATCTGATCGACTTCATCGGGACTCATTCCCAGTGCCTGCGCGATGATCCCGGCGTACCGTCCCACGCGCAGCACATGCTGGCCGGTGTCATCGTCGCGGAACTCGGCGGCCCGTGCCAGGCAATGGATGATGTCCTGCCGCGACGCTTCCAGTTCGGCTGTACGCATCCGCACCGCATTCTCGAGGTTCTGGGCTTGATGCCGCAAGCTGTCGTGGAATTTCTTGAGGGTCAGTGCATTCCGCACGCGTGGCGATAATTCGCTGGGATCAATCGGTTTGCTCAGGAAGTCTGTGGCACCCGTTTCGAGTACCGCGAGCCGTGTTTCTCGATCGACGGCCGCCGTCAGGACCAGGACTGGCAGATGTGCGGTGGCCGGGTTGGCTCGCAGCTTGGCGAGAATCTCAATGCCTGTCACGAACGGCATCATGACGTCCAGGATCACCAGATCCGGGGCATCATTGGCAATCGAGTACAGCGCCTGCCGCGAATCACTTAGCCCCGTGCAATGCGTGTAACCCAGTTCGTGCAGATATTTGGTGATGACTTTGATGTTAATGGGTTCGTCATCAATGATCAGTATGTTCGGCGTACCTGTCTCGGCCGTCGGCGAACTCGATACGACAGAACCCGTAAAGACTTTCCCGCCCGGCGATAAATCGGTCCTGGCCTGCGGCAATCCGGCATGCACATCGGCCAGGAATTGATTCAGATCAAGCTGCGGGATATCGATGCGAGGCATAGTGGAAACCTTGAACATACCGAATTCCTGACGACTCAGGCCCGTCGCGCCAGATATTGAAGTTGCCCTGAAGGGGTGGAACAATCCGTGGACGTCCGGTGAAGCCTAGCTCAGGCTGGGGAGCGTGATGAGTTTTTGCGACATGCTCCCGGCGCGACACGCCAAGGGCTGGTGGAATTTTCGGACTTGAACGAACAGGCGGGAAAGTGCGAGTCTGCCGTTTGCAACACTTCGATCGCTCGTGATGATTGTGTCGAGACGCCAGCCAGCTTGACGCTGCCATAAAGGTACCGCCATAATGACACGATCATGTCAACACGTGAACCGCTTGAGAATCAATTGAAAGTGTTCCGCCAGGCGCGCGGCTGGTCCCAGGATGAGCTCGCGCGGCGCGCGGGGGTTTCCCGCACGGAAGTCAGTGCCATCGAGATCCGCCGGCTGGTCCCTTCCGTCGCGACAGCCCTGGCGCTCGCCGCGGCCCTGGAATGCCGCGTTGACGATGTCTTCTCGCTGGCGAAGGCCGAGAGCCCGGCCCAGGAATGGGCCTGGACTCCGACTCAGGACCCCTGCCGGTTCTGGTGTGCGGAGGTTGGGGGACGGCACGTTCTGTATCCCGCCGAGAGCGGCAGTGTGGGGGTGGTCGCGCACGATGGCCTGTTGTCGCGCGGCAAGCTTCAGCCGCGAATCAACAATCTCGCCACAGAGACGCTGGTCATTGCCAGCTGTGACCCGGCCATCGGCTTGCTGGTGCGGGAATTGGCAGCCACCACGCCGGTGCGACTGCTGGTCCTCAAGCGATCCAGTTCCGAGGCGCTGCGGTTACTGGCTGCGGGGCTGGTGCACCTGGCGGGCGTGCATCTCGCGTCGACCGAGCAACCCGGCGGCAATGGGGCCATTATTCGCGAACGGCTGGGGCCCGGCTATCGGTTGCTCAAGATGGCTCGCTGGGAAGAAGGACTCGCCGTGGGGCCGGGATCTGGCATTACAACGGTCAAAGGGGCTGTCGAATCGAGGTCCTCGAAACCGCAGTGGATTGGCCGCGAAGTGGGTTCCGGTGCGCGGCAGTGTCTGGATGAATTGCTCGACGGGCGGCCTGCTCCGAAAAGACTGGCCCGGGACCATGCGGGGGTCGCCGAAGCCATCCGTTGCGGGTGGGCGGATGTCGGCGTCTGTCTGAAGCTCACTGCGGAAGAAGCGGGGCTGGAGTTCTTGAGTGTCCGGAATGAAACCTACGACATTTGTTATCACGCTGAATTTGAGCCTGATCCTCGTTTTCAAGCCCTGCTGACAGTGTGCCGCTCGCCCGGTTTCCGCAAGCTGTTGGGGGAATTGCCAGGATATGAAGTGGCACATACCGGTGAGGTAGAGGCAGTTTGATGAAATCCAGGACGACCTCGAGTTCGATGCGACTTGCAGCGACCTGGTGCGCTGTCTGCCTGGGGATTTTCGGCACAGTCGGCTGCCAACGTGCGGTACCGCCGGCGGTCGCCAACGCACCAGCGGTTGACGCGCCGGCCGCTTCCTCACCGACCCGGCTCTCGCCCGGGACCACACATGCTAACGAGAAAACCGGTTCCGCAGTCGCGGGCCAACCACCGATCAACCTGGTTGTGGCGATGGCCGCCGACTTGCGGTTTGTGGAAGTCGAACTGGAACAGGAATTTGAACGGCTCAATCCCGGCATCAAGCTCGAGCCCACATTTGGTTCATCGGGTGAACTGTTCGCCCAGATGTTGAATCTGGCTCCCTACGATGTGTTCCTGTCCGCAGACCTGGTTTATCCGCAGAAACTGGTGGATCAGCGTGTCGCCAAAGCTGACTCGCTCTTTCGCTATGCGATTGGTCACATCGTGCTCTGGGTGCGCAATGACTCACCGCTGCAGGTTGAGACAGCAGGTGCCGAGATCCTGAAAGATCCCCGGCTTAAGAAGTTTGCAATCGCCAATCCTAAGACTGCCCCGTACGGTCGTGCCGCTGCAGCGGCTCTCAAGCAGCTGGGTCTGTATGACGAACTGCAGAGCAAGCTGGTGCTGGGCAAGAATGTCGCCCAGACCGCACAGTTTGCCGAATCTGGTGCGGCTGATGCGGCAGTCATCGGGCTCTCGTTTGCGACCTCACGTGAATTTGCTGGTAAGGGGAAATACTGGATGTTCCCCGCGGAGACTTATCCGCGGATGGATCAAGCCGGCGTCATTCTTGATCACACACAACAGGCCGCAGCCGCCCGGAAATTCTGTGACTTTCTACAGTCTCCGCCAGCGACCGAGATTTTCAGAAAGTATGGTTTTGGAATACCCGAGTCGTCTCCGCAATAGAGCCGGCACAATCGTTTTTCTGGCGGGATTCAGTTGGATTTAGTCGCCTTACGTCTGACGCTGCAACTGGCCTGCTGCACCACGGTCGTGCTGTTGCTGGTGGGGTTGCCGCTTGCCTATTGGCTGGCGCGAACGCGTCGCCCGTGGAAGTGGATGGTGGAAGCGGTCGTCTCCCTGCCGCTCGTTCTGCCGCCCACCGTCCTGGGGTTCTACCTGTTATGGTGTACCAGCCGCCGCAGTGCTTTCGGACAGGCGTATGAATCACTGACGGGGCAGATGCTGCCGTTTACGTTTAGTGGGGTACTCGTCGCGTCGGTGATTTATAATTTGCCATTTGCCGTGCGACCGTTTGTCGCGGCATTCTCTGCGGTCGACCGCCGACTCCTGGAAGCGGCGTGGTGCCTGGGCAGTTCTCGCTGGCGAACTTTCTGGCGCGTGACGATGCCCCTGGCCTGGCCGGGTATTCTTTCAGGAATGATCCTGACGTTTGCCCACACGATGGGCGAGTTCGGGATTGTGCTGATGGTCGGTGGCAATATCCCCGGCGTGACTCGCACCCTGTCGATCGCCATCTTCGAAGATGTGGATTCGCTGAACTATGCAGCGGCAGGGCAGACGTCCTTCGTGCTGCTGATCTTCGCGTTTGTAATGCTCGCCCTGGTGCACGCCCTGCAGAAGAGGATGCCCCAGGTATGAATCCATGGATGTTCGCTGAATTCACGAAGACGTATCCTGCGATGTCGATTCGGGGCGAACTCCAGTGGTCCGACCGACCGCAGCGAGTGACCGCGTTGTTCGGTCCTTCCGGTTGCGGCAAGACCACTGTCCTGCGCTGCCTGGCGGGGCTCGAGCGACTGGATGCCGGATTCATACGGGCGTTTGGTCAAACCTGGAACGATGTCGCGGAACGGATTCACGTGCCGCCGCAACAGCGCGGCGTCGGCTTTCTGTTTCAGGATTACATGCTGTTCCCGCACCTGACCGTGCGCGACAATGTGGCCTTCGGCGCACCCGCACAGCCTGGTCAACGAACTCAAGTCGATCAGTTGCTGGAGCGTTTTCAGTTGCGGGGCCTGGAGCGGCGGCTGCCACGTGAACTTTCCGGGGGCCAGCAACAGCGGGTCGCGCTGGCCCGGGTGCTGGCGGCCCGGCCGCGACTGCTCTGTCTCGATGAACCCCTCTCGGCGCTGGACGGCCCCACCCGGACCGAACTGCGAATTGCCCTGCGAGAATGGCTGCATGACCTGCAGTTGCCGGCCCTGATTGTGTCGCATGATGCGATCGACGTGCAGGCTCTAGCAGACGATCTGATCGTGATGAGTGACGGGCAGGTGCGCCAGGCCGGCCCTGTGGATGAAGTCCTCCATCAACCGGCGGATCTGACCGTGGCGAAGATCGTCGGCTATGACAATTTCTTGACCGTCAATGTCGTCGACCGCGGCGCGAGGGACGCCGGCGTGGAACACTGCGGCTGGCATTTCCGCGGGGTGGATCGGATGGCAGCCGCCCCACTGTCATCAGGCATTGCCTGCATTCGTGCTGAAGATATCCGACTGGTTGAATCACCGGACAATCGACCGGCTTCCTCGGCGACGATTCTGGAAATCATCCCCGAGGGGGCGATGTTGCGAGTGCGACTGAGGCTGGGTTCAGGACAACTTCTGCAAGCCTTGATGCCACGTTCAGGCGCTGCCGCCCCCGGATTTCACAGTGGCAAGACGGTCACTATTGAATTGGCGGCCGCGGTGATCGTCCCGGCATGAAAGTGGTTGATCGCGTCACGATCCAACGTCTTCGCCGTCGCGTGCATCGACGACCTTCAGTCTTCAAGGCGATTTTGGCTCTCTGATGGGTCGGCGAACGATCGAGAACGATCAACGATACGTCATCTTGATACTTTCTTGATATGCCATAGCCAACTCTTGACGCACAATTGACGTCCCGTTGTGTATCCTTCATGCAGTTCATTGAATCAACGCCAATGAGCTGCGCGTTGCCGCACAAGGTGCTGCTACGCTCTGTTTGAGAGTGCGTTTCCCCAATGCCCCAGGAATTCGACATGAATCCCATGCATGTTCTGGCAGGAATCGTCGCGGTGCTCCTGCTGATCTATCTCGTCGTCGCGATGCTGAAACCGGAGCTTTTCCCATGAACTCCCTGATGCCCACGATCTCCACATTTTCGATGACCGCCAGTGGACTAACTCAAGTCGTTTTGTTCTTGCTGGCACTGCTGTTGGCCGTCAAGCCGCTGGGCTGGTTCATGGCCCGCGTACTGAGCGACCCCGCGGAGGGGCAGCCGCCCTTCCTGACTCGGGGCGAACGCTGGATCTACCGCATTTGCGGTATCCGTCCCCAGGTCGAGATGACCTGGGTCGAGTATACGATCTCGGTGTTGATGTTTAACGGAGTCGGCCTGATCGTAGTCTGGGCCGTCCAGCGTCTGCAGGGGTGGCTGCCGGCCAATCCCCAGCAACTTGTCGGCGTACCGAATGATCTCGCCTGGAATACGGCGATCAGCTTTGCCACCAACACGAACTGGCAAGCTTATGGTGGCGAAACCACGTTGAGCTACTTCACGCAGATGATTGCGCTGACCGTTCAGAACTTCGTCTCAGCGGCCACCGGCATTGCCGTGCTGGTCGCCCTGGCACGCGGATTTGTCCGGCATACGGCGCGTACGATTGGTAATTTCTGGGTCGATCTGACGCGTTCCACACTGTATATCCTGCTGCCGCTGTCAGCCTGCCTGGCGTTAGCGCTGGTTTCGCAGGGGGTTGTGCAGACGTTGGAACCTTATCGAACAGTCACGCTGGTCGAACCGACCGCAGGGGCCGATGGCCAGCCTGTGACGACCCAGACACTGGCCCTGGGGCCCGCGGCTTCTCAGATTGCCATTAAACAACTGGGAACCAACGGCGGCGGCTTTTTTAATGTGAATTCTGCTCACCCGTTCGAGAACCCGACGCCGCTCACCAACTTCCTGGAAGTTCTGTCGATCCTGATCATCTCCGCCGCCTTATGTTTCACATTCGGCATGTTGATCAAAGATCGGCGACAAGGCTGGGCATTGCTGGCCGCGATGACCATCCCGTTCTCGTTGTTGTTGATCTGTTGCTACTGCGCGGAACAACAGCCGAATCCGCAGTGGCAGGCCTTGGGGGTCGATGCCGCGGCCACCGCCGAGCATTCCGGCGGCAATATGGAAGGTAAGGAACAGCGATTCGGTATCGCGAACTCGGCCATCTGGGCTGTCGCCACCACGGCGGCGTCCAATGGCTCGGTGAATTCCATGCATGATTCATTCTCACCCCTGGGCGGGCTGATTCCCATGTGGCTGATGCAACTGGGGGAAGTTCTGTTTGGTGGTGTGGGATCCGGATTATATGGGCTTCTGCTGTTTGCCCTGGTGGCCGTGTTTGTGTCGGGGCTGATGGTGGGGCGTACTCCCGAGTATCTTGGCAAGAAGATCGAAGCTTTTGAAATCAAAATGGCCATGATTGGAATCTTGATTCCCTGTGCCGTCGTCCTGATCGGAACCGCAGTCGCCGTTTCGACGGCGGTCGGCAAATCGAGCGTGTTCAACCCGGGCCCGCATGGGTTCAGCGAGATTCTGTATGCGTTCTCGTCCGCGTCAAACAATAACGGTAGCGCATTTGGTGGCTTGAATGCCAATACTCCGTTCTACAACTATGCTCTGGGGCTGGCGATGCTCCTGGGACGTTATGGTGTCCTGGTTCCCGTCCTGGCGATTGCCGGGTCCCTGGCTGCAAAAAAGACAACGCCTCCGTCAGCCGGCACGTTGCCGACCCATACACCACTGTTCGTAGGCCTGCTGATTGGCACGGTCATGATTGTCGGTGCGTTGACTTTCGTCCCGGCCCTGGCGTTAGGACCGGTGGTTGAGCACCTGACGTTGAACAAGTTCTAGTGCGACTTGAATGCCAAAAGTGGGGTGCCACTGGCTCTGCCAGTGTTTTTTCAAGGCGCAAAAAAAGACAACACAAGCACACCCCCAGGCACCCCCATCCCAGGATCAAACGTTGATACAGCATCAATGGGTGTTGGTCATCCCGTACCGGGATGAACTCGGCTCGCGCGGGCAGCATCGCCGCAGGAGCAAAATTTAAATCAATAATTCGGAATGATTAATATGAGTACGAAACATCTCCCCCCTTCAATGTGGGACCGGAAGCTGGTGCGGGAAGCGATCCACCAGTCATTCCTGAAGCTGACACCTCAGGTGCAGATCCGTAATCCCGTGATGTTTGTCGTCTATGTCGGCTGCTTTCTCACGACGCTGTTGTGGCTGCAGTCGGTCATGGGACAAAGTGAAGAGCCGGCCACGTTTATCCTGGGAATTACCGTCTGGCTATGGGTAACCGTCCTGTTTGCCAACTTCGCAGAAGCACTTGCCGAGGGGCGTGGCAAAGCCCAGGCCGCCAGCCTGAAGAAGGCGCGGCAGGATGTCTCGGCGCGACGCGTGTCGGAAAAGAACAAGCAAGTGGCCGAGGAAGTTTCGGCGCACGATCTCCGCACCGGGGACCTGGTGATTGTGAAGGCGGGCGAAATCATTCCGTCTGATGGTGAAGTGGCGGAAGGGGTGGCGTCGGTCGACGAAAGTGCGATCACGGGCGAAAGTGCTCCGGTGGTGCGTGAAAGTGGCGGCGATCGAAGTGCCGTCACGGGGGGGACCAAGGTTGTCTCGGACTGGCTGATCATTCGCGTGACCGTGAAGCCGGGGGAAAGTTTTCTGGACCGCATGATCGCCATGGTGGAAGGGGCCCAACGTCAGAAAACGCCCAATGAAATTGCGCTAAGCATTCTGCTGGCGGCGTTGACGCTGGTCTTCCTGCTGGCCACGGCGACCTTGCTGCCGTTCTCGATCTATAGTGTGGAGCAAGCGGGACAGGGCCGAGCCGTCACGGTGACCGTACTGGTTGCGTTGCTCGTCTGCCTGGCCCCGACCACGATCGGAGCATTGCTGTCCGCAATCGGTATTGCAGGTATGAATCGCCTCAGCCAGGCCAACGTCATGGCGATGTCGGGCCGCGCCGTGGAAGCGGCCGGTGATGTGGACGTATTACTGCTTGATAAGACCGGTACGATCACCCTGGGTAATCGCCAGGCGGCCGAGTTTATCGTGGCCGACGGGGTCTCACCGGAAGAGCTCGCAGCGGCGGCACATCTGTCGTCCCTGCCCGATGAGACCCCCGAGGGCCGCAGTATTGTGGTCCTGGCGAAGCAGCTGTTCGGCATCCGGGGTGTGAATCTGGAAGCCATCGGAGCGACATTCGTCCCGTTTACGGCGCGGACTCGGATGAGCGGCGTGAATTCGAACGATCGAGAAATCCGTAAAGGTGCGGCCGATGCCGTGGAAGGCTATGTTCGCTCGCAGGGAGGGGCCTTCCCGGCCGGGGTGAAAGCAATCGTGGAACGCGTTTCCAAGCAGGGGGGGACGCCGCTGGTGGTAGCCGAGCGGGCGCGCGTCCTGGGAGTGATTCATCTGAAAGACGTTGTAAAAGGGGGCATCGCGGAACGGTTCGCAGAGCTGCGTCGGATGGGAATTAAGACCGTGATGATCACGGGGGACAATCCCCTGACCGCTGCCGCGATTGCCGCGGAAGCGGGGGTCGACGATTTCCTGGCGGAAGCCACACCGGAAGCCAAGCTGCAGATGATCCGCGATTATCAGCAGGGAGGCCGGCTGGTGGCGATGACCGGCGACGGGACCAACGATGCTCCGGCCCTGGCCCAGGCTGACGTCGCCGTGGCGATGAACTCGGGAACCCAGGCGGCCAAAGAGGCCGGCAACATGGTCGATCTCGATTCGAACCCGACGAAGCTGATTGAAATTGTGCGGATCGGCAAACAGCTGCTGATGACCCGCGGTTCATTGACGACCTTCAGCATTGCGAACGACATCGCGAAGTACTTTGCGATCATTCCGGCCGCATTCGCGACGACGTTTCCCGTGCTGAAAGCGTTGGACATTATGCACCTGACAACCCCCAGCAGTGCCATTTTGTCGGCGGTGATCTTCAACGCCGTGATCATCGTGTTCCTGATTCCGCTGGCCTTGAACGGCGTCAAACATGTGGCCCTGGGGGCCGGCGACCTGTTGTGGCGAAACCTGGTGATCTACGGCTTTGGCGGGCTGATCGTGCCGTTCATTGGAATCAAGTTAATCGACCTCGCGTTAGCCGCGTTGCATCTGGCATAGCCTGCAGGGCGAAAGTCACCTTTTCATTGATCATCTGCTGCGAACCTGACTCGGTGAGTCGCTGCGATAGCAGCTTCAGAAAGAATATCATGCTATTTCGGGCACTAAGAACCTCCGTTGTATTGTTGCTGGTGATGACTGGAATTACCGGAGTGGCTTATCCGTTGGCCATCACTGTGATTGCGAATACGCTGTTTGCCCACCAGGCGCGAGGCAGCGTGTTGACCGAGGGATCTGAGGCCATCGGGTCCGAGTTGATCGGCCAAACATTTACTGCCCCGGGCTATTTCTGGTCCCGCCCGTCTGCGACCGGCCCCATTCCTTACAATGCCGCCGCGTCCTCGGGATCGAATCTGGGGCCTTCCAATCCGGCGCTGCAGACTGCCGTTCAGGAACGAGTCGACAAACTGAAGGTTGTCAGCGGTTCGCCGACCGTGGGGATTCCTGTCGATCTCGTCACGGCGTCCGGCAGCGGCCTTGATCCGCACATCAGTCCGGCTGCCGCCGACTACCAGGTGCGGCGCGTTGCGCAGGCGCGGGGAGTCACTGAAGCCGACGTAAAAGGGGTATTAACCAAGTATACTGAAGGACGACAACTGGGATTATTGGGGGAACCCCGGGTGAATGTTTTAAAGTTGAATATCGCCTTGGATCAGGCGTTTCCCTTAAAGAAGTCGACGACTGCGAAATGACATCCCCTGAGAATATGTCTGATTGCGTCGCAATCAGTGCGACTTGTCCCACTTGAGCAATTCCGCAATGGATGATTTACGCCCGAACCCGGAAGCCTTGCTGGCCAGCGTGCAGAACGAATCGGCACGCGCCGGCCGCGGGCGGCTGAAGATTTTTTTTGGCTACGCGGCGGGAGTCGGTAAGACATATGCCATGCTGCAGGCGGCACAGCGCGAGCGGGCCGAGGGCCGCGATGTCGTTGTGGGATATGTGGAGCCGCACAATCGTCCCGAGACTGAATCGCAGCTGGCCGGGCTGGAACAACTGCCGACACTCAGTATCCCCTATCGTGGGGTGACACTCCGCGAGTTCGATCTGGATGGTGCCCTGGCACGACATCCCGATCTGTTGCTGGTTGATGAGTTGGCGCATTCGAATGCGGAAGGCTGCCGTCACTTCAAACGCTGGCAGGATGTTGAGGAAGTCCTGGCCGCCGGGATTAACGTTTATTCCACCCTGAATGTGCAGCATCTGGAAAGCCTGAACGATGTCATCGCGCAGATCACCGGAGTCACCGTCCAGGAGACCCTTCCCGACCACGTGTTCGAGCAGGCGGCAGAGATCGAACTGATCGACCTCACTCCGGAGGAACTGGTCGAGCGCCTGCGCGAAGGCAAGATCTATCTGACGGTGCAGGCCGAGCGGGCACTGAGGCATTTCTTCCAGCGCGCCAATCTGACGGTCCTGCGTGAGCTGGCCCTGCGACAATCCGCAGACCGGATTCATGCCGACGTCCAATCGGAGCGGCAGACCCAACGTCCCGGCCGTACCTGGCCCACTACTGAACGATTAGTGATCTGCGTGGGGCCCAGTCCTACTTCAGCGAAAGTGATTCGCAGCGCCAAGCGAATGGCGATGGGCCTGCGTGCGGAGTGGATTGCGGTCACGGTCGAGACACCGCATACCCTCCACATGAGCGATGAGGCTCGTGAGAGACTCGCGGCCAACCTGCGGCTGGCGGAAGAACTGGGGGCCGAATCGCGCGTGCTGTCGGGGACCGATGCTGCCGAGGAAATCGTCAGTTATGCCCGGGAATGCAATGCGACCAAGATTGTCGTGGGCAAGCCCCAGCAATCGCGCTGGCAGAGTCTCTGGTCGGGATCACTGGTAGAAGACTTGCTGCGACTCAGCGGCGATATCGACGTCTACATCATCCGCGGCGTCGGTGAGCCCCAGCACCACGGTCGCCCGGCAATGGTGATGAAAAAGAACGCCAGCACCACGGGCTATCTGATCGCCCTGCTGGCAACGACTGTGGCGAGCATTCTCGGCAGTCTGCTGTTGCACTGGCAGGTCACCGAAGCCAACATCGTGATGCTGTTTCTGGCCACGGTGCTCTTCACTTCGGCCCGTTACGGTCGAGGCCCCGGCATCCTGGCATCGGTGTGCGGCGTACTGGCATTTGATTTCTTTCTCATTCCCCCCTACTTGACCTTCGCCGTCGCCGACGCCCAGTATGTGCTCACGTTCGTGGTCCTGTTAGCGGTGTCCTTAACGACCAGTCATCTGACAGCTCGCTTGCGCGAACAGGTCGAGACGTCGCGCCTGCGTGAGCGTCGGACGGAGGCCCTCTATAAGCTGGGTAAACAGCTTTCAGGAGCGATGGGAACCGACTTTCTGCTGCTCATGTCCGGGCAGCAGCTGTCGCAAACATTCGGCGGCGAGTGGGCCATGCTCCTGCCGAATGATGAGGGGCGATTAGAGACGCGCTGGTCCACGCCGCATGCTCCCGCGATTGATTCGACCCTGTCGGCCGTGGCCACCTGGAGCTTTGAGCATAATAAACCCTGCGGCCGCGGGACCGAGACGCTGCCTAACGTCGGGGCGTTGATTGTCCCCTTGTCGGGCTCGCAGAGAACCGCGGGGGTCCTGGTGGCCTGGGGAGCGGCTGCGGAACTGTGGTCCTTGCCTGATTCTCGCAGGCAGTTGGAAACAGCCGCAGGCTTGATCGCCTTGGCGCTCGAACGGGATCGATTGACGATCGACGCACGCAAGGCGGAGCTTGATGCGGAATCCGAACGTCTGCGGAATGTGTTGTTGAACTCTCTCTCTCATGACTTGCGAACTCCACTGGCGGTGATTGCAGGGGCCAGCAGTAGTTTATTGCAGCGTTCCACCGGGGCTGCCACGGGACTCGATCAGGAACTGCTGCAGACGATTTATGAGGAATCGGATCGGCTATCAAAGTTAATCGATTCGCTACTGCAGATTACGCGCATTGAAGCAGGTGGCGTACAGGTGCAGAGAGAATGGAATGTTCCAGAGGAAGTACTCGGGGCCGCCCTGAGACGAGTCCAGCAACAATTTCCGAAACGCGTTTTCGAGCTGGAGGTTCCCCCGGATTTGCCGTTGGTCCCCATGGATGCGGTGCTGGTCGAGCAGGTGTGTTTCAATCTCCTGGATAATGCATGTCGTTATTCCCCGGCTGAGACTCACATTGAAATGTCCGCCCGGATCGTCGGTCCGGATTTGCAGATTTGTGTTGCAGACCGTGGTCCGGGACTGGCGACTGATGAGCTGGAGCGGGTCTTCCAGAAGTTCTATCGAGGCAGTGCAGTACCCCCGGGGGACCAGCGTGGTGCAGGTTTGGGCCTGGCGATCTGCCAGGCCATCGTCATGGCTCATCATGGGACGATTCATGCGGAGAATCGTCCGGGGGGAGGCGCGATCTTCTCGTTGACCTTGCCCCGCGGTGAAAATCCACCGAAGATCACCGATGCGGCCGGGTGAAGCTGGTCAGGAATGAAAGTCATTTTGTGCGTGCACTCGTTGATCAATTTTTGTTTTCACCTGTCGTTTTGCTGACTACCTGGCTCTCTGTGATCTGAATTGGCATGGCCTCGACGCGTCTGCTGGTGATCGAAGATGAAGCCCCGATTCGCAAGTTTCTGCGAGCGGCGCTGGTGGATGCCGACTATGCGCTGGACGAAGCCGAAACGGGAACTCAAGGGCTGCGGCTGGCGGCAGCGAATCCGCCCGATGCCGTGATCCTGGACCTGGGGCTGCCCGATCTGGATGGGCTGGAAGTGCTCAAACGCCTGCGTGACTGGTATGCGTCACCGATTATCGTCCTGTCCGCCCGTGGGCAGGAGCGTGACAAGGTCCAGGCGCTCGATCTGGGGGCCGACGACTATCTGACGAAGCCGTTTGGAATTGGCGAATTGCTGGCCCGCATCCGAGTCGCCTTGCGGCACGCCACCCGCGGCAGCTCACCGACCGGTTCCGTGCACCAGCAGGGGGATTTGCGAGTCGACTTTGAAGCCCGGCGAGTCTATCGGGCCGGCGATGAGATTCACCTGACGCCGATCGAGTACCGCCTGCTGACGACGCTGATTAAACACGCCGGCAAAGTCTTGACGCATCGCTTCCTGTTGAAGGAAGTGTGGGGGCCGGAGAACGTTTATGAGACACATTACCTCCGTGTTTTTATGGCCAACCTGCGGCGTAAGCTGGAGGTGGATTCCGGGAGGCCGGAGTATCTCTTAACAGAGCCCGGAGTCGGTTATCGCTTCGCCGATCCGAATTAACACCCGTGGATTGACTCGCCCGACACTGGAGAGCCAGGCTACTTGTCGGTGAGCACCACCACTTGCGAACCGGGATAATAGTAGTCCAGGATCTGCAAGAAATTTTTACCCGACCGCGCCAGGCCCCGGGCGCCCCATTGGCAGAGGCCGACGCCGTGTCCGTGACCAGCGCCCTTAAAGACCCAGCTGGTACCGTCCCGTTCTACCTGGAAATGATGGCTGTAGAGTTCGCTGGTTCCAATGGCCCGGCGAAACGCCGTCGCCGGCATGCTCAGCGTTTGCTTGCCGTCAGACATTTGCACTTCCGCCACGCCCCCCGGATGCGGGACAGGGCCGACGGTGACCGACTCCAGCTTGCCAAACTTGGTCTCCTGGGTGGTCCAATAACGCTGGATTCGCGTTTGCAGATCGGTGTTGGTCACCGTGGATTGCCAGTGATAGAGCGGGGATTCCGAGCACCATTGGCACGGCACGCTTTGATGCGGTGGCGCTGCATCGGAAAAAAAGTCGCTGCCCAGAGATGTGCTGCCGCCACAGACCGCAGAGTAATAGGTGCAAAACAGGTGCCCCCGATCGGTGCAGACCATGCCGGCCGTTTCGTAGGCGATCTGGCGACTGTCGGCACTATCCCCCGCCAGCAATCGACCATCGCCGCTGCGATAGCGGCGCCCGTTATATTTCTGACTGCGGGTGGTCGCGTGTAAGTCATACAGCGAACCCCGGCGGGCGGTTTGCATCTGCGACAGTGCATAGCTGCGGGCGACGACCGCTTGCGCCTTGCGAGCTTCAGTCCCAAAGTCGCTGGGCATTTCTGAATCGACAACCCCGGCGATGTAATCCTCCAGCGGGACCACGTTGACGATCGTGACCCGGCCGCCGGTTTGTCGAATCAGCTGGATCTTGCCGCGATATTCGCGATCGCCGACCCAGGCCGCGCCTTCGCCGTCGGGAACAATCTCCATCCGCGGAACCGGCAGCACCTGGGTTCCGAATCGAAACCCGTTCGAGGTCAACGTGACCGATGTCCTGGCGAGGCGATTCAATCGCAGCAGGACCTGCTGGCTGCCCATCGGTGACACGCGGAACGGCCCGTCCACTTGCACCGTCGCGGATGTGACCGCTTCCGGGGTCAGCAAGACGCGGACAGCCGGCAGCCGGGCCACACCCGGCGGTGGTTTCAATTCGAGTCGGGCGCGGCCTCCCCGCTTGCCCGGCAGGATCAACAGGCCAATAAAGAACAGGAGCGTCACCCCAGCAATCAGCCACTTCACGGTGGGTCTGAGCATGGGGTGACGCTCCTGTAAGTGATCGTAGAATGTCGTTGATCGCTCCGCGATCAGACGTCTTGATCGTGCCGACGCGAGATCAGCTTAATACGTCGCAACCAAGGGAGCTCGCTACTGCGAACGCGTTTCATCGCTGAGTGAATCAACGAGCCTGTTCACAGTAGAGTTGCCCAGGAATATCAATCACCACGCAACTTGAGGCCCAGGTCGGTCAGCTTGCTGCGGACTTCGTTCAAGGAGGTCACGCCGAAGTTCTTGCTTTCCAACAATTCTTCCTGGCTGCGCTGGCAGAGTTCGCCGAGGGTGGTGATGCCCAGGCGGGACATACACTTGCGAGCTCGCACTGACAGGTTGAGGTCGGCGACGGGACGGCCCATCAAGGCCTGTTCCTGCGGCGACAACGCTTCGTTGCGGTAGTAGTCGCGGGACTTGTCCTTGGTGGTGTGCAGCGCCTGGCCGAGCGACAACCCCTTCGATTCCAGCATCAGCTTGATTTCGTTCAGCGACGTGTCGCCGAAGTTCTTGCTGCCGAGCAATTCCTGCTCGGTGATCTTCGTGAGGTCGCCCAGATTGCGGATGCCCATCTTCTGCAGGCAGTTGCGAGCACGGACGGACAGTTCGAAGTCGGTGACGGGAATCTCGAGCAACTGGCCAATGCGGGCCTGGTTGCGGAGCGATTCTTCGTCGTAGTACATCCCTTGGGCTGCGTCGATGTCCTTGAGGTACAAGCGAGCTCGGGCGTGTGCGGGATTGGATTCCAGCACGCGTTTGAAGCAGTACGCCGCGGCGGGATAGTTTTCGAGATCCTCGTACAACAGGCCCAGGTTCATCATCGCACCGAGGTGCAATGGCGGGCGCGACAAAGAGCGTTCGTAGAGTCGCACGGCTTCTTCGTCGTTGCCGCGGAGCATGTTCTCACCAGCGAGGGAGAACAATGCCTTGGAATGGTACGGGTCCATGTCGACGGCACGTTCGAAGTATTCGACGGCGCCGTAGGTGTCGCCACGATCTGACAGGATACAGCCCATCTGGTAGCAGTACTCGGCCCGCGTCGCACCGCCCATCGGGGCGGAACTGTGGACCAGCTTTTCGGCTTCGTCGAGGCGTCCCATCGCCCGAATCGCGCCGGCGCGGTTGAGGCGGCAGTCGACGGCATCGGCTCCCGCCTTTTCTGCGGCTTCGAATTGTTCGGCCGCTTCGGCATACCGCTCTAACCCCAGGAGAGTTTGTGCGTCGTAAAACTGTGCAACTGCGTCTTTATCGAGTGCCGATAGCATTTCGTGAGCTCTGGAATGTTGACCTAGAACGTAGTGAGTGACGCCAACTTTGGCCCGTAGTTTTGGTGATTTGTCGCCGGTGAGGACTTTTTCTTCGAGGGCTTGGATTTCCTGGCGAACTTCTGCGTACTGACTGCGGGCCACGGCCCGCTCTAATTGTCGGGCCTGTTCGAAACCGAACGGGCCATCGCTTTGCAGGAGTTCGCGAACATTCACTGGAGTCGTCGCCGCCAGTAAACTTTCCTTGCTGCGTGTCATCCGCCAACGCTCCCCACACAAAAATTTAAGTAGTCTCAGCTGCCCCAGTGGTAGCGGCCGCTGCCGCTGACCAACCACGGAACATTCGCTTAAAGATTACGGCGCCCAAAACTTACGGTTTGAGTTTCAAGACTTTCAGCGCCCCGGTGTGAGCCGGTTCGCAAACCGGTAGAGTATATCGACCGGCAGACTCGATGCAAGTCGCAGCAGTCAGATAGACGTTCGTTGATCTGATTTCAGCCGTGCGGTCGATCAGCACGCCAGGCAGAAAAGACAAAACCGGGTTCCTGGGAATTCATCAACGGAAACGTACTCAGCACCTTAGATCGGCCAAGATGTTGTCGCACGTCGACGCGAATTTCCTCCAGCGCCGCTTCGTCGAGCCGCTCGTGGGGGTATTGTTGCTTGACCAAATCGATAATCAAGTCGATCGGATCGGCCGCGGGCTGTGCCTGATCCCCGGGCTTTTTGTCCGGTTTGTCAGCGTCGGCAGCGGCTAGAGGGGCGCCGGCCAATATCGATCCCACTGCCACCATGCTGGCAAATTCGCGACGCGTCAACGGTTCTGCCATGGGTTCCCCCGAACTGGGAAAGTTTGAGCGGTCTTACGCTGATGATGGTAGCGAGCAGCAGGTCCTCCGAAAAGTGAGGGACACTCGCGTGCAGCGAGCGGGATCGATTATTGTGGGTTAAACAGTCAATTCGAGCCAGATGCCCCTACGACCCGGACTGCATGGTCGATGCCGCGGGCGCTGGTCAGAGGGAAGAATTCCAGGGCGTGGGCCGCACGGCGAGCTGGAATCATCACGTGGGCCGCAACATTCTAGAAGCGAGTGAGACTAAGTCCTCATGAATCGATCAATCCGTCGAACGTTGCTCTCATTCTGGTTCGTGTTCATGTTGGTGGCTGGCGTGCCGTGGGATACGAGTGGCCTGGTCGCCGCTGAGCCTCTTCCTCCACTGGCTGAAGTCACGGTTCGCAGCACGTTCGATCAGCAGCCGCAGGCGGTCCGCCTGTGGGCCCCTGCCAGGGCCGCCGCGGAAACGACCCCGATTTTAGTCTATCTGCATTCATGGAGTTCGGACTACAAGCAGGATAACTCGATCTGGCAGGCCGAAGCTGTCCGGCGGGGCTGGATTTACCTGCACCCTAATTTCCGGGGGCGAAATGACCATCCCGAAGCCTGCGGTTCGGCCTTGGCGCGTCAGGATATTCTGGATGCCCTGGACTATGCCCAGGGGAAATATCAAGTCGATCCCGCCCGGATTTACCTGGCGGGGACCTCGGGGGGCGGGCACATGTCGATGTTGATGGCGGGGTACCATCCGGAGCGATTTTCGGCCGTCTCGGCCTGGGTTGGAATCAGCGATCTGACTGCCTGGCATCGATTTCACTCGCCCGATGGTAAGTCGAAGAACTATGCGCTCATGATGGAAGCCTGCATGGGGGGAGCCCCCGGAACGTCCAAGGCCGTGGACGCCGAATATCGCAGCCGATCACCGCTGTTCGTGCTCGGTCGCGCGCACGATTTGCCGATCGATATCGCTGCGGGAGTCGAGGATGGACATTTGGGGTCGGTGCCCGTGCGGCATAGCCTGCTGGCCTTCAATGTGCTGGCGAAACACCATCAAACCCCTGAGATCAGTGAAGTCGAAATGCAGCAGCTCTGGGAGTGGAAGCGCCTGAAGCAACCTCAACCGGGCGACACGGCGGCCGATGCCACCTACGGCCGCGATATTCTGCTGCGCCGCAAGGCCGGCCCCAGTCGAGTGACCATCTTTCAGGGCGACCACGAAGGACTGCCCAACGCGGCCTGTGAATGGTTGTCCGCGCAACGCCGGGTGACGAAGCGCTAGATTTCCATAGCACGCGACTGGAAGTCCGCCCCCGACAGCTCAGGGGTGGTTTTGATACGACCTGGCGGGCACTGACGGCCAGGATGCCCCTCCATTACAGATGCTGGCAGCGTCTGCTGCATCGCCCTACAATCCCGGCTGGCAATGTCATCATCAAAAAACGCTCCAGGTCGAGGCACCTACATGCTCAGATTGATCATACCTGTCATCTGGTCCTGCCTGTTGATCGCGGGAACAAGTGCGGCAGCTGAACCGCCGCCATTTGACATTTTGCTGTTAAATGGAACGCTGCACGACGGGGCAGGTTCAGAGCCGGTCGTCGGTGACCTCGGCATCGCGGAGGGCCGGATTGCCGCGATGGGTGATTTAAAGCTCAGATCCGCGGGCGTGCGGATTGACTGCACGGGCCTGGTGATCTGCCCCGGCTTCATCGATCTGCACAACCACAGTGATGCGCAAGTTGTCTCACCGCTGACGCGCGGCAATGTCAATTTCCTGCTGCAGGGCTGCACAACTATCGTCACAGGGAATTGCGGTGGCGGGCCTGTGGACGCCGCTGCCTATTTTGACGCCATTGATGCTGCGGGGGCCGGAACTAATGTCGCCCACCTGTTGCCCCAGGGCAGTCTGCGCGACAAAATCCTCGGTGCCGTGAATCGCAAGTCGACTGCCGCGGAACTGGAAACAATGCGCGGTCTCGCCGACAAGGCGATGCGGGACGGAGTCTGGGGCATGTCGACGGGACTGATCTATATTCCCGGCTCATACACGCCCACCGAGGAACTCCAGGAAATTGCCAAGGTGGTCGGCAAGCATGGCGGTTTCTATGCCAGTCATATTCGCAACGAGAGCAAAGATCTGCTGGGCGCGATCGATGAAGCCCTGAAGATCGGCCAGGCCAGCGGCGCACGGGTACATATTTCCCACTTCAAATCGAGCGGTCCGGAAGCCTGGGGATTGATCCGCCAAGCCGCCGCCCAGATTGAAGCGGCTCGCAAGGCCGGCCAAATCGTCACCGCCGACCAGTATCCGTATATTGCCTCCAGCACTTCGCTGGAGGCCATGGTGGTACCGACATGGGCCCGTGAGGGGGGCAACAAGGGGATGCAGCAGCGGCTGGCCGATCCCGAGCAGACCGCGAAGATCCGCGAAGCCGTGCTGCAGGACCTCAAACTCCGCGGGAACGAGGCTCCCATTCGCATCGCTCGCTACGCACCACAACCTCGCTGGATCGGCAAAAGTCTGCAGGAAATCGCCGCACTCGAGAAACGCGAAATGATCGAGATCGTCCTGGAGATCTGCCGCAACGGCGGCGCTGCGGCGGTCAGCTTTGGCATGCACGAGGATGACGTCCGCTACGCCATGCAGCTGCCCTGGGTTGCGACCGCTTCGGACGGCCGAGCCTACTTGCCCGGCGCCGATAAGCCCCACCCCCGAAGTTACGGCACGTTCTCGCGGAAGATGGGCTATTACTCCATTCAGCAGAAGATCTTGACGCTTGCCGCCGCCATCCGCAGTGCCACAGGTCTGCCCGCCGAGATCCTCGGCTGGTCCGATCGCGGATGTTTGAAGCCCGGACAGATTGCGGATGTGACGGTCTTCCATCCGCAGGAATTTCGTGACCAGGCGACTTACGACGATCCGCACCGTTATTCGGCCGGCGTCAAATACGTCTTTGTGAATGGCCAGCCCGCTGTCTATCAAGGCCAGCCGACCGGCGCTCTTGCGGGTCGCGCAATCCGCCGCAAAAGCCCCTTGGCAGCAACCGGGACAGGTGGGTGATGTCACCTCAAACTGTCGCCAGTGACCTGTCAGAATCCCGGACTCCGCGCCTGCTGGTCAGCGTCCGCAATGTCGCAGAAGCAGAAGTCGCTATTCGTGGCGGTTGCGACATTCTCGACGTGAAGGAACCGCACCGCGGTTCGCTGGGGATGGCCACACCTGACGTTTTGCAGCGAATCAGCGATTTCGTGCGTTCTCAAGCCCCGCAGGTTCTGCTGACTGCCGCTCTGGGTGAGGTCTACGAATATCGCCCTTCGGACGCGTGCAAGGAGCTCCCGGCTACTCTACCCGCGCTCGATTTCGTGAAACTCGGCACTGCCAGGCTGCGGTCGGCCAGTGTCTGGCAAAAGACGGTGCAGGCCACCCGCGCTGCAATCACGCGTACGCTGTCCCCCGCAACGGAATGGGTCGCAGTGGCGTATGCCGACTGGAAGCCGGCCGAAGCCCCCTGCCCCGACGATGTCATCTCCGAGGCTCTCGATGCCGGTTGCCGGGGGGTGCTCTTCGATACGTACGGCAAAACGGGACACGGGCTGCTCGACTGGATGAGCATTGCCGACTTGCAATCCGCTGCCCGCCGGTTGCATGCCAGAGGGCTCTTCCTGGCGCTCGCCGGCAGCCTGAAATTCGACGATCTGGCGAAGTTGCAGCCCGTCGCAGCGGATATCATCGCGATCCGTGGTGCAGCCTGCGTCGGAGGACTGCGTACAGATTCCATCTGTGAATCCGCAGTCCGCGATTTCCAGGCCGCCCTGCAGAGGTAAGAACGTTGTGGCGGGTGTCGCGAGCCAGCGGGTGTCGCGGAACGGCGTCAAGCTTGCGATGAACGAGAATCTCGCCGCGGAAATGCGCACGGGCCGAACTTGGCCTCGCTTAACCGTGTCAAGATTCGTGCAATTCGTAAAGCAGACGATCGTGACTTCTACCGGAATGGCTTCACTGATCGGTAAAAACGTTGCAATCAATCCGTTGGATTTTCAACGATTGACGATCGTTCCGGCGATCAACAAAGTCGAAATCGATCTGCAGGGTTTTCGACTTCCGTTTTGATGCCGGATCGCTAGAATGAGGGCTCGAAAGATGGGGGCGTAGCTCAGTTGGGAGAGCGCTGCGTTCGCAATGCAGAGGTCGAGGGTTCGACTCCCTTCGCCTCCACTTCAATCGATGTGATTTAGTCTGATTGGGAAGATGCCGGCGATCGACAGATCGATGGTCATGGACCTGAAGACTGGAAACACGGGAAGCCCGCCTGAGGATTCACCTTCGGCGGGTTTCTTTTGTCCCAGTCCCCTCAACAGAAAAGTGATGGAATTTGCAGTGCAGATTGAGAATTTCTCAATTGCACCACCGTGCGGTGCTGTCTGAATTGATGGCAATGCGAGGTCGTGATAAGTTGCAGGTTGCCCAGCGACTGATATACTGGGTAGATCCACATGCCCGAGTGGCGGAATTGGCAGACGCGCTAGGTTGAGGGCCTAGTTCTCGTTAAG
>CAZQUW010000004.1:43092-59844 GCA_964596215.1 uncultured Planctomicrobium sp. | reverse complement strand
GATCAAACAGTGGCAGATCACTTGTACTGACCAATCGCTTCCAACCTGCTTTGAGTATTAACGTTGGTCGCTGCGGGATTACCGGGCGATCTCTTCGACATTTTCGACGTGACTGACCGACGACGAGTCACAGGCGTCCCGAGTTCTGGTGAATTGTGTTCAAACCCACGTCAATTTCACAATCCATTCTGAAATGCGGCCTCCCGCTGGCATGCCTGGCGGGTCTGGTGGCAGGCAAGATCCTGGGCGGGGTAATCGGCAGTGGTCTGTCGGGTGTTTCGGGCGTGGGACTGGTAGCGGGTGTCTGGGGCTGGTTCGTCTCGGGGCAGGCCGAGCGAATGGTCGCCAAAGCCTACAAGAGTCGCCTGGCAGAGGCCTGCCGCGAACAAGAGATCCTCAGCCTGGGTGCCCAGATGGGCGTCTGGGAATTGATGGTCGATCCTCACAATATTGGGAATCCCGAGCAGCGGATTTCCTTCTCACCCAATCTGCTGGCCATGTTACATTGCCCGCCGACAGAACGCTGGAATCGATTCGGTCACTGGGCACGCATGGTCCATCCTGACGATTTACCCAGGTTTTTGGCGGCTTTCCAGCAACATCTGATGTCGGGCCGGTCGTTGACCGTCGAACACCGCATGCGGAGCCCTGATGGAGAGACTCGCTGGTTTGTCACGGGTGGCACCACCGAGCGTGATCCGTCGGGAGTTCCCATCCGGATCGTTGGCACCGTGCAGGAGATCTCGGTCAGAAAAGGTGCCGAACAACAGATTGCCACCGAGCAGGCGGTCTGGCAGGGGCTGACTCAAAGACGGCCGCTGCAGGAAGTTTTGACGAACCTGCTGCGCGGCATGGAATCCGAAATCGACGGAGTCCAGGGAATTATCTGGCAGCCTGACACGGCCGGAAACTGGCAGGCGTTTGCCAATGTTCGAGTTCCCGAGACATACACGGGGCACTGGAGCGGGCGGCGGCTGACTGCTGACTATGGAACGCTGGGGGCGGCGATCGCCTATCATCGGCCCACGGTGGTGGAAGACGTCAGTACCGATCCTCTGTGGGATTGCTGCCGGACCGTCGCCGCGTCACATGGATATCACGCCTCATGGGTCTGGCCGGTCATTTCCAGTGAAGGGACGCTGCTGGCCGCCATGGAATTCCTGGTCATCGAACCCCGGCGACCGACGTCACGCGAACGGGTTCGGCTGGAAGCGGGTGTCACCCTGGCCAGCGTAACGTTCTCGCACCTGCAGACCGAAGCGTTGCGGAAGGCCATGCAGCAGGCCGAATCAGCCAATCGGGCCAAGTCGGAATTCCTGGCCAACATGAGCCACGAGATCCGGACACCGATGACCGCAATCCTGGGGTTCTCGGAATTGCTGACCACTGAAGAAGGCTTCGATCGCGCACCGCCCGCCCGGCGTCAGGCCCTGGAAAGTATCTACCGCAACGGCCAGCATCTCCTCGAAATCATCAATGACATCCTCGATCTGTCGAAGATTGAAGCGGGAAAACTGACGATTGAAAAACAGGAATGCCGGCCGACGAAGATCCTGCAGGATCTGATGGCATCGCTGAAAGTCCGGGCCGAAAGTAAGGATCTGAAGCTGACTGCCGAAGAGACGGAAAACTGCCCGGAAGTGGTGCGTACCGATGCCACCCGCTTGAGGCAGATCCTGTTGAACATTGTCGGCAACGCGCTGAAGTTCACGGCAGTCGGGGAAGTGAAGGTCCGGATGTCGTACGAGCAACAGGATGAACTGGGGCTGTCCGGACATTTGAAATTCGAAGTTTCGGACACAGGAATCGGCCTGAAACTCGACGAGATCGGTCGCCTGTTTGAGCCGTTCACCCAGGCCGACACATCGACGACCCGCAGGTTTGGGGGGACCGGCCTGGGGCTGGCGATCAGCCGGCGGCTGGCCCGCATGCTGGGTGGCGATGTTACTGTGGAAGCCACGCCAGGACTGGGAAGTACGTTCACGTTCTGGATTCAAGTTGAGCAATCAACGCGTCCCAATACGAATCAGAACGCGGCCAACAGCAGCATTCCGGATCGTGCCCGGACGGTGAAAATCGGGACCGAGGAACCGTTGCCGTGCCGGGTCCTGCTCGCGGAGGATGGGCCGGACAATCAACGGTTGATTTCGCTCTATCTGCGTAAAGCAGGAGCGACCGTCGCCGCCGTCGACAATGGCGAAGCCGCAGTGGCCATGGCTCTCGCGGAGGAAGCGTCGGGAACGCCGTTTGATATTATTCTGATGGATATGCAGATGCCCATCATGGATGGTTATCAGGCAACCGAGCATTTACGGGCGGCGGGCTACAGCCGGCCGATTATCGCCCTGACAGCGCACGCCATGGCCAATGATCGCGAGAAATCGATGAGTGTGGGCTGCAATGATCACGCGACGAAACCGATCGATCGCAACGATCTGCTGCATATCGTCCGCCGGCATCTCGGAACCGAGCACTTACAATCAACACTCACGGCAACGGCGAACCGATCTTGAGGCGCTGAGATCGCAGCGACCGGGCAGGCCGATTTACGATTGGTCTGACCGGGCCCCAGACTGATCCGAAACCACTTCCAAGGAGGCTGCAGGAGCTCGCCGACGGGCCGGTCCGGCCCAGGCAATACATAACAGACCCGCGCCAGCCACCGCAGTGGCGGCTGCAATCCAGTTCAAAGGCAAGTGCCGCTGCGACTCCAGGTCCCAGCCACGGGCCTTCAGGACGTTCTCATAGTAGAACATTCCTGACAGCAGTCCGTTGTGGGTGATATGGAGAGCCATCCCGGGCCACAGGCTGTTGGTTCGCCAGCGAATCCAGCCCAGGATGCACCCCAGAAAGGTCGTCGGGGCGAGACGTTCCAGGGCCAGGTGATCGACGGCCACGAGGTGGAACAGGCCAAAAATCGCCCCTGTTGCGAGCACCGTCTGCCAGCCTGACAACCGCGTTTCCAGGCTACGAAACAGGTATCCGCGGAAGCAGAACTCTTCGCATAGTCCGGGCAATACAGCAAAAGTCAATAAGACCAGCGCCAACGGAGCCTGCCGGCAGCGTTCGATCAACTGCTGGGCCATCTTGAACTGGCTTTCGTCAATCGTCACCAATCCCAGATCATGCAATGCCAGGATCAGTTCATGGGCAAACGGCCACAACGACAGACCGCACAACAAGCCCCCGGCCAGAGCCAGCAGCTTCGCAGGACGGATGGCAAATGCCAGCGAGATCGGCACGTTCCCCGATTTGGCAGCCCACCAGGGGAGCAGCATAAACGCGGCAAACGTGGCGAAGCTTGTCAGCAGCAGCTGCATTTCGATACGTTCGCCAGCGAGTTGCCCGAGGACTCCTTTAAGTACGAAGCAGATGGGAAACAGCAAGGCCAGGCACAACATGGCCGACGCCACCTGCGGTGCAGGCTGCGGTTCGGTCGGACGGCGAAACAGATCGGACCACGCCGTCTGCGATTCGTACAGGATGGCATGACCGCCGAAGATCCGCGCGGCGATACCCAACGCGGCGGCGGCGTAGAGCAACGTCGAGCCGACCACCAGGGCCGCCGAGATCAGCGTCGCCTGCCCCTGCAGCAGGTCGCGGGCGAGCAGGACCACGTTGACCAGGGGAGCCACCTGCAACGCGCCCGCCAGCTTGATCCCCGGCAGCAAGCCAGTCAGGCCCGGTCCCAGCGAGACCAGCATCAACGGAATCAGATAGGCCTGAGCTTCTTTAAAGCTCCGCGCGAAACTGGTAACCGTCAACAGAACTGCCGAGAAGAACGAGGCAAACAGGATCAACAAGGCGAAGACCTGCAATACCGTCATCAGGGAGAGGCCGCGGTCGCCGAACAGCATGACTCCCATCCCGCTGACCAGCAAAGTGACTGTCATCGCCCCCAGATTAATGGCCGCCGTGAGGAACGCGACGCTCAACACGGCCACGTATTTCGCGAACAACAACCCCAACCGCGGAACGGGGGCCGCGACGAGCATTTCCAGCGTGCCACGCTCGCGTTCGCCTGCCGTCAGGTCAATGGCCGGGTATACGGCCCCGGTGATCGTCATCAGAATCAACACCACGGGAATGATCGCTGACAGCATCTGATTATGCACTTCTTCGGGATCGCGCAGCGGGGCGCTGATGACCCGCACCGGCTGGGCTCGCTGAGTAAGTCCCAGCGATTTCAGCCGGTACCGCAACAGCGAGTTACTCGCATCATTCAGCAACGTTTCCAGATAATCCAGCGCGCGTTCACCGAGCTTGTTACCCGGCAGATACACGAGTTCCAGATCAATGGCAATGTCGCCATCAGCTCCCAGTTGAGGTGTGGTTTGCGATTTCAGGCGGACCCCGACGTCGATGCGGTATTCTTGAACTTCGCGTTCGAGATGCGACGTGACCACATAGCGCACCTGCGGCTCGTCCGGCGGCTTTTCGCCCGGCTTGCCAGGCAGTTGAACCGTCGCGGGTGCACTGCGGACGCGGGAGCGGTTCCGCTGACGCTCCCCTTCAGCCCAGCGCATGCATTCCCCGACCACGGCGCTCGCTGCGTCGGTCTCGAAGCCCAGAACGTACTCGACCTTCAAGTTGGCAGCCGAACTGAGGACGAAACGCTGAAATGCCAGAGTCAACAACGGGTACAACAGCACCGGCATGAGCAGCAACGTCATGATCGTCCGGCGGTCGCGCAAGGTCTCGCGCAGTTCCTTCAGCGTCAAACGCATCAGCCGGGGAATCGGAGACGATGGTCGAAAGCGAACAGATTCACCTTGAAAAACGTCAGCCATGCAAGCCTTTCGCGAGCCACGGCCTGTTGAGCACCGAGACCATGAGTCTTATGGCAATTTTTTCGATGACGCGAGACTTTAACGTGAATTCCAGATGATGAGACCAGCGAACGCGGCCTCATAGCCAGTTCCACAGCATAGCGAAATTGTTCCGCGCAGTCGCGAGACTGGAAGAGATTCTGCGCGGAACAACGGCCCCATCATCCGATCGGCAAGCGATTCCTCTTGATGAATGGGGCGACAATTGTCTTCGGATTCCCTATGAAACCGCGACCCATCAGCATGAATCAATACGTGTTTAAAACACCGAGACACGGAGATCACTGAGATCACTGAGTTGGCAGGACCGTCATCTCTCTGTTCTCTTTGTGCCGCGGTGTTTCAAACTCTTCTACGTCTGTTTGGGCCTCGATCGCTGAAAAAACGACCGTTGGTCGAAGTATCCGGCCGCTGACACCGGAACTGCCACGAAAGTGCGATTCTGGCCGTCGGGGATAACATTGAACGTGGATGAGTTAAACGCCTTCCAGTTCTTCTTCCTGCAATTGGCACCAGCGTTCTTCTGCATCGGCCAGTTGCTTTGTCAGCGCGGCGACTTCGTTATGCAATCGCATGGCTTCGTTCTGGTCCGAAGTATTCATCAGCTGACTGCTGATCTGACGTTTTTGATCGTCCAAACGCGCGATGGTCTTCTCTGTTGCAGAGATCTCCTTGCGAATCTCGCGTTCGCTCCGTTTCGCCACAGCGGGGGCAGCCTTAGATGCCTTACCGACGGCAGGTGGCGCTTTCGCCATTTTTGTTGCCAGCTCGCGTTCGCCGTCTTCAATTTCCTTGTTGACGGAGTACAGGTATGCCTCGTACTGACCGGCGTAATTGGTGACATGTCCGTCGCGAACTTCGATAATACAGGTCGCGACCCTCTTCATGAAATGCCGGTCGTGGCTGGTGAAAATGACCGTCCCCTTGTAGTCCACCAGGGCTTGCGCCAGGGCCTCCACCGTGTCGACGTCCAGATGGTTACCCGGTTCGTCGAGGACCAGGATGTTATAGTTACTCAGCAGCAACCCGGCCATGCACAAACGGGCTCGCTCACCACCGGAGAGGACCGATATCGGCTTCTTGATGGCGTCACCACGAAAGAGCATGGCCCCGGCCATATTCAGAATCGTCTGGTCCTTGGTACCACGAGCAGCGTGCGTTTCGAGGTATTCCAGGACGGTTTGCTTGTCGGGCAGGCTGGTATAAACATGCTGGGCATAGATCCCGACTTCGCAGCCGTAGCCCCACTTCACATCGCCCTTCAGCGGCTTCAGTGATTCCACAATGGTGCGGAGAAAGGTCGTCTTTCCCTGGCCGTTGTCACCGACAATGGCCGCTCGCTGACCGTGATCAATCTCCAGATTGATCTGATCGGCAATTTGCCGTTCGGGATATCCGATAGCGACTTCTTTACAGCGCAATGCCGGCCCCTGCCGTGGATCGACCTGCGGCGCGCGAATGCAGGCAGTGGGCTCATCGGAGCCGATTTCGATCAGCTCCATCTTCTCGAGCTGCTTGCTCTTGGACTTGGCCCGCGTCGCCGTGCTGGCTCGCGCCTTGTTCTTCGCGATGAACTCTTCCAGATGACGGCGCTTGGCCAGGGTCGCGGCGTTAATCCGCTTGTCGTGCTCCCGCTGTTCTTTTTCGTATTCCAGGAAGGCATCAATCTTGCCCGGATACATCGTCAGCTTGCCGCGCGTTAAGTCGAGCGTATGGTCGCAAGTCGCCCCGAGGAAGGCGCGATCATGCGATACGATCAGGCACGCCTGATCATAGCCGCGGAGAAAATGCTCGAGCAGAATCTGCGTGCGCAAGTCGAGGAAGTTCGTCGGTTCGTCAAGGAACAGCAGGTTCGGTTCGTGCAGCAAGAGTGCTGCCAGCTTCACGCGTGTTTGCCAACCGCCAGACAGCTTGGCAAGGGGACCGCTGAGGTAATCCCCCTTCAGCTCAAACTGACCGGCCACTTCCCCGCACTTCCAGTCGGGTTGGCCGCTATCACGCATCAGGAATTCCAAGGGGGTCTCGCCGGGCAGAAACAAGTCGTGCTGCCGCAGATGCCCCAATCTCAGATTGGGGTGACGAATGATTTCGCCGTGATCCAGTTCCTCTTCACCCAGGAGAATTCGCAGCAGCGTACTTTTGCCAGCCCCATTGCGGCCGACGAAGCCTACCTTGGTATCGTCGGAAATGGTTGCATCTGCATCGTCCAGCAGTACTTGTTCGCCATAACTCTTAAATGCACTCTTAATTTGCAACAACACGGCCATAACGAACAGATCCTCAACCAATAACGAAACAGAAAGCAAATGCAGAACTTGGCGGCCAGGTCCGTGGGCGAGACACCAGCCCATCGTCAGGAAGACCGGCAACCAGGAACTACCGTGAGAGCGATCGAACCTAGATTCTATCGAATTCGTGGCCGCTTGGAATGTCGATCAACATGCTCCAACGGACAAGGACACACTGAATTGCACTGCAAAACCCGCCGGAGTTTCCGGAGCTTCACATTGCAACTCCAGCAATTTGGCGGGTTTGACTGCACTGTCCTCATATTCCCCGGCCATTCCCCACCCCAAATCGGTGACTACATCCACAACTCGACTCGTTCCCGCAACTTTGCCGGCATCCGGCGATCGACGGCCTGTTTCATCTGCACATCGTGACAGCGCGTGCTGAAATGCCCCAGAATGATCAGCTCGTTCTGGAACTTGTCCGCACGCTCAATGATATCATCGAGATGGGTATGGCCGAATTTGTGGATCTTTTCCTTGCGATGCTCGGGGCGGAAAAAGGTCAGCTCGGTGATCAGGATCTGGGCTTCATAGACTGGCGGGTATCCGTCCAGGCCATCGGGCGACGAGTCCCCCACATAACAGACCAGCGGCTTCCGAACTTCGTGGGTCACATCCGTTCCTCCCAGGCGAATATCGCGAATCTGGTCGCCGGTCAGCTTTTGAAATTCCGGCTTCAGCTTACGCCGTCGATCCCAGATCACATACCCCACCGACGGCACGGTGTGCTTCGTACCGAATACCGTCATGACGTGCTCGCGCGAGAGTTCGATTTCGTCCCCCGCCTTTACTCCCTTGATTTCGCACACCATGCGCCCACGATCGAGCCGCTGCCAGACCTGCAACAGGCGTTGTACGTTCTCGACGGCCTCTTCCGGCAGATAGATGGTCGGCGGTTCCATCTTCATCATGCGGCGTCGCGCCACATAGACGGGCAGGGCCGCCAGGTGATCCAGATGGGCGTGGGTCACGCACATGGTCTGCGTACCCATGAAGCTCCACGGGCTGCCGCCAAGATCAAACCCAATCTTCAGCTCGGGCACTCGCCAGTAGCTTTGCACGGCGGCTCGCGAATAGCCCTCGATGGTCAGGCCCTTATGGACCACAGACTTCAGGGGCAGGTTTTCAATCAACATGATAAGCGCTGTAAGTCGTAATTCTGCCGAAAAATGAAAACCCGGCTACCTCGCGGAAGCCGGGTTTGGACGAATGGTCCCAGTGAATATTAAGACACGCTGACGGGACGCCCGGTTCGGACACTCTCCGCTTCCAGATAGCATAGCTTCAACGCATCGCGGGCCAGAGTCCCCGACAACAGTGCCGGCTCCTGGCCCGACTTGACGGCATCGACGGCCACCTGAATCTCATTGGTGAAGGCCGCGCACCAGGATGTGCTGCCTTGCAGATCGGGCTGAACAGCCTTGCCATCCTGGGTGATCAAGGTCAAGGGGCGATTCAAGGAAGGCTCGCTGCCCAGGGTGCAGAAATCATAAAGCAATGTCGCCTCTTCGAGATAGATCTCAAATCCATGGCCAAACGGCATCCCCTTGGCCGCGATGCCGCCGCTGAGACAGCTGACGGTTAGCTCAGGATCATCGTACAGGTACTGCGTCGTCAGGTACTGAGCAAAGCCGCGTTCCAGGATACCACGCGACTGGACTGCCTTCGGAACTCCGCAGACCAAGCCAATAAAATGAGTGTCATGAATATGCAGATCGACCCCCGGACCACCTGTCTTCTCGATATCGCTCATATCGGCCGACCAGTCTGGCTTGGCAATGACACGTCGAAAGTGAGCCGCCCGTAACTTGCCATATTTTCCGCTGCTGATGCAGTTGGCTGCATATTGAAACTCGGGGAAGAAGGGCAGCACATGGGCCACCATCAGCAGCTTCCCGGCTTTCTGGGCTGCGGCCACCATCCGGTCCGCGGCGGCGACATCCAGCGCAATCGATTTCTCGACGAGCACATGCTTGCCGGCAGCCAGAGCTTCAGTCACGACCCTTTCGTGCTGGTCGGTGGGCAGGCAGATATCGATCAGGTCAATCTCGGGATCGGCCAATAGGTCGTGGTAGTCGGCATACTTCTTAATATCGGTCAGATCGACATGACCCCCGCGCGGTCCAAAGTTCCCCTGAATGCTGCTCCAGTCTCCGGCGAGCTTCTTCGCATCCCGCGTCGCGATCGCGGCAATCCGGCCACCGTTAACCTGCCGAGTCCCCTCGAAGTGGGTCATCCCCATGAAGCCGATACCGATCAAACCAATCCGCACCATAATTGCTGCCACTCACTTCAGGATGAAAGTTCTTGTTTATCTTATTTTAGGGGGGGCCGCCCGCTCCCCCGTCTGGGCTGTCGCCTGGATCAAGAGTTTCAAAGACGTGAATGATTGTGGTCCGAGCGCTGGAAACTGGCAAGCGGCTCGCCAAACTTCCCGCGCAGGAACGGCCCCCTGACCTCCCGGTAGCTTTGACAAACAGTCACACAACACCGGTCTCGCCTGATCACGCGCGAAGAGTTCCGCTCAAGCCGAGCTCCCGCCAAGCCTGAGGGCTGCATCCCACCGCGGCACGCAAGATCCCCGAAATACCTCCGCGACGAAATACCTTCTGTCGGATCCGGGAATCCATGCTCCCTCACCAGACCGTACGGCAGTAATTCTTACACACTCCACTCCGCCCAACGAGCCGCCTAAACCAGCAGCAACACTGCCCAGACAATACGCACAACGCCCTGCCTGTTTTTTCGGCACCACGTCCGACATTCGAAAACTACGGTTTTCGCCAGGTTTTTCGCGGCCCCCTCAGCTCCAACTCGCCTTACGCCAGCAACCACCCGCGGCGCTCCAATATGAAAATTTGACTTTTTCGGCCAACTCCACTTGTGTAATCAAATCGACAACGTCATCATAACGATCACAATGAACTTGCGGCGTCTGGCTGCGGTTGCATTGGGGCTGGTTTCGCTGGTTGCCGTGGTAAGGCATCTGGGAGTTGTCGACGAGCAACAGCGATCCTTCAGCAGCCAAACTGGCCATCATCAAGGAGTGAATTGCCATGCTGGTCCTCTCACGGAAACCCGGCGAACGGATTCTGGTCGGAAACGATGTCGTCATTACCATCGTCCGAATTGGTCCCAACACAGTGCGTCTAGGGATAGATGCTCCGGGTCACATGAACATCGTTCGAGAAGAGCTTTGCGAGCCAGGAACAGTTGAAGCACTGACCGGCCAATCAGGACAAAGCAGCGCTCCGGAACGCCGTGTCATCCCCCGCTGAATCCGGTGCCACAACCCGCCGCAGCCGTCGTCTTCACCAGCGACACTGCGTTTAGCAAAAAACCTCACAGCCCCTGACGTGATACTTCATCACTGCCGGGGCTGTTTTCGTTGGCAGCAGGACCAAATACCAGACTCCCCTCAAAGCGAGAGCAAGCATCTGCTTCAGACCGAGCAGCGAACACTACGGTCGATCCCGGATGTCGCGATGCTCTGCAAAGGCATGGAGAGGCATCCTCAAAGCGCAGTCTTACCTACATGGGACGTCGAGCAGCCGCCCCCCGCGGCAGAACACAACCTTCCAACCCCACGACCTACTCGTGCAGCCGCTTGTGGAGCAGATCCAGAACGAAATCGTCCAGCCCGAGCGTGGGCGCCACGCGATACGAAACGCCGGGATGATTTTCGGCCGCTGCGGCACTCAGCGCGGGAATATCGGTCGTCCAATGCTTGCCGGGCCCTAGAAAATAGGGCAACACGACAACCTCATCGGCCCCCCGATCCACACAACGGGCAAACGCAGTCGCGATCGACGGCTCAGCGAGTTCCATATGAGCCGGCTCGACGATATCAAACTCGGTGGCAAACCTGCGTTGAAACGCCTGGGCCACAGCTTCAATCAACCGATTACTTTCGGCCAGGCGCGAGCCGTGATCAACCAGAATGACTCCACGTCGGTTCATAATCTCGTCTTTTCATCTACTCGCAACTGCTCGCGCGCCACAAACCTGTCCGCAATGACGGTATCCAGGAAGAGTTGCGAGGCGTGGTACATCAGCATCGGAAAGACCGCCAGGCCCAACCCGGCCTGGCGAGACAATGTTTCTGAAATCAACAATCCCACCGGCAGCGTCTTCTGACTGCCCGCGAACGCCACCGCAATCTGATCTGCACGCGGCACCCCCAGGCTTCGACACAAAAACAACCCCGCATAGAGTGTAGTCAGGTGCACCACAATCACACTGCCCCAAACCAGCAAGATATCTCCAGCACCGATCACCAGTTTCGTTTGCGAGATCCGCACCCCACCCTTAACGGCTGCAGTCCAGACCATTACCAAAATGAGCATCTGCGCGACGGCACTGATGCCGACTTTGTGCCTCAAAGCCCAGTCACTCAGCCGGGGCGACTGGCGGGCGATCTGGCCCAGCATGATCGGCAGCAGCACCCCAACCACCAATTCAATTGCCGTCTGTTTAAGATCAAGCAATGCAACATCTGCCACCAGAGCAGAAGGTGACTCGGAAGCGCCAGAGATTGGAAACCAGGCCAGGGCCAGCGATAGCCAGAATGGAATCGTAATAATGCTGGCCGTATTGGTCACCAGCGTCACCAGCAACGAGATTGCATCGTTACCGTGTGCCTTGCGGGTCCACACCGACGCCGCCGCCATAGTACACGGCACACACGAAGCCGCCAGCAATCCATAGCGAAAATCAACAACGCCTTGCAGCGGCATCAACGCCGCCCCCAGCAACGGCGCCAGCCCGATATTCAAGACGGCCCCCAGCATTACCGGCAGCGGAGTTCGCAATGCCGCCTGCAATTGACGGGTTTCCAGACTGAAGGACATCAGGAACAGAATGGACGCTGTCATCAACAGAGGATTCAGCGCGTCGGCAATCGGCCTGACCACCGCCGGAACCGCCCCGCCCAGTGCCATACCAGCCACAATCAAGGTCGTCAGCGACAGCAGAAACCAGCGTTTTACCAAAAATTGCAGCATGATCGACTCGCGTGGGCAAATCCAGCACGAGTCACGACACCCGCACTTCCAGCGACCCGATCATAGCCCGTAGAGTCGGGGGATGTAACTCCTCGGCCGCACGCACAACTGGGCCCTGCAATGCTCCTAACAGACGTCAGATGCACCAATTCTTGAGCGCCCGGCGCCGATCTCACCACGGACAAGAGATTAAGGCCGCGTCATGTCGCAGGTAACTCCCGACGCGATCATTTCGCGGGAGCCGACACCGGCGTCGCTGCTCCCGCGGCCGCCGCTTCCGTCCAGCGCTTCTTTAAAAACGCCAGCCCCTGGGCCTGAGCATGATCGGCCGACACCTTTTCCAACTCAACGACCGCCTGAGCAGGATTTCCGGCATCTGCCGCCATCTGAGCCATCAGTATGTGACAGGCATCAACCCAGCGCCCCTTGGAATAAACTTTCAAATACTGCTGCAACTTGTCAGTCGCAATTCGCCGATCAACCCTCCCCCCCTGATCCAACTTACAGACACCGGTCCAATACAGGGCGTCCTCAGCCGCCATCAAGTAAGCGTACTTCAGGCGGTCATTGATCTCCTGGATACTGGGCCGCAGCATCATATCGACCAACTCGACGCGCACGTGAGTATAACCCTTGACCGCGTCTTCCAACTCCCCTTGTGCGTGATCGAGTCGCGCGAACAGGAAGAGATTCGTCGGCCGTCGCACTTCGATAACTTCATCCCCTTTCTTGGCGCGTTCGGCAACAACCGGCATCTTCCAGGCATCAGTGATTCTGGCAAGTGTCTGCTGATGCTGTGCCGACAGCGATTCCGCTCCCGACAGCTGTGTTTCCGGGTAGGTCCAGATCGCAATCTGCGAAGCAGACCACGGCTGCCCGGGCCAGTTCGCCACGCGAGACACCAGCCCCTGCTGCCCATCGTGATCCACCAGCGGCTCAAAAATCACCATGGACCGCGCCCCCGTGAAGGCCTTTTGCAGCCGACCGAATCGAAAACACCATAAGCCGGTGTCACCGACCAGAAAGACGCCGGGCGCCTTCAGCATTTCACCAGTGATGGGGTAGGGCTTGTCCTCGGCAACGGCATATTGCTTGAGCACTTCCGGATTCGTACGCGCCTGTTCTAAGGTCGCGATGGCCGGCACGCCCCCTTCCACAGCAGGAACTGTCAGCGGCAACCCCAGTCGTGGATCAAACAGATAAACCTGTTTGTCGAGTAACACCCCGACCAGGAACGGCTGATTCGAATCCCATTCCTCGGCATCCTGGGGCATCGGAGCCGACAAGACCACAGCGTTAATTTTTAGTTGACGCAGCAACTCAACAAACAGCCAGCCACGATCAGCGGCCGTATTCTTGCCCAGTAGATAAAGTTGATACGAAGTGAGCGGTAACTCATCCGGGTGACTGGCGACTAATTCGGTATTTCGTACCAGGTAATTGAAAATATTCGTGGCGCGTTCCAGATCGGTCTTACCCTGGCCCACGGCATGCTTGACCACGGCATTCAACAGCAGGTCATTGCGAAGGCGTTCAATATCGGAACGCTGAAACGCCGAGCGCCGTACTTGCTTCACCTGGCGTTCCGACAGGCGCGAGCGCAGAGCTTGCAGGGTCGATTCATCCAGCGCGACTTCCTCTTCCAGCACCTGATTTCCCTGACTGAATCTCTGCCACTGATTCAACAACCCGACCACATCATCTTCCTGCGAGGAAAACCCCAGGGACTCCAGCCGCAGCATCGAGAGAATGCTGTTCAATAGATCTTCGGACTGGGAAACCTGCTGTGATTTAGCAGCCGCCGCGCTCTTATCAGCGGCCGCAGTGCCCGGCGTCGCGGGCTTATCAGACGGGCCAGCACCGCTGCAGCCGGAGAGACTCAAACAACACAGCAGACCGCCACAGACCAGGCTGCTCACTGCGGTAAGTTTTCGAGAACGGATCATGTTAGGATTAATCAATACAATCTGGGAAATGGGTTCCACAGAGGACCCCACTTTAGTGAACGAACGAGAAATTACTCAACCACAGCCTGCCGTATGCGCAACAATTGTCGAATAAACTGCGGCACATCATCCAGCCGCAGCATATTGGGGCCGTCACTCAGCGCCTGATCGGGATTGGGATGTGTTTCCAGAAACACCCCGTCGCATCCCGCAGCCACTGCGGCCCGAGCGAGCGTCGGGATCATCTCACGCTGGCCACCGGTTTTACTGCCTCCCGGCAATTGCACACTGTGTGTGCAATCGTAGATCACCGGGCAACCAAACGCCTGCATGATGGGAACACAACGAAAGTCGTTCACCAGGCGGCCATAGCCGAATGTGGTCCCCCGCTCGGTCAATAGAATCTGGTCGCTTCCCGACTCCAGGCATTTCGAAACGGCGTGCTGCATATCTTCCGGCGCCACAAACTGCGGCTTCTTCACATTCACTGCACCGCCATGCTTCGCGACAGCCTCGGCAATGGCCTGCACCAGATCGGTCTGGCGAGCCAGAAATGCCGGAATCTGCAGCATGTCGCAGACCTGTGCCGCTGGTTCGGCCTGATGCGGTTCGTGAATGTCGGTGGTGACGGGCAGTCCGGTTCGTTCTTTGACCTTGGCCAGGATTTCCAGGCCCTCTGTCAGCCCCGGCCCGCGGAAGCTATGGATGCTGGTCCGATTGGCCTTATCAAAGCTGGACTTGAAGATCAGCGGGACACCAAGTTCGTGTGCGAGATCCGCGAGACGCCTGCTGACGTCCATGATCAGCGTCTCCGATTCGATCACACATGGCCCCGCGATGAACAGCAGCGGCAAACCCCGGCCGCAGCGATGAGGACCAATCTGCACGGGGTTGGCGGGTTTCAACATGAGAACGCGGGCTTTCTTATGGTAACGCGGTAATTCAGCATTTTTCGGCGAGTGTCATACTCACCGGTCGCTCGCAGCATAACTCAGGGGCGAGGAACAATAATTTCCACGGCCCCCGGCAGGATGGAAAACTCGGCGGGAGTCCAACCCGCCGGATCGCCATCCACCTGGATGGGTACCGGCACGTCTGACTCCCAGCGAACTCGCTTTGCGGTCAGCGATTTGACGTCCGGCAGTCGTTCCAGCCGACCGCACACCAGATTAAAGAAGTACCTCCACATTTGGAATGCGGTTCCCCGTTCGAATAACCGCAGATCGAACAGCCCATCATTCCCCGTCGCCCCCTGAGCCATATTCAAGCCCAGGGCGTAAGCAGGAAAATTCACCAAGACCGCCTGCCGACACCTGTCCGCAGCCGGCGCATCATTCACAGTCACCCGGATTTCGGGATATGCATAACTACGCAAAGACTCCGCAATTGGTTGGAGATAACTCCAGCGGTTAATATGACCGGTCCGCCGCGCGTGGGCTCGATGCATGACATCGGCGTCGAAACCGGCACTTGCCATCACAGCAAACCGGCGGTCTCCGATCAACCCCAGGTCAAAACGCGTAACATACGCCGCTGCTATGATTTCCGCCACCTGATCGCCATGCCTGGGGATCTTGAGAAAGCGGGCGACAAGATTCTCGGTCCCTAGTGGAAACAGAGCCAGCCGCACCCCGGGATAGCGATTAATGAGGTCGCGAAACGTTCCGTCACCACCCGCAGAAACGATACAATGCAGCGATTTTCGCCGGTCAGGATCCGCCATCGCGGCGGCGAGACGCTCGCGACGCGTGAAAATACGTGGCCGCAGCCCCAAACGCCGCAGATGAACCACCAGGTCCAGCAATTCCCGACGCGCTCCGCCGCTGCCGGACTTCGGATTCCGCTGAATGGCAACCCACGGTTCCCCAGCGGACATCGCGCTGTTCCTTCCCGTAACGTATAGCCGTGCTTAGAGGTTAGGGTGTTCTCACCTTACCAGAGTTTGACGCAACGCGGCTCATTCTGCAACCGGACCTCACATCCGTAAGAATACTGACCTGAATTCTCCAGATTTTTGTCCCTGATTCCGATTCGGCGTGCGATACCTTGCGAGACCCTGAAATCGATGAGTCTGCGGAACTCATGGCCGTCACGATCATGCCACACATGCACCTGCTGGGCCAAGGCGTGCTAGTCACCGCTACTCCAACGGATGCCAAATTGGTGCCGCTCATTCACATCAAGAACGGGATCCTCAACTGGCAGGAGAGTGATTCGTTTCGAGAACCCGTGAAACTACGCAAAGATACAGGGATCGTACAGGTCGCTCATTTCGACAACTCCTCAAAGGGGTGCCGAAATTCAGACACGGAAAATCGATTGCTATCCTCTGGCCCGATGAACAGAGACTACTGACAGCCCGGTTCGTTTTCAGTCAAACCGTGGAGCGGAATCACTTCATATTGGTTTCTGCATTCGGGACTTCACGCGTCCCAAGGCGCTGCTGAAACGCGGTAACTGTGCGTCAGGCGCACATCTCATATCTGCTCGCCACGGACACTTACGGTGGCGTTTCAGGCCGCGCGTTGCCCGCGTCGACGACCACTCACCATCTCGTGTATACAATCCACAATCTGCCTGAGCACCGGTGCGTTTGTCGGGAATCACCAGATCAGCGACGAAGTCCGGTCTTCAGTCGCATCGCACACCTGTTAGAGACGAGTTCACTGCGGAGCGTAGTGCT
>CAZQUW010000004.1:37169-42992 GCA_964596215.1 uncultured Planctomicrobium sp. | reverse complement strand
CCCTTACCATCCAGATTTGACTTTACACAAAGTCGCGTATTATATTTATTGTAGACACAGTTAATTACTGGCGAATATTTTGAAGGCGTACGCCTGCTGAAGAGGGCGTACGTACCCGCCTAAGCTGCCCGCCGTCGTTCCCCGATCACCCGGCAGATGACCTGCCGTTCAGATTTTATCAGCCTGCGTGACGACGCAGTCTCATATTGACATGCGTTTTCGCGAGTGTCCTCATGTGGGCGCTCACTTTTCTTTTAGGCTCGCAATGAGGAGTGGACATGCGGAGAGACAAATCGACAGCAGCGACTGCGCTGCGCCCCTTAGGCTTTACTCTAATCGAACTTCTCGTGGTGATTGCCATTATCGCCGTCCTGATTGCCCTGCTGCTGCCTGCGGTGCAGCAAGCCCGGGAGGCCGCCCGACGGTCACAATGCAAGAACAACCTGAAGCAGATCGGGTTGGCCATGCACAACTATCACGATGTCGCCGGCCGATTCCCGCCCGGTTCCTATGTCCCGGGTCACTCCACAAACGCCTGGGCCTCGATTCTGCCGAATGCCGATCAGGCCAATCTTTACAACAAGCTGGTCTTCAGCCAGGGCTGGTCCTGGATCGGTCAGAGCGGCGGCGGCCCCAATGCCGCAGCCGTGGATGGCGCCAAGATCCCTTACATGGTCTGTCCCTCGAGCCCCTTGCCGGAAACCGTGAAAGACAACGGCGGCAATAATCGCACGCTGCAAACCACATCTTATGTGTTGATTGGCGGCGCGGTGAATGATCCGAACGTTTTCGCCGGCAGTGCGGGTTCAGTCTCGATCGGCGGCATCTTCTTCCAGAACTCGTCGATCGGCATGCGTGACATCACCGATGGAACCAGCAATACGATGATGATTTCGGAAACGTCCAACTTCGCCAAGAACAGCGGTGGTGCTCTCGTCGATATCCGTTCGGGCGACACCGGTGGCGGAATGTGGATCGGGGATCCCGCCACATGGAATTCGACTGATGCCCGGTGCTACAACCGCACGGTCATTCGCTACGCGTTCAACTCGAGTGCGTCACAGGCCAATGTCGGCGGTGGTCAGTGCAACTCGCCATTGAACTCAGCTCACGTCGGTGGCGTGCATGCTCTCTTGTGCGACGGTTCAGTCCGGTTCCTCAGCGAAAACGCGAACATCACCACCATGATGAACCTGGCGATGCGCGCTGACGGTACCGTCCTGGGTGACTACTAGAGTCCAGGAAGGCCGCATGCCGGTTAAGGCCGATGCGCCAGTAAGTCCATCCCAACAGCAGCCGGCTTCTTAACCGGCTGCTGTTTTCGATTCCGAGCACAGTACAAGAACGCAGTGGCGACATCCAGTCTTTTGTATCGCAAGTCATCCAGCCAGGTGTCCCGTAGGTGGCGTGCAGTATTGCGGCTCGTTTTGCGGTAAACCACATTACAAATTCGTGATAGGGATGTAGGGAGAAATTCGCATGTTTTCTGTATCAAAAGGTTGGACCGGACTCCTGTGTGCCGGATTTGTTGTCGTGCAGCTGATCGGTTGCAGCGGTGCCGAGGCTCCCCCCGAACGCACGGCGGCGATCACCGGCAAGGTCACCTACAAAGGCCAGCCCGTGGAAGAAGGGACCGTTCAAATCTCTGATGCGTCGGTCGGCGGGGGAGGAACCGGAACCCTGGGGCCGGGTGGAACATTTAAAATTGAAGGCTTGCTGGCCGGTAAGTATCAAGTCGCGATTTTGCCCCCGATGGTCGAAGATCGCGGCGATGGAAAAACGGCTCCTCGGCAGGTCCCGAAAGTCGTCTCCAATATCCCTGAGAAGTACCGGGCTGTCGCCACCAGCGGCTTCACCGCCGACGCCCTCGACGGCGATCAAATGGAAGTCGAGTTCAAGATGGAGTAAGCTGACGCTGGCAACTTTCGTTCGGGCTCCAGCGGGGCTGCCACTGGAGCGTCAGCGGTCCCTGTCTCCTCCGCGGTTGAATCCCTGATATGTCACGCGTGCCACCGCGACCTCAAGCAGTTCGCAGCGAGCGATCTCCAGCGCGACGACGCGCTGTCGCCTGGGGCATTGCCAGCCTGCTGGTACTGACTATCAGTATTGCAATCTGGCAATCGTGGCCCCCTGCGCCAGTCAACCCACAGGCACTGGCGCCAGGGGACTCTCCAGAAATCGCTCTTCGCTCTGCATTGGCAGCGGTGGAGGCAGGGGATCTGCAGCGTGCACGCGAGCTTTTCGCTCGACTCAACATTGAGACTTCACCGGTCGCGCTGACCGGTCGCTGTCAACTGGGAGACCTCGAGTTTCGCGAGGGCCATATCCAGGCGGCGGAAGCACTGTACGCGGGCGTCCTGGCGATTGATCCCGGGCATTTTCTGGCCCATAACCGATTCGGCCAATTGCTGGCAGTGGAGGGGCGCGCTGTTGAAGCAGCCCCCCATCTGGCCTGGGGCCTGCGGCAAACACAATATCCCTTCGAGCAATTGCTGATTGCCGGCAGACCAGAATCACTCTTGAATGAGTCGATGCGATCTCACGTCGAGAACTGGAACCAGACGGGATTAGATGGAGCTCGACGATGCCTGGCGCTGGCTGTGCTGGCGATCAATGCAGACCGATTTGCCGAGGCCGACTCACTACTGTGTGAATCATTGGCTCTGGATCCAGAATTGAGTGAGGCTCAGGCGCGACTGGGGTTGCTGCTCGCGCCTCGAGACCCAGTGCGGTTTGAGAAGTGGCGAGACGCCCTGCCTGGCCTGGCGCGGGAGCATCCAGGTGTATGGACAGCGTTGGCCGAAGGTGCGCGAGCCCGGGGAGATCAGCGAGGCGCGTTGCACTACTATCTGGAAGCGATCGCTCGTGACCCCAATCAGCGGCTGGCCGTGTATCAGACGGGACAACTCCTCACACAGCTGCAGACAGCGGCGGCCGCACGTCCATTTCTGAAGCGGGTACGAGCACTCGATGAACTGCAGGTTTGCCTGGAAGTGATCGCCAACGACCGCACCAACCTGGAGCGGATTGAACAGGCAGCGCGGGCCACGGAATCACTGGGTCGGCTGTGGGAATCGCAGGGCTGGTACGGTTACCTGGTGAGCTTAAGCCCGGGACATGCCGCATTCGCCGACCTGCAAAGAGTGCGCGCAAATGTTCGCCCCGACCACCCACAAACAGTTGCCGAGTTGAATCCCAGCACCGCAGAACTGCGTGCCGCGTACCAACCTGCGAAAGCCTCCACCTCGCTCCCCGCGGCCGCTGAAGTTAACAACACACAGGGGACTGCATCCCGGAGCGCGATGATTCGCTTTGCGAATGCCTCGGCAGAATTAGGCGTCAACTTTCGATATTACAATGACCACGATCCGCAGCAAGTCGCCATGCGCATGCAGGAGGCGATGGGAGGGGGAGTGCTGGTCCTCGATTATGACTTGGACGGCTGGCCCGATTTCTATGCCACGCAGGGTTGTGTCTGGCCATCCAATCCAGCCCGTACGGAGCATCTCGATAAGCTGTATCGCAACGTCGATGGCAACCATTTCACGGAAGTCAGTTCCACGGCAGGACTGGAAGAATGGGGATTCAGCCAGGGAGGCACCGTGGGCGATTTCGATAACGATGGCTTTCCCGATCTCTACGTCGGCAATGCCGGACCCAATCGATTTTACCACAACAACGGCGACGGAACGTTCACTGACATTACGACGAATGCTGCCGTCGCGGGTGACGAATGGACCACCAGCTGCGCCATGTGTGATTTAAACCGCGATGGCTGGCCCGATTTGTATGCCGTGGGCTACCTGGGAGGAGAACTGGTCTATACGCAGATCTGCCATGACTCCAACAACATACCGAGGTCCTGCAAGCCTGTTGTGCATCCCCCCGCCATTGATCGACTGTTTTTGAATCTGGGTGATGGCCGGTTCGCAGATGTCAGCCAGACCGTTACCGTTAAGAGCGGCGGCCGTGGACTGGGCATCGTCATCGCGGACTTTGACGGGGCAGGGCTGCCCCACATCTTCATTGCGAATGACGCCGAGCCTAACTTCTACTTTGTGAACCAGACTCCGACAACCGGCGCGAAACCCCAATTTGACGAACAGGGCTTAGCGGCCGGTGTGGCTCTCGATTATACAGGCCGGCCGCAAGCATCAATGGGCGTCGCGGCCGGAGATGTGGACGGCAACCGCCTGCTCGATCTGCTGGTCACCAACTACTACCATGAGGGCAGCACGCTCTATCTCCAGAAACAGCCGAACCTGTTTGCAGACGAAACTCGTGCGGCGAAATTGTACGACGCGACTTTCAACAACCTCGGCTTCGGAACCCAATTCCTGGATGCCGATCTCGATGGGCAGGCCGATCTGGTCGTAGGCAACGGGCACGAAGGCAACTACAGCGATCTGGGGGTGCCATTCGAAATGTCACCGCAATTTTTCCGTAATCAGGGCGGCGGACAGTTTTCCGAATTGCCGGGCCAGCAACTCGGTCCGTATTTCCAGGGGAAGTATCTCGCTCGCGGACTGTCGCGATTGGACTGGAATCGCGACGGGCGGGCAGACTTCGCCGTCTCACATCTCGATGCCCCGCTGGCCCTGGTACGCAACGAATCGACCGGGGTCGGAAACTGGCTGGGCCTGCGATTGCATGGAACCCGTTCGAGCCGGGATGCGATCGGAGCGACGGTCGAAGTGGTAACGGCTGCTGGTACTCATTGGCAACAGTTGGTTGCAGGGGACGGTTATCATGCTTCGAATGACCGCCGCCTGATCCTGGGATTAGGCTCCGCGGATCGTGTCCAAAAGCTGACGATTCGCTGGCCCTCAAAGCTAACCGAAGTATTCTCGCAAGAGTTCCCGGCAGGCACCGACTGGATCTGTATTGAGGGCCAACCGCCGGTCGTTGACCAGTCGCGGCTGTCAACCACCGCTCGGCAACCATGAACTGCCGAGGCAACCGGATGCAGGACTCTTGTTCGAAAAGTTCCGAATCACATTGCAACTTGTCGCCACACTCTATGAGTGTCCAATAATTTCGATACGAATTCCGCGACAACTAAGTCGGCTTTCCCGGCACAAAATCATCTCGCGAATCGAGGTAGAGGTTTTCCACTTTTTTCCGGGCCCACGGGGTCTTGCGCAAAAATGCCAGGCTCGATTTGATGCTCGGGTCGTGGGTGAAGCAGCGGATATTGATCATGAAGCCCAACTCGTCCCAGCCATAATGCGCGACCAGCTGCTCAAGCATCATTGCCAGAGTAATGCCATGTAACGGATTGCCGGGCTGTTCTGAAGTCATATCGATCTGGCATCTATTGCATTGGAGAAAATTTGCTGCGTTCAATCAATCTGCAGAATACCAGAAGCGGCACGCGTCGACATCGCTGCCAGCGCGAAGTGTAGTTCAATCCTGCGACTTAGACAGAATGGTGAAACGAGGTAGCTTCAGCGGTACATATTGCATAAAATCACATGAACGGATTTGCAAAGCGACACTGAACCGCAATATCCCGCCAGAGTCAAATAAACCGCAGCGTCTGCTGCGAATTGACGATGCTGTTGATTGCTCGCCGTAATAGAAGCGACTATGAGTATGCCTGGTAAGTTGTAACCGTTGAAGTTCAGCCAACCGATACAGCTTGCACCTGCCCGCGCTTGCTCCTCAAATATCCTGCCTGGAGAGTTGCCCATGAATTTCCAACCTGGCTACAGCTTGAATCGTCGGCAGTGTTTGCAGATTGGAGCGGCCGGTGTCGCCGGTGCCTCGCTGCCACTGTTGAATCGATCGGCTTGTGCCACCGGTGCTGGTGCAGGAAACGGT
>CAZQUW010000004.1:20010-37069 GCA_964596215.1 uncultured Planctomicrobium sp. | reverse complement strand
CCCAACTTCAAGATTGACTCTTTAAGCCTGCAACCCGGGCTGACCGCGAATCGTCTGGTCTCGCGCCGGCAGTTGCTGGAGCAGTTGAATGACCGGGCGTCGACTGACAAGCAGGGGCGGCTGCAGTCTTTCGCGGATCAACAGGCGATGGCCTTTTCGCTGTTGACCTCGGCCAATGTCGCACGTGCCTTTCAGATCGATCAGGAAGACGCCGCCGTGCGCGATCGATATGGTCGACACAAGTTTGGCCAGTCGCTGCTGCTGGCCCGCCGCTTGATCCAGGCGGGAGTCCCGATGGTGCAGGCCGCCATGGGCATCGTGCAGACCTGGGATACGCACGTCGATAATTGGGGCCGGTTGAAGAACACCTTGCTGCCGCAGCTCGATCAAGGCCTGGCCGCACTGATGGATGATCTCGCCACCATGGGACTTCTGGACGACACGCTGGTCGTCGTGATGGGTGAATTCGGCCGGACTCCCAAAATCTCGACGCTCCCCGGAGATGTCGTGCCTGGTCGCGATCACTGGGCATCCGCCTATTCGGGGCTGTTCGCGGGAGCCGGTATCCGCGGTGGTCAGGTCGTCGGCCAGACCGACGGCATCGCAGCCTATCCGGTTTCGCAGTCGTGGTCGCCGGCGGATGTCTGCACGACAATCTTCGAAGCTCTCGGAGTCGGTTCAGATGCCGTACTGTTCGATCCGCTGGGACGCCCAAACCATCTCCTGAACGGAGAGGTCATTGAGCCTCTCTATAACGGCCGCACGGCCTGAGAAAAACGCCCGTGTGGAACCAGTGTGCACATGCAGCCGGGGGGCCGCTTTCCGGCAAGAACTTCTCGCTGCAGATTCTCTCTTCAATTGAAAAGGCTTACAGCACGAGCCACCTGCCAGGACTCGGCAGGAGGCTCGCGTCCGTAAATCGCTATCTGCAGACGACCGAATTCAAGATCGATCAGGGCCAATCCTGTTAACCGTGGAATGGCCCCCGATTCCTGAAACTCAGCTCCGCTTCACATATTGACCGAAATCGGCGAGCCATACGGAACTGGGCCAAAATCTCACCCGCGTAATGGATCATGCTGATGCCAGGCTGGAGGACAGATCGCATTCAGCTTGGCGAAATGCTCCGCCGGAATCACGATGCTCGCGGCCTGTACTGCATCCTGGATTTGATCCAGGCGTTTGACTCCCACGACCAGCGATGTCATGGCCGGTTGGGATAGCGTCCAGTTGAGCGCATACTGCGAGACCGGGACTCCGAGTTCCCCCGCGAGCTTCTCAATCCCTTCCAGTCGGTCGAACAGCGCATCATCCTGCTTCCAGATCCAATCAGGCTTCTCCGCGGCGCGGGTGCCGCCGGGAGGGGGCTGGCCACGGCGATACTTCCCAGTAAGCAATCCCCCTTGCAATACCTGATACGGTGTGACACCAATGCCGTGTTTCACACAGAATGGCAGGTCATATTCGAACTCGCGCCGCAGCAGGCTGAAGGGGATCTGTGAACTGACTACACGTGGTCCACCTTGCCGCTCGGCAATCCACAGCATCTCACACAGTTGCCAGGCGGAATGATTCGACATCCCGAAGTTGCGGATCTTTCCCTGCCGTTGAGCAATCTCAATCGCCTGCAGAGTGGTCTCCATCGGAACATGCTTGTCCGGCCAGTGAATGACGTAGAGGTCGATATAGTCGGTCTGCAAACGCTGCAGACTGCGGTCGACTTCCCGCAAGATATGCACCGTTGAGAGCCCACGTTCCTGCGGTCCAGGACCGACCGGCGCTCCGACCTTTGTTGCGATGATCATTCTATCGCGACGATCCCTGAGGGCCTTTCCGACAATCTCCTCGGCCACTCCCCCAGGACTCCCCAGGTAGCGGGCGTAGCCCTCGTAAACATTGGCCGTATCAATGAAATTGATCCCCAGATCAATCGCCTGATGCACCAGGCGAATCGCATCGGCTTCGGCCACGGGCGAGCCAAACGTCATGGTTCCCAGACAAATCGGCGAGACTAATAGCCCGCTTGTGCCGAGGGTGCGGTATTGCATCAGGAAATCTCCAGGGGGGGGGGTAGGTTCGCAGTAGGCGGCCGGATAGCGTAGGCCAAATGGTACTCGGGGGCTCCGCGTTGCGGCAACTTCACGCCAGTAGATGTGTTGATGTCTGAACGGCTAAGCAACGACACCGCTGGGGTTTGGATGAAGTGCGCTCAAAAACATTCGAAGCCGAGTCTAATCAGAGTTCCGTCCTGACGCCTGGAGACTTTCCCGGAACCCCGACGAGATCCCTCTACAACGCAGAAAAACAGCCTGACATTGGGGTCTCGCACCGCAAATCAATCCCAATCTCCGGAGTGCCGTTTGTGCCGATTGCATGGCGGACGTCAAACGTGTCGATCTGCGTGGGCTGCAAAGAGTTTTCCATGCAGGAAAAGCGTGACTGCCGATATGGTGTGGGCATTCTTTACCCAAACAACCCAAGACACCCACCTTGGACTTCCATGCTTCCCGACATCGCAGACCGCATCACCCGCATCCGCACTCTGCCTGAACTGCGGACCTTTATACGAGAAATGTTATGTGCCAAAGAAAACTTGATCTCTGAGCAGTTTCCCGTGGCTGAAACGATTCTGCGGCGTGGCGAGCAATCGTGCGGACTGCAGTTCCAATTGTTCGGGCCCCGCAGCATTCGTCTGGGTGCCATCTGGGCAGCCGACCACAACGTGATCTATTTCTACGCAGCCAACGGCGAACGCTATCTCAAGCTGCCGCTGCCCAATCGAATTGCCGATGAGGTCGCTGCGGCGTAAAGTCGCTGTGTGCCAGATGACTTCACGCTTTCCTGACGGGGACGCGGGGGACAAGGGCAACCTTCCAGCTTGGAAGACTCCGGAAAGGCCGATTTTCCGATCGGTGCCAATTAAGCCGCGAAAGACGCGTAATTTGGTCAACGCCGAACTTCTGGAGGCTTGACGTTCGAGGCGTAACTCCTATAGTAGGGAAACCTCGGCCGAAGTGGCGGAATGGCAGACGCACTGGATTCAAAATCCAGCGAGGTTTACTCCTCGTGTGGGTTCGACTCCCACCTTCGGCACTGAGAACTCTAAAAGACTTACGGTGATTTCACCGTAAGTCTTTTTCTTTTTGCTGCCTCTGGCGCACGAATCGCGGCCCTACGGTTCTACAGTTTGTACTGGAATTCAACTGCGGCACAACGTGCTGCTCAAGGTCTTGCCGGGCCTCCTGTTTCCGGATGATGCACTCGCGGTTGATTCGGGCTAGTATGAGAGGTTGCGTTAATCTGGTGGAGGCGGGCTGCACCCACTTTGTTCCCGGACCGGGATCCCTCTCGAGGTTCTGATGAAAATTCACCTGCAATATGGCAAAGATGGGCTCGATCTGGAACTTGACGCGCCGAACGTCACCGTCATCCAGCCCAAATTCACTGCCGGCCTGCCGGACGAGCGGACTGCCTTTCAGGCAGCAGTAGGCCAACCCATCGAGTGCCGCCCGTTACGCGAGCAGATCAAGTCAACTGACTCGGTGGCGATTGTCATTCCTGACATCACCCGCCCGCTGCCTACCGAACGCATTCTGCCCTGGGTTTTTGAGGAACTCAGCCATGTTCCAGCCAGGAACTTTGTGATTATCAACGGTACGGGATCACACCGTGTCAACACACCAGACGAGTTGGCCGTGATGTGTGGCGCGGAGGTCGCCAGTAAATACAAGATCGTAAACCACAATTCGCTCGACCCACAAACACTGCAGCAGGCGGGGATCGGCGAGGATGGTCAGCCGATCTTCTATAACCGGGAGTATTGCCAGGCCGACAAACGGATCGTGATGGGCTTTATCGAACCGCATTTCATGGCCGGCTTCAGCGGTGGTTACAAGGGAATTTTTCCCGCCGTCGCCGACATTAAGTCGATCATGCGTTATCACGACGCGCCCACCATCGGACATCCTCAAAGTACCTGGGGCGTGCTCGACGGCAATCCGACACAGGCCAAGATCCGCCGCAACGGGTCGCTGCTGACGGTGGATTTCTGCATTAACGTCACGCAGAACAGCAAGCGTGAGATCACCCGCTTCTTTTGCGGTGAACCGCTGGCGGCCCACCTGGCCGGTTGTGCGTTCAGCAAAGAGACCGTAATGATTCCTTGCGACAGGCCATTCCCGATCGTGGTCACCACCAATGCCGGATATCCACTTGATCAGAATCTCTATCAGGCCGTGAAAGGGATGTCGGCAGCGGCCCAGATCGTGGAGCAGAACGGCTATATCCTGGCTTGCAGCAAGTGCAACGACGGGTTTCCGAATCACGGCAATTTCAAGAAGCTGCTGTTTGAAAGTAATTCCCCGCGCGCTTTGCTGGACCGCATCTTGACCCCGGGCTTCAGCATGTACGACCAATGGGAAGCGCAATTGCTGGCGCTGATTGAACTGAAGGCCCGTGTAGGCCTGAAAAGTGACCTGAATGGAGACGATGTCCGCAGGGCACATCTCGAACCGGTCAATGACATTTCTACCAATATTGCCCAGGAACTGATCAAGTGCGGGAAAGACGTACCGATTGCAGTTCTCCCCGAAGGTCCGATGGGAATTCCCTATCTACGCTGAATCTACGCTGACCCGAAACGGTACACGAACCGTCGGCAACGTGTCACCGGCCACCGGTTCTATTCCGTCAACTTAATCGCAGCCTGAACGAGTTTCTGAACAGCGGGTGGCGAAAAATGTCAAAATGCCGACGATTAGCAGCCCGCCTCAGGGTGCCGTCCTATCTCCAGATGCCGCTGCAGACATGACATCCGGAAGCAGTCGTGCTTATAATCGGGCCACGCTCCTCTCGCTTTGGCCGTACCAGTTTGTCGACATCACATTCGACAATACATTGAATTCTCGAGCAGGTAACAGCATTGATGGATTGTTTCAGGAGTCTCGTGGGGTGGACCGCCCTGGCGCTCTATGCAGTTCCCTGCCTGGGGCAAACTCCGACAGCATCGCCCCCTCCGGTTCGTGCTCCCATCGGCCAATCAATTCACGCGGGCGGAATCGGTCGCTTAGTCCCCGGTGAGTGGGGTGCCGTGGGTGTGGACGTCGTCAATCCGGGCGATCAACCCGTCGACGCCCTGTCGGCCATGTACTTCCAGAATCAGCCAAATCTGCAGTATGGTCGGCAAGTCTGGGTTCCTGCGCGTTCGCGGATCATGACGTCCTTCCCCGTTCTGGCCCCGCAAGATCTACCGCGTCAGAAGGACCATGTCGAGATCCAGACGTTACTGATTGACCGGACGGGCAAAGACGAAGTGCTGATCAAGAGCTCCACCGGGCAGATGCTCGGAGATGCCATTCTCGGCACCGTATTCGAGCGGCCGATCACTGGATTGATTGATGATGCGGGGGACGAACTGGGTGGCGATACAGTGATGGCCATGCGCCTGGTGCGCAATCTTACTCGACGCGTCGCGATACTGACTGGTGACTTCGCCCCCGCGACACCGTACAGCCTGCAGGCGCTGGATCATCTGGTACTAATGAGTGATCGGCTGGCAAAAGACAGTGCAGGACTGTCAGCGATCCGGGAATGGGTTCACGACGGCGGACGATTGTGGATCATGCTCGATCAGGTCAGTCCCGAAACGGTCCAGGCGCTGCTGGGGGATGGCTTCACTTACCACCCTGTCGATCGCGTCGGACTTTCCAAATTCACGATCAAAAGCACGGCAATCGGCAGCGTGGGCTCCGCCGGCTTGACCCAGGAGTTTCAAGAACCGGTCGACTTGGTGCGCGTCCTGACATCACAGGGAAATGTCATTCATTCTGTGGACGGATGGCCGGCCTCAATCTTCATCCCGGTCGGGCGGGGAAAGATTCTGTGCACCACGGTTGGCGCGCGGGCCTGGATCCGGCCGCGTGATCCAAAGGATCCGAAAGTGAATGATGTGCTGAAAGATTCACGGTACATCGCCAACGAATTGCTGACCGAACTCGGTTTTGAGTTTATGGGGCAGCCCCCTGAACCTCCCCCATTAAAACCGGCAGACTTTCAGAACTTTGTTTCCGAGCAAATCGGCTACCGCATTGTCAGCCGGGGTATGGTCCTGCTGGTCCTGGGAACGTTTTGCGTCATACTGGTAGTCGTGGGGGCATGGCTCGCGTATCGCGACCAGCTGCCACACCTGGGATGGCTGGGCCCCATGACCGCGGTCGGTGCGGCCACGCTATTGGTCCTGCTCGGGTACTGGTCCCGCAGTTCGGTTCCCGCAACCGTAGCCGTCGCCCAGCTGGTAGAAGTCTCGGATGACACCGACGATCTGCAAATGAGTGGGCTGCTGGCCCTCTATCAGCAATCGGCATCATCCAGCCCGTTGGGTGCCGAAAATGGCGGAATATTCGTACCGGACATGGCCGGGCAGGATGGCAAAACTCGGCGTCTGGTCTGGACTGACCTTGGTGCCTGGCACTGGGAGAACTTAACGCTCCCAGCCGGATTGCGGACGGCGCCATTCAGTTATTCAGGTCGGCTCCCCAGGCCAATCTCAGCACGTGCGACGTTTGGACCGGCTGGCCTGGTGGGCAAATTGGATCCGGGACCGTTCCAGGATCTGGCTGACGCCCTGATTGTCATGCCCGGGCAGCCGTTGCTTGCGGCCAAGCTGGATGCCGGGAACAAATTCACGGCCGGCCCGACGGAGATCCTGTCGGCTGGGGAATTCATCGGGGGCACAATCCTCAGTGATGAGCGTCGACGCCGAAGGGCTGTCTATAAGAAGATGCTGGAGGTGCCGGGATCACAGTCCAGTGACAAGCCAGAGGAAGAATTACCCGTCCTGCAAAAAGAACCGCTTAGCACCTATCCCACTGAGCCCAAATTGCTTGTCTGGGCGGCTCCTTATGACACACAATTCAAACTGCCCCCAGAAACGCAACGCTCGGGTTCCGCACTCCTCGCAATTCCATTGAAGTTCGAACACCCCCCAGCGGGCACGTCGTTCGTGATTCCCGCCCCCTGTGTGACCTATGATTCCGGGGGCAATTCGGGAGCTTATCTGAATCGCGAAAAGCGGTGGATGCCTTCGCTTAATACGGCGTCGCTGACCACGCTCCGCTTCAAACTTCCTCGAGAAGTGTTGCCGATGAAATTGAAACAGGCGCGGCTGAAGATCACGATTGATGCTCCCGGCAGAACATTAACAATCACCGCCGGGCGTCCCGAGGGGCAGGTTTCACTGGCATCTCGCTACAGTCCCGTGGGAACGGTGCAGTTCGACATCGACAGGACTGATTCGCTGGCCATTGATGACCGCGGAACGTTCCTGTTGAACATTGATGTCGGCACGGCTCAGGGCGAATCACGGGACGCCATCAATGGCACAGTGCACGATACCTCGACGTTTCCGGTGTGGAAGATCGAGAATGTGCAGCTGGAAGTTACGGGAGTTGCCGAGTAGGTCCCGCCAACGTGGAATCTGCATACGATCCAGGGTAGCGATCGCAGATTTCGCGTCGAACACTTGCGAATTCCAAAACCTAAACCGTCGCGACGAATTGCAGTTCGGTGGTCAACTACCACCCAAGAATAAACAGGAATCATGGCATGGCTCAAGACGCGGTCGTCGTGACCAATCAATTGACGAAGAAATACGGTGATTTCACCGCGCTCGATCAATTGTCGCTGACACTGGAACGCGGCCACATCCTCGGGTTCATCGGCCCCAATGGTGCTGGCAAGACCACGACGATTAAGATCCTGGTGGGGCAGGCCCGGCCCACCAGCGGGACGGCTTCGATCGCCGGCGCAGACTGTGTCCGTGAGTCGAAAAAAGTCAAACGCCTGGTCGGCTATATGCCCGACACATTCGGCTCGTATGACAATATGCGTGTCCGCGAATACCTCGATTTCTTCGGCGCCGCCTTCGGCATCGCACGGTCTGCCCGCATCAAGCGCATCGACGAAGTGATGGAAATCACAGGCTCGACGTACATGAAAGATCGCTATGTCGAAGGCCTGAGCCACGGCATGAAGCAGCGCGTGGGAATTGCCCGCACATTGCTGCACGACCCGCCGGTGCTGGTGCTGGACGAGCCAGCGAATGGACTCGATCCCCAAGCCCGCATCGACATGCGATTGATTCTGCTCCGTCTGTCAGAGATGGGAAAAACGCTGATCGTTACCAGCCATATTTTGCCCGAGCTGTCGCGCATCTGTGATCACGTCGCCATCATGACACACGGCAAACTGCGGGCCTTCGGAACGCTGGAAGAGATCATGCGCAAGGTCAGTCAACAACGGACCATCGAGATCCAGCTGACATCCCCTGAGCACATCGAACGGGCGGCCGATCTGGTTCGCAAACTGGTAGAACCGGGCGTGCAGGTGGAAGTCTCCCCGACAGAATCGATCGTCCGCTTCGCGACCAAGAAAACAGAACAAGAATTGTCGGCCCTGCTGGCCCGCCTGATTGAAGCCAATCTGGGCGTCAGTCAGTTCCGCGAATTGCAGGCCGACCTGGAAGACACCTTCCTGTCGATTACGCAGGCGACTCAGCCGCAGCCTGCGGAGAAACTGGTGGCCGCCGGAACGTCAGGAGGGGCCCACAAGTGAATAACCCAATAATTCAACGCGAGCTAGTCGGCATGCTCTGCACTCGGAAGGCGTTGCTGATGCAGGCCGTTCCGGCATGCCTGTTCACGCTGCTTGTGGCCTTGCGCTGGCCAACCGATGCCCGGGTGGACTTGTCGGGTGCGCAAGCCCAGGAAGTCTTTGCCCTGTTTGGCTACGGCCTGCTGGCAACCCTGATCCTGCTGGTTCCGGCGTTCCCGGCGACGACGATCGTCCGCGAAAAGAATCGGGGGACCCTGGCGTTACTGCTGAACTCGCCCCTGAGTCCGTGGGCCATCTATTTCGGCAAGCTGACCGGGGTGCTCGGATTCGTGCTCCTGCCGCTCATCATGAGTATCCCGGCGGCGGCGGCTTGTTATGCCATGGGTGGTCTCTCGCTGTGGGATCAGGTGCTCGCCCTGTACGGCATCCTGGCAATCTTAATCTTGCAGTACACGGCGCTTGGCCTCTATGTCAGCAGCTCCGCCAACACCCCTGACGCCGCCTTGCGGGTCACCTATGGGGCCATACTCGGCCTGTCGGTACTGGCATTGGGGCCCTATCAGTTTCTGCAAGGCAAGGACTGGGGTGCCATCGTTACTGTGGCCATGTGGCTGCAATCCTTGTCCCCGATTTCGGCGTTGATGGAGATCCTGGGGCACGGCGATGCCAGTTCGCACGGACTGATTTCGGTACCTGGAAATCCCGGACGTTTCGTGATTCTGGCGCTGGCCTCCACGGCCGGATTTATGCTCGCGACGATCGCCCGCCTGCAACCGCTGGTCTTCGATCGACCGCGACCGCAGGGGATCATTACCGATGATCGCAGCACAGGACAGCAGTTGATTCGACGCCTGATTTTCCTCGTCGATCCACAACGTCGCAAAAGCTCGATTGGCCGCTTTACCAACCCGGTCATGGTGAAGGAATTTCGCTGTCGTCGATTCGGCAGTTCACAATGGATGCTGCGGCTGGTCGCGGTATGTGCGATGGCGTCGCTCGGACTGACTTACACGTCGACCGCTGGAACTCTCGATTGGGGCGTGGAAACGATTGGCGGGATCATGGTGATTCTGCAAGTCAGTCTGATCGTGTTGATCACTCCCAGCCTGGCCGCCGGCTTGATCAGCGGTGAGCGTGAGAGTGGCGGCTGGGCCCTGCTGCAGATGACCCCCTTGTCCTCCTGGCAGATTGTGATTGGCAAACTCCTGAGTGTCGTCTGGACCCTGGCCTTGATCCTGGTGGCGACGCTGCCCGGTTATGTGGTGATGATTTATATCAAGCCATCGCTGTCGCAACAGATTTCGTATGTCTTGTTCAGCCTGGGACTGACAGCGTTGTTTGCCTTGCTGCTGAGTGCCGCAGTGAGCAGCCTGTTTACACGCACGGCCCCCGCCACCGTGACAGCCTATACGTTGCTATTGATCATCTGCAGCGGGCCGATGTTATTCTGGCTGGGGCGTGATACGACATTCGGCCACGGCACCGTCGAAGCCATGTTGACACTCGACCCGTTAGCCGCCGCGTTGACCGTAATGGACGCCCCGGGGTTCGCGCAATATCACGTTGTCCCCCTGAGCTGGTGGTTGACCGGAGGAGCGTCGCTAGCCTGCCTGGCAGTATTATGTGCGCAGACGTGGCGGCTCACTCGGCCCCAGTAAATGTGCGTGGCAACCCGACTCCCGGCAATGGGCAGCCTTTGGAATCAATTGCGGGGGCGACCGCAGTACTTATCGGATTGAAAAGAACTCTTCCGTACTTGGAAATTCAACACCAGCAACGCGGACCTGATGCGATCGCAACTATGAAACAGATCTGCCTAATTCGGCTCATGCAGTCACTTGCTCCAGCGTGTGTTGGAATCATGCTGCTCTGGGGCGCCCCCCGCTCGCTGCCAGCGATCGAAGCCGAAACTGTCTATCAGACTGATCCTGCGTTCGCCAGGCATTCGGCTGTTGCAGGATTTCCGCCGCGTCTGAAGACGTTATGGCTGGAAGCGCTGGCGCGACCTGAAATCGACCTCAAACGCAAAGCGGCCGATACCATTGCGATCGCCAGGCAAAGCGGGATGGAAAACCTCGAGGACACCGCCCCCAAACTGGTCGCTGAGTTAGAAGCTCCCAAGGCCAATCCGATTGTGAAACTGGCCGCCGCCCGCGCGTTGATCGCGTTGGATGCCCGGCAGACAGCCGACGTCTTGATGAAGCACGCCCTGGCCGATTCCTGGGACATTGCACAATTGATCGAACCCGCACTGGCTCGCTGGAAGCACGTGCCCATGAACGCCGAGTGGTTAAAGCGACTCGGTGATCCTGCCACTCGCTCGCGCGTACTGCTACTGTCAATTCAATGTGTGGGAACTGCTGAAGTCAAAGACGCCGTTGGCCCGCTCAAGACGCTGGCACTCAACAAGCAACAGAGCCCCGATGTGCGGATGGCCGCGGCCAGGATTCTGGCGCAGCTCAAGCCGGAACAACTGGAAGACGATGCCCGGCGCCTGGCGGGAAGCGACCCGATTGCCAACCGCGTAGACCATCTGGTGGCGGTCGCCCTGTTAGCCAAACACCAGGGGCCGGCCGCCGAACAGTTATTGTTGCAGTTGGCCGTGGATCCCGAACCGGCCGTAGACGCCATAGCGTTGCGCAGGCTGCTGGAACTCAATCCGCTCCTGGTCGAACCGATCAACGGCCAGATCCTGGTCAATGCCGACGGCAATGTGAGAATTCTTGCCGCGCAGATCTTTCAGGGACAGAAGTCAGTGGCCGCAGTCGGGCACCTCGGAGTCCTGCTCGATGACATCAATCCGGAGGTGAGGACGACCGCTCAAGTCGCCCTGATTGAACTCGCCAGGATCGAGGGCCTCAATGCAGCGGTCCGCGAAACCGCAATGAAAGTGTTAAACGCGGAAGCACCGCGAGGACTGGAACAGGCCGCGCTCGTCGTGGGGGGAATTGATCACAAGCCGGCCGCAGACCGCCTGCTGCAACTCCTGCATCACGCCGAAGCAGACGTGTCCATCACCGCCGCCTGGGCATTGCGTCGCTTGCTCGTGCCGGAAACAGCCCAGCCCATCTTCGAGAAAGTGAAGGCCGATACCGAAAAAAGCATGATCCCGCTGCCGCTCGACGCAGTCTATGACAGGGATGCCGTCGCTGCCATGTATCGCCAGCAGGAACATCTGCTGGAAGCCTTGGGATTAATGCGACATCGTGCGGCCGAGTCATTGCTGATCCTCTATTTCCCCACGCCTCCCATTCGAATTTGCCCTCCCGATATCCGGTTAGACACCGTGTGGGTTCACGAACTCCGAGTTCGTGCCATCTGGGCATTGGGCAAGATCTATGAGAACGATCCTCAGCCGCATGTCGTCAAAAGTCTCGTGGAGCGATTCGAAGCGCCGGATTCAGATGAAGTACGAGCCGGCTGTGCCATCAGCCTGGCGCGCATGCAGGCCAAGGATGTTGTGGAGGTGCTGCGGAAAGAGTTTTCCCCGAATGACGAGTACAACGTGCTGAAGTTCGGCTGTGCCTGGGCTGTTGCCAAGTTGACGGGCGAACCCATCGCCAATCTGGTGATAAAGCCGGTTATTCTGGGGCGAGGTGGCTGGTTTCTCGAATCGTTGGACTAATGAGTTCACGAGACTGAGGTCACGAGACCAACGTGGACGTGCCCCGGTGGACGATTTCTCGATCACGACGGCAGTTGGACTCAGGCCACACCGGGAAACGGCGCCGCCTCGGCGTACCTGGAAATGGCGCTGAGGCTGGGATCCAATCGTAGTCGCCCCACATCGAGCGTGACATGCAAAATTGTGGAGATAAGGTTCTCGATTGTCAGGTGGCCATCGATCGGTTCGCCCCCGTCACGGCTCGACTGACCGATGATCTTGCCTCCCGTCAGACCGCCGCCATACATCATCAATGGCGACAATTTCGCCCAGTGATCGCGACCTCCGTTACGGTTTAGTCGTGGCGTACGTCCCATCTCTCCACCGACGATCAACAGGATCTGATCTGACAGGCCCCGTTCTTCCACATCGCGAATGAAAGCGGCCACCGCGTGATCGAAAGGCCGCCCGACCGCCAGCATGCCGTCCTGCATATTGAGGTTGGTGCCATCAGCGTGCATGTCCCACACGCCTTCGTACCCGCAGTGCACAGTCACAAAGCCACAGCCCGCTTCACACAGCCGCCGGGCCAGTAACATGGATTTCCCGAGCGACTTCGCATGGCCCGCATAATAGCCGCGTTTACCTCGTTGCGCACTCGGCCAACCATTCCCCGCGAATCGTGCGGTGTCATACTGAGCCATCACATGCGGGTCTTCTTTCGAGAGATCCAGCGCGTTGGCCACCGAACCACTCAGCAGCACTTCGCACGCCTGCTGCTGGTTACGATCGACACTCTCGAAAGGTGATTGCGTCTCGAACTGTTTAGCAAGCTGGTCCAACTGCAGTCGCAGTTCCTGGCGGTCTTGAAAACGCCCGGCGGGCAGATTGAGCCGCATATTTTTTAACAACTGCCCCGATCCGCCAGGAATAAACGGCGCATAGGCGACCCCCAGCGTGCCCGTGGCCAGCAAGTCGCCGCGACCTTGCCCCGGCGCTACATCCGAACTGACCGACTGGGGCAGCAACACGACATTCGTGGGCATCGCGGTTTTCGGATGAGTCGCTCCGACAACGCGCGAATAAAAGGCCCCGACATTCGCATTCTGCGATTCGGGCCCCACGATGGGACGAATATTATGGGTCGCATTGCCCGTCTGAAAGGACCGCACGACTGTCAACAGATGGGCCAGTTGGGACAACTCAGGCAGTGAGTCACCGAAACTCGCCCCCGGCAGCGATGTCTGGTTGATGCCCGTGACGGTCCGAATACCAGCCGGTGCGTCGGGCTTGGGATCAAACGTTTCAAACTGGCTGGGGCCACCTTGTTGAAAGAGGAAGACAACCGACTTCCCAGTCTCCAGCCGGTTCGCCTCACCACGCGCAGCCGCAGCACTACGTATGCCAGTCAGCATCGACAATGACAGCCCGCCGATCGCCAGGCTGCCCACGCTGAGCAACCGCCGTCGATTCAACGGATCAGCACCATCATGGAGATCAAGCATAATTTGAGTCCTGTCAGCCTGCGGCACAATACGGACAACAGGTCAGTATACTCCGATGCATCGAACTCAACACGGTCAATTTCCGAACTCTTTAGAAATGGTCCGTCTACCCGATCCAAATGATCTACAATTCGACAGTCGTACTGACTCTCACAGAGCGACCATTTATTTCGCGGCAGTCTTCGGAGGCACCACCGGCTCGGGCACTGGAGCCGGAACTTGCTTGATCCATTCGGTCAGCATCTTCACCGCTTCCGTATCAACAATTGTCGTGCCGAGCTGTGGCATCTGGCCGCGGCCGCGCACGGCGACGCGATGCAGCAACACTGAACGCTCCGGACTGCCGGCTGCGACCAGCTTGGCGTCCGCAATGCCGAACTTGTCGTGCAGCGGTGCTACATCCACCAGCTTCAGCTTGTCGAGCGTCGGACTGAAGTCGAGCGAAAATTGTGAGTTCCCGCCCCCCGCATCCACATGACAAACGGCACAGTTCGACGCGAGATACGCGCGAGCCCGGGCGTTGATCGGTGCGGTCGTGTCGTAGGGGTTCGCAAAACGCTCAATCCGATCGGGCGAGATGGCATCCAGCTTCGAAGCAGCCGTCAGCATCGTTTCACCCTTTAATGCTTCCTCGATCTGATTAGCAATCTCCGCGTCTTTCACACCCCGGTGCTGTAGCTCTGAGCGAATCTTCTGTTTGGCGGCTTCCAGCCAGTTGGTGGACTTGAACACGCCGAGATGCTCGAACACGCGAAGTTGATTATCAACGACACCGTGATAGTCGTGGTCCTTGTTCAGCTGCTGTGTATTCACCCCCAGCACATACGCCGCGGCCCGGCTGTGGCAGACCATGCATTCCGTGCGGCTGGGATAATGCCATGCCTGCTTGCGTTCGCCGGTGCTCGTCTTGATTGTGTATTCGCGATCGGCTCCCTCTTTGCTGACCAAGGTGGCATCGGTTTGCTCGTCATTCCACAGGTAGGAATAACCGATCCATTCGCCTTCCTGCTTGGTCAGGAACCGGGTCTCGATGAACTTCTTCGATGAGGGATTGCCTTCTTCCAGATTCAGCGAGAACGACTTCACGATCACGGTCTTCTCGGGGAGTCCCCAAGGTCCCTTCTGTGTGAAGTCGATCTTCTCGTTTCCGGGGAGCGCCAGAAACCGAGACTTATCTGCGCCATCAGACCACAGCTGAGCGTTGACCGAGTAGGGGATCACACCCGGCTGCATGACGTGTCCACGGACCGTTTCAAATAGACCGCTTTCACTGAGCTTTGTGGGAAATTTCGGTGGCGCCACCTCGACCGGTGCGGGAATCAACGTGTAGAAGGCACCGGCATCCCCTGGTTCATGATCGCAGATCACGAGTTCGCCGTGTGAATCGGTACCAAAGCCCGAGATATGGAACGGCGTGTCAACGAGTTCCTTGTGCCAGAGGATTTTTGTGCCGTCATGTTTCACGGCCCACACCTTACCAGTCGAGTGATCGCCGTAAATATAGGCACCGCGGAGTTCCGGCAACTTCGCCCCGTAGTAAACAATGCCACCCGTCAGTGAGCGTGACTCGGAATGGGGGTGCTCGACAGTCGGCTTGACGATGGGGGCAGGGCCCACCTGGCGATTGGGGTAGAACGGGTGGCCCCCCTCGGTGACACTCCAGCCATAGTTCGCCCCACGTGTGATCAAATAGACTTGTTCCCACAAATCCTGGCCGTTGTTGCCCACCCACAAGTGGCCGGTCTCACGGTCGCAAGTCATGCGCCAGGGGTTCCGCATGCCTATCGCCCATGTCTCCGGGGCCGCGCCCGGGATGTGCAGGAAGGGATTGTCTTTCGGGACCGAATAAGGCTTGTCTGCAGTCGGATGATCGACATCAATTCGCAGTACCTTGGCTGTCAGGTGGGTCATCTCCTGACCACGCAGATTGGTATCGGAATCCGACGTGCCATCACCCGAAGTGATATACAACATGCCGTCCTTGCCGAACGCAGGAGCGGCCCCGTTATGTCCATCTGACGGCCATTCGATAATCGTCAATGCAGATTTGGGATCGAAGGTGTAGGGCGGTTTAGGATCAATCGTGTACCGCGTGATGCGTGAGTATTTCGGAGAATCTTTCCCAGCACTCTCACCATTGTTGCCGACGTAGATGTAGCCATTCTCCAAAAACTTGGGATGGAACTCGATCGAGTACGAAGACCGGCCATCAGCGAGAAGCGTTTCATACTCGGTCGCTTCCGGATCATCCTTCATGCGCCGAATCGTCGTATTCGAGAAGGGAGCATCCTGGGTGATCACCAGCAACCGATCGCTTCCCGGCTGATGGGCGATGAACATCGGGAAGACTGTCTTCAACTTGGGATACAACCGCTGGGTGCGATAAGGCAGAGGAGGTTCGGGTGAGCCAACCACTTTCGAAGTGGTGACCGGGACGAACTTTTCAATCCCGCGCCGAGCCGCAACCTTTTGCACCTGGGCGGCCACAAACTTCAAGTTGGCGTAGTCTTCCACCAGATGAAAGTCAGCGTACTTTTGTGATTTGAGCGGAGCACACGTCGAAAGCTCGGGCTCGCTGAACGACTTATCGTAGTCATAACGGCACAGGGCAAACTTCCAGACGTCATTGACCGTGGGGCGTCCCCCCGTTTTCACCAAATCCAACCACGGAATTCTGCCTTCAACTGTCCAGCCCGTGTCTTTGTCATCCCGCTGATTGAGAGTTCCACGCAGCTTGACTCTGGCGTGGATGTGGAAGTCATCGGCCTTACGATATTTCTCAAAGCTGTTGGGTTCACGGGCCGGCATCAGCACGTCCATCAAAGTGCCGGCGGCATTCACTTGAAACTCGTAATAAGCGGTTTTCTTCAGGTCCGGTTTAAAGAAGAGTTCAAAAACATCGTTATCCCACGTCTTCCCGTCATGTTCGGTGACGTCGGCGAACAAGTCGCCATCATCCAGGTCCGCCGCAAAGAACAAGTAATCCTGATCCCACAACAATCTGGCCCGCGTCGCCGTCTTCGCCGCGCGGTTCTTTTCCTGCAACCACGGCAGCCTGAACTGATCAATCAGTTCTGCCGACTTCCAACATTCATCATCCAGCTGGCCATCAATGACCGGTGGAGTCATCGCCCAGCGACATTCGAAGTCCACCGGTGGTTCGGCAGCCATCGACGGCCAAGGAATGAAAGTCGTCAGCAGTAATCCAGCCCACGCAACCAGCAGCAATTTGGCAAAATTAACCTGCATGATGCTATGTTCTCACCGAAGTAAGTGATGCTGAGGCGTGAGCCGCGCCCGGAATTGAAGACCGTTTCGATTGCTTGACTTGATTCACACC
>CAZQUW010000004.1:18242-19910 GCA_964596215.1 uncultured Planctomicrobium sp. | reverse complement strand
CGTGAGCCGCGCCCGGAATTGAAGACCGTTTCGATTGCTTGACTTGATTCACACCGGCAATTGACAGATTCCCGGGGCGAACCGGACTCACCGATTCATGCCTTCTGAAAAAACACCTGCTCTGCCGTCTTGCGCAGAATCCATTCCTTGTCGTCAGCGCTCAGGAAATCGAGCCCCTTCTGAATCAAGTCGATCGACTGCTGATAAGTATGATCAACCACCTGGAAGGGACAGTCGGTCGCCCACATAATGCGCTGCGGCCCGAACGCGTCATAAACCTGCTTGATCATCGGAGACAGGTCGAGATACGGCGGCTTCTTCTGCCCGAGTGCATAGAATGCCGACGCCTTCACCGTGACCTGCTTATGCTTGGCCATATCACAGAGGGCTTTGACATCCTCTGGCAGAACCTTGCCGCTGGTCCCGATGCGACAGAGGTGATCAATCACGACCGGCGTATCGGGGTTGGCGGTACACATCTTATGCAGGGCCGGCAGGGCATTCGTGTCGATCAGGCAGCACATAGCCAGCCGCTCCTTCGCACCGGTCTCAAACATCGCCTTCAAGCCAGCGCCGTCCAACCAGCGTTCAAACATCTGGTTCTTCGGATAAATCCGAAATCCACGCACTCCATGTTGCTTTAATTTGACCATTTCGGCGGCCGGCTCGGGCTGATTCTGATCGATGACCGCGACACCGGAAAAAGTTCCGGGATAACGCTTCATGCAATCCAGCATGTAGCTGTTGTCATAGCCGTAAAACGACATCTGAATCAGGACGACCCGGTTAACGCCAGTCGGCTTCGCCTGCGCGAGCAACTCCTCAGCGGTGAAGCTGGGGGGCTGCATGTTGGCTCGAAAAAAACCCGCCGCGAGTGGATAGTGCTCGGTATCGGGAGTCCACACATGTGAATGGGCGTCGATGTAATTCATTCAGTTAAACTCCGTAAATCTTCGTTGCCATCGCGGCCGTCCGTTCAAACTCAAGGAACTGGCAGTCACGAGGTGCACGCAGTTCAGAAATCAATTCAGCGCTGTTCGTTCATAGGTCGGGCTCATCCAGACGCCGGGTGCGTTCCTAATCCGGCAACGGCTGGCCCTTGGTCTCGGGTGCAAACCAGATAATCACGGCCCCCAGCAAATAGATCATGCTGATGGTACTCAACAGGGCCGGATACCCTTTGGGAAACGTCAGGCCAAGCATCGTGATATCACCGGTAAACAATCCCTTCAATGCCGTAATCTGCAATGTACCGACTGAAGCGAGAATGCGGCCGAAGTTGAAACCGAATCCCTGTCCCGTCGCGCGGACATTGGTGCCGAACAGTTCCGGCAAATACAGTGGCAGCCACCCATAGAACGACGCGGTACACGTCCCTGCCACGAATGCATATACCAGAAACTCGATGCCATACACGTTGCAGGAATTGGTCCACATCCAGACCGATGCCAATGACGACAGGCATAGCAGGCAATAGGTGATCCGCCGTCCGAGCCACCCGCCAATCAAGGCTCCGCCGATCGTCCCGGTAATCGCACCCAGCGACAGCGCAATCAAAGTCGTGCCGGCAGCGGTGGGTCCGTTGGAGCCGGCGATCTGAGCCGCCCAACTGAGCGTCTGTTTCTCGCCAGCGGCATCAGGGACACCGGGCTTGGCGATCTCGGCTGC
>CAZQUW010000004.1:14260-18142 GCA_964596215.1 uncultured Planctomicrobium sp. | reverse complement strand
GCGTCTGTTTCTCGCCAGCGGCATCAGGGACACCGGGCTTGGCGATCTCGGCTGCCCAACTGGGCGTTTGCTGAGTCGACCCCCAGGTACCCAATAATGCGATACCGCTCAGGCATGCGGCCAGCAGCATGCGACCGATGATCGTTCTGCGTTGAGCAGTGGAGGCTTCTGACACGCCACACGAACGTTTCAGGTACTGCACAACCGGGTACAGATAGCCGACACTGGCCACAATCACCCCGAACAACGAGCCCACCAGCCGAATCCACAAGGAAAATTCCATGGCACAGACAAAGATGATCACGGCCGGGCCGATCGCACCAATCAGTACGCCCACCAGGTCGCGAGTCGCCCAGTTTGAGGTTGCTCCTGATTGCTGCTCCTGCTCCCACTTTTCCGATTCAGGAACAAATATTCGGAACAAGAAGGTCAACAGAGCTGGAGCCACCCCCATGATCATCAACAAACGCCAGGCGCCGTTCCCCACCAGGCTGTCGGCCTGCGTTACGGACACTCCGATGGCCAGCAACCAGTCCTTGATGGTTCCGGGGACCTGATCCATCACCAGTCCCAGGAATCCGACCAGCAGATATCCCACATTCGCCGCGGCACCGATCAAACCTGCCATCAGAGCCCGCGAACGGTTCGGCCAGACCTCCATCACCAGGGCCACCCCCAGCGACCATTCGCCCCCCATACCGAGAGCAGCAATAAACCGCAGGATCGCGATTTGCCAGGCCGATGTCGCAAAACCGCACAAACCGGTGAAAAGCGCATAGGTGATGACACTCAGCGACATGGCCCGCACGCGGCCAATTCGGTCACCCAGCCAGCCGAACAGAACGCCGCCCGTCGCAGCCCCCACCAGAAACATCGCCGTGATCACACTGAAGAGGAATGCCACCTTCTGCGTTTCGGCAGCAGTCGGCGTCCCCGTCATGCCCAGCAATTCGCGGATCGCGGGTCGCCCGACCAGGGAGAACAACCCCATTTCGGCCCCATCAAACAGCCAGCCGAGCAATGCGGCAGTCAATGCCATCCATTTTCCGGCACCGGATTTCGCGGCAGGAGAATTCATGAGACCTCACAAGCGTTTGTCGCAGAAGTTGTCAGTCAAACGGAGAACAATCCAGACGTTCAGTCGCCGGATCGCATCAAGCAAGCATTATGCCATTCCGCCATCAGAAATGCGCGTCAAACGGCGATTGATGAGAGGATTTTCTGCGTGGAGTGATCGACGGCCGGCACGTGAGAATCACTGCGGTTTACAGACGGACACCCCACACCAACCATAGAGTGAGGGGGCAGCACTTACTCGAGTTCCCACTCGCAAATATAGGCCGAACGGACGCCCGCGTTTTGATCGAGCAGCGTGAACTTGTTGTTCTTCACGTGTACCCAACCCGCGTGCTGATCGCCCCCCAGGTTGTCGGTCTTGATCTTCATCTTCATGGGAGTTCCGTTGATCCAGCGCCAGACACCTTCCTGACGTTCGTCAGAACAACCAAGCCAGATCGAAATGCTGTTCTTCAAAGCTTCAGCCAGCACCAGCTCCGGTTCGCCAACCGCATCCAGAATCACCAGGTGCCCACCCATGCGCTCACAGTGAGCCTCCGCTTCATGCCAGGTCCTGGCTTCACGGAACAGAAAATACTCTGACTTTTTGTGCTGAAAACGCTGCGGAGGCGGAACTTCAAATCCAAATTTCTCGTAGAGGCCACGAACCTGAGCACTCCCGCCATTCTTCTCCAGCCGTTCGGCCGCGTCGTATACCGCTTTGAACAGCTTCTCGCGCTGCGCCAGACGGTTGACACGGGCTTGATGGTAGGCCTCCAGGACTGCCTGAAAAATCCGCGTATCGCTTCCCAACGCAATCAAGTCTTCACTGGCAGTCGACTCCCATTCGCAGACATAAGCTTGACGCTTGTCACCCAGAAAATCGTGGTATCCCAAATCGCGCCACCACGTGATCGCATGGGCGGCACCAAAGTCATCATTGATACGCGCCCGAAAGTTCCAGGGTTCTCCAGTCACCCACGACCATCTTCCCTCTTCGGCAGCGTCGCTCCCACCGATCCACGCGGGCTTGTCATTAGGACGCAGGAAAGTGCTCTCGATATATGACGATTCGGATCCAGTATTCAATGTCACCAGATGGCCGCCCATGGACTCACAGATTTCGCGGGCCGTATTCCACGTAAAGTCTGAGTTTACATAGACATAGTCATGCCCATTCCAGCTGACCGTTCCCTGCACGCGAATGGGTGGAATTTCCTTCCGATCACACGCCTCCAGCAGTTTTTCGAGTTCCGCCATCAAGGGCGGACTGAGTGGCTTCTGTCGCTTCGGGGGTTCCTTGCACTCGGCCAGCTTGGATCTCAATGTCTTAAACAGCTTGCTTTTGGCTGTATCGCTGGTCTTTTCGAGCAGGGTGACTGCCGCCTGTAGTTTGGGATCAGCAATCTCTTCGGCCGGCTTATCGCTATTATCAGGGCCCCCGTCGGAACTGGGCTTCGAGTCATTATTCGAATCCGGGCGACTGGCCGGCGAAGCAGGTGCAGTCTCTTTTTCCGGCTGACTGGATGTTGGGTTAGAATTCTTCCCGGCCGGCACGTCCTCTTCAACAACCAATGCTCCCTCGGGTGCCCGAAAGGTGCTGCCTGATGATTCCGAGTCCTTTGCGCTCCGAGCCGGTGGTTCGTTCATGGCGAGCTTGTCTGATGCCGAATCGGTCGCTTTGGCCGACTTCGGTTCATTTTTGCTAGTCAATTCAGAGATCGATTCCTCCGGTCGACGGTCCAATTCCCGTTGATTTCCCGCCCCCGTGGTCCTGGCAGACACGGCACGCTCGGAAGTTTTCTTCTTTGATTCGCCCGGCTCGAATATCGCCGTTTCCGTCGCACCACGAGCGGGACGGGTCGCGGAACTTGCGCCAATCCAGACCGCCGCTCCGAGACCAACGATGACGAGAACCCCCGCTGCGATCCAGGTCGGAGGCAAACTCTGCAGTCGGGCCAGAGTCAAGACAGATTCAGCGTCGTGCGCACCCGCCGATTCCCCTGATGGCGTTCCGATCGCAGCTTGTAACTGCGCATCATACGTGGCCTTTTTGCGAGGGTTCAGCAGGCACAGTCGCGCGTTGGCAATCTCATTGAGCAGTCGCCCGGCCTCGGTACCATGGGGGCCTGATTGATGCTTCCGCAGAAACCCGGTGCGTTGCTCCGCAGCGGCTTCGACAACTTCAGGATCCTCTTCCAGCAGCGGAATACCCAGCAGGCGATAGTAGTTCGGAGGCTGTTCCCCAAGAGGAATCGCCAACCATTTCAAATAGGGATTAAATGCGCCAGGGGCGGGCATGCGGCGATTCCCGGTTGAATAGTCCTGTACGAGACTGAATAGGTGCCCTTGCAGTTTATTAGGGATTGGGATGGTGTCAAGAACCGTCAGACCTGCCGGACCCCATTATCGTCCGAAACAGCCCTCAGGCAGACCCGCTGGTTATTGGGAGCAGTGAGGGCCCGTGAGCTAGTTCCCCTTGGTGACCAGAGTTGTCTTTCCGTCATCGAAGGGATTCTCTTTAGACTGTGGCTGCCAGGTGCAGAGGATAATTCCCAATTCGTACAGCAGGCACAGGGGAACCATCATCAGCATCATACTGACCGGGTCGGAAGGGGTCAGAATCATCGACAGTAATGCGATTGCCAGTATCGCCAGCCGGCGTTTTTCCCGGAACACCTGCACATTGAACACGTTAATTCGCTCGAGAAATAACATCACCAGCGGTAACTGAAAGCTGATGCCGAACATGACGGGCAGAATCACGATAAAGCTGACGTATTCGGTCAGACGCGGCTGAATCGTGATATCCAGCCAGATGTTGAA
>CAZQUW010000004.1:0-14160 GCA_964596215.1 uncultured Planctomicrobium sp. | reverse complement strand
GGCTTGCTCCAGGGGTTCAGATACTTAAGAAAATCCACCCCCGGATCCTCTTCTCCATTCAGAATCATGTAATACCGGGCCAGCGCGTTCTTGACCGGGATCTCCATCGTTTTCATGACGCGGTCCGAAAAGAACAGCGAAATGATCACCCCTACGGTCAGTCCCAGCAGCGCGAGGATCAGCCGTTTACGAAGCTCTTCGAGGTGCTCCCCGAAGCTCATCGTGGAATCATCGAACAGATCTTTTTCTCGCGACATACGGCACCTATCAGGTTCGATATTCGGTCAGCCCGGCGATATATCCTTACCCGCCCGACACAACGAACATCGTGTAAATCATCTCACAACAGCTGACACATCCGGCGGCAAACAGGGCAAACTGACCCCAAACGGGAAAGCAGCCAGAACGTTCGCCAATTTTCCGTAACGGAAACCAGGACGCGGAGGTTCAACCATAGCAACGCGGACACCGAGCCTCAACAGACTCATGGGCAAATGCCAGCCACCACCCTGGGCGGCCAGATGAAGTTGCCACCTTCTCCAGCAAATTCTTCGCAACTTAACGCGCGAATTGCTGCCAACGAAAGCGTGTCCACTCGATTGACCCACTGCCAGGAGCAGGCAGGTAGAGCGGAAGTGTCATTTTAAATCACCACGAGCCGCTGTCAACAGGACCGCCCCATCAATCGCCTCCTTTGGCTGCGGTGGCATCCCCACGACACTCCCCCGTTCTTGGCATCCGAACCCCGAGTTGTCAGAATACTTTTTCGAAGATGCCTTTTTCGACCACCGCGAAGTAGTGGGTTCGAAGTCGTCTCAACGCGAAAGAAGCCATCCCTTGGACGCACCGCAAAATTCCATCAATACAATCCTGAACGTCGATTGTGTGACGGCGCTGGCCAGCCTGGAACCGGGGACTGTGGATCTGGTGTTTGCCGATCCTCCATTTAACATCGGATATGACTACGACGTCTACGATGACTCGCAAGACCAGGCAACTTATCTGAACTGGTCCGAACAATGGATCGCTGGAGTCCATCGAGCGTTAAAGCCTGACGGGACTTTCTGGCTGGCCATCGGTGACGAATATGCTGCCGAGTTGAAGGTCATGAGCCGCAAGATCGGATTCACCTGCCGCAGCTGGGTCATCTGGTATTACACGTTCGGGGTTAACTGCAAGAAGAAATTCAGCCGCTCGCACGCTCATCTGTTCCATTTCGTGAAGGACCCTCAGAACTTCACGTTTAACGATGAAGCCATCCGAGTCCCTTCAGCACGACAGCTTGTCTACAACGACAAACGAGCGAACTCCAAGGGACGTCTGCCCGATGATACCTGGATTCTGCGGCCCCAGGACCTGCCTGCCGGGTTTCAACCGACTGATGACACCTGGTACTTTCCGCGTGTCGCCGGAACATTCAAGGAACGAGCTGGTTTCCACGGCTGCCAGATGCCGGAACAACTGCTGGGACGCATTATCCGCAGTTGCTCGAACGTGGGCGAATTGGTGCTCGATCCCTTTTCCGGAAGCGCCACCACGCTGGTCGTCGCAAAGAAGCTGGACCGGCAATACCTGGGATTTGATCTGTCAGAAGAGTATGTCGAACGCGGCCTCAGCCGTCTGGACAAAGTTCAACCTGGTTCCAAACTGGAAGGGGCGGCCGAACCGCTAGTCAGTGCTCCCGCCACTCCGCCTGGAACCGACAGTGAGGTGCCTGCACCAGTTCGAGCCCGGCGTAAGAAATCGGTCGAGTCTGAGCCGAAGCTGCCGTTTGGTATGGATGAAGCAGTCCAGGCCCAATAGGTCAGGTCGCGCAATCTACCAGGCCGACGAATGGGAAATCAAAACCAAGCTCGAAACGCCAGCGTTTGCATCTCCACAAGGTGTGAAATGATGCACTCGCCGGCGTTTGGAGTTTGTATCAATCGCCAAGATTCTTGCGCCCTACGTCACGGGTGCCGAGCGTACTGTTGACAGTCGCTCCAGAAGGAGTTGGGCCCCCAGAACAATTCCCAGTACCGCGCCGCCGCCGCAGGTGATGGCAATCAACGCCGGCCAGCTGTTGTGATCGGGGTAGCTTGCTGCCAATTCCTTCGAATAGACCCACAGGGCCAGCAGCGGCAACAAATAAGGTACGATTCCTTCACGCAGCAGGCGAATCAAGGGAATTCCCAGGTAGCTCATTCCCACCGGCAGAATGATTCCCAATTCAAATACGATGATGGGAATCGAGGTTCCCCAGGCGACGCCGCGGACTCCCATGTAGTGGGCCAGGACGATACTTAAGACGAGATTGACCACAGCTTCTGCGAGGTAAACGAGCGCCGGAAGCCGCACGTGTCCCAGTCCGAACATGATCGCTCGCAACACCCCCACCGGCAGCGCGATGACCTGGCCAATCAGCAGAATCGTCAGCAGTGCGGGGGTTAAGTCGTAGCCGGGCCCCATCCAGGTTTGGATCAACGCAGAACCAAAGTAGCTGGCCCCAATCAAGATTCCCGCAGAAAGCAGGAACGTGATCCCCAACGCTTTGCACAGCAAATCACGCAAATTTCCCGTCTGCATCTGTGATTGCAACGCCCCGGCCGTGGGCATGCAAATGTCGCTGATCTTTTCAATCGGCTGTCGCAGATACTGGCACAGCCTCAGAGCAATAAAGTACGGCGTGATTGCCGTTTCACCCAGGACCACGCCGATCACCACGGTGTCTGTGGCATAGATCAATTGCTGCGCGACGGCACTGAGGAACGCGAAGCCGCTGAACGAGCTGCACTCACGGAAGACGGCCCAATTGAGGTGACTGCGGCGAATCGAGAGTTGCGGCAGCTGACGGTAGGCCAGCAGCACATATCCCAGATTCTCGGTCAATGTGACGACCCAATAGATGGTGGCAATCGCCAGCAAGCCCCATTCACGCTGCAGAAACAGAACGATTAATACCAGGCGGGTCACGTCGACGGTGAATGACACACCCCGTTCCAGATCGAACCGGCGTAACCCCATCAAGACCCCGCCGAATACACTGCCGACAAGTCCCGTCGCGACGTTCAACCCCAGCATCAGGATGACCAGTCGTATCTCCAGCACCGAGTGCGTTTTCCAGATCGAAAAGTACGGCACCAGCGCCGCAATCACACCAGCCGCCGTTAACGCGACCAAGCCACCTCCGACGTAGACGAAAAACACCAGCGAACTGACCTCATTGAGCTTCTGCCACTCCCCTGCCGCCGAGTACTTCGCGACATAGCGGCTGATCGTCTGGCCAAAACCCAGATACAGTAGTCCGGCATATCCGGCAAGACAGTTAATGAATACCCACACGCCATACTGTCCGTCACCCAGCTTGTGGATGACAAACGGCATTAGGAAAAAGCCGATGACAAGGCTGGCCGCATGGACGAACCAGCTGGCTCCCACATTCCACTGCATGGACCGTCTGACCGAAGTCATGTGTTACTCAGCATTTCCAGTATGATCCGATAACAACACGAAAACCGACGTAGAGATTGTTCCGACTGTCGGAAACTCACCATGTCGATCGGCCGTCTCACTACCGTTGATGATGTTGACATCCTGATCGAGTCAGCAAAATCGGCTGTCTCGATCAGATATGATTTCCAGTCACATTGCGTTCCGGAGGCATCGCTCTGCGCGGCCGCAAATTCAGACCAACTGCAGACTGGGCCGCATAACTGGCGCCGTCGGCCTGACCGCAGGCTGATTGATATACTTGACCAGCGTGATTTCGTTGCCCTTGGAATTGTGCTCGACTTCATCCATAAAACTGCGAATCAGCAGCATACCTCGACCACCGACCCGGATTAGATTTTCATCGTCCGTCGGATCGGTCACTCGGTGGACATCGAAACCAGGCCCCTCGTCTCGAATTACGTAACGGACCATCTCGCGACTTGACGTGGCTTGCACATAAACGCGTCGCGCCGCATATGCCTGGTCGTGGCGACGCTGGTCTGCGAGGTCGTAAAACAGGGATTCGTCTTCCTGACGTAATGCCGAATCCAGTTCGAGATTTCCGTGGTAAATCGCATTGGTCAGCGCTTCATGGAGTGCCACCCCAATCCGCAGAACTTGCGTGTCGTCGCAGAGTTTCATTGTAGCCAGCTGCTCCTGCAGCCAGGTTATCAGCGGCGTGATCAACGCCACATCGTTCTCCAGCACGAAGTGAGCGCTCTGTACTGTCAAGCTGCCAATCAACCGGCGCCGAGTCAGCCTTGACTGCGACAGTGCCAGCACGTTGCCAACCGTTTCGATCAGGCGGTGGTCAATGTCCTGTTTCGCGATATAACTTGCGGCACCTGCCTCCAGCGCGCGCACGGCAGTCGCTTCACTGCCGCAACCCGTTATCACGACCACAGGGACACCGGGGCAAAGTGACGCAGCTCGTTCAACCAGTTCCAGGCCATCCAGATTTGGCATCTGAAAGTCGGTCACGATCGCATCGAAGGAGGCCTTGCCAATCTCATCTAGAGCCTGTTGACCATCGCAGGCATAGGTAATCTTGACGTCTGGCAACTGCCTGGTCAGCAGTGCGCCGACTAAACGACGTTCCACAGGGGAATCATCGGCAACGAGAATGTTTGGCATGAGTTGGCCCTCTACCGCACAATGAATACTTGTGCTCGATACTTGTCACGCCATAAGGACGTGAACCATAAAATTAATTAACCGCACGCAAAATAATTACAAATCAACCAGAACTGAATAATTGCCGCAGGCTCACTTCTCCTCAACCGTTATCAGTCGAGAGTCTTGATGGGGATTACAGGATAAATTTCCAAGAAATCCATCAAACAAACTCGACCGACAAACTGCTGCTGATTCTTTAGGACTGATTCACAATGCACTCGAGTTCGGCGTCGACTTCGCGCAATGCCACTTCCAGCTTTGCCAGGATGTCGGGTGCCTGGGTGAAGTCCGACGCCTGGCCGCTACGTTCGAGATCGCGAGCCGTGGAGAAGGCATTAGTGGCCGCCAGGCTACTGACCATTCCTTTCAGCTGATGCGCTGCACGCTGGACGAGCTTCGAATCTTGCCGGGTTACCCCTTCACGCAGTTCTGCGACGACTTCGGGGCAACAACCACGGTATCCTTCTAAGAGTTCCCGCAGCAGCTCGCGGTCACCGTCAAGCCGCTTCCACAATGTCTTGCGATCTATGACCGATGGAGCGGTGGTTTCCCAGGTGAGGGCAGACAATAGTGATGAGTTCGTCTTGGGCATAATTAAAGTCTCTTCGCAATGCAGATCGCGAGCCGGCAGCGACTTGTCCTGGGGGGCAATGGGGGCAGGAACGGGGACTCGCTCATCGAGATCGATCGTGGCCGAATCTGACGTGTCGACCACTGCCGGATCGACGGTTGAAACGCGACCGAGTGCAGCGAATAGTTCGTTACGATTCACTGGCTTTGTCAAGTATTCGTCCATGCCGGAAGCCAGACAGCGTTCGCGGTCCCCCTTCAACACGCTGGCAGTCAGGGCGATGATCGGGATATGTCTCCCGGTGGACTCTTCCTGCTTGCGAATGACAGCCGTCGCTTCCAGACCGCTCATTCGTGGCATCTGCATATCCATCAATACGATGTCAAAATTCGGGTCTCGATCCAGTGCCTCGACGGCTTCGCTGCCATCATTGGCAACCGCAGTTTCATGACCCTGCTTCTTAAGAAACTTGACGATCAACTGCTGGTTGACCGGGTTATCCTCCGCAACCAGAATTCGCAGTTTACGCGTCGGTGGCAGTTTGGCCGCCGGGGTCTTCGGTTGAACTTGTGGCTTCTCAGCTTCGGGCGGTGCCACACGTTTGGATGTTTGATCGGAAATCCCCAGCTGGACGGTAAAGTGGAACGTGCTGCCCTCGCCGAGGACACTTTCAACCCAGATGCTCCCCTGCATCAGTTCTGTCAGTTGGCGTGCAATAGCCAACCCGAGACCTGTGCCTCCATAGCGACGAGTAATCGACTTGTCGGCCTGCTCGAACGGAACGAAGATCGCCTGATGCTTGTCGGTTGGAACGCCAATTCCGGTATCTTGTACTGCGAAATGCAGCGTCGCACGTTGTGCAGAAGTTCGTGGCGGCACAGCGCCGGTAGGCGTTCCGGCGACACTATCGAGCTCCCAGATCGGTACATCCACCGTGGCGATGGACTTCAGCTTGACCGAGCACCGGACGAATCCTTTGTCGGTAAACTTCACCGCGTTACTGACGAGGTTCACCAGGATATGTCGCAGCCATTCGGGATCGCCGACCAGCTGTTTCGGAATATTCGCGTCAATCAGGCAGCGAAAATCCAATCCTTTCTGCCGGCTGCGGAACATCAATGGCTTCAGGCTGTCTCGCAGCCAGTCGCCGAGATGGAAATCAACTCGATCCAGGGTGATCTTACCCGCTTCTACTTTGGCAAAATCGAGCAATTCGTTGATGATTGTCAGTAGTGAATCGGCCGACTCTTTGACCGTCTGCAGGCAATCGCGCTGTTCGGCGTCAACGGCGGCATCCAGAGCCAGATCAGTCATGCCGATGATGCCATTCAACGGCGTTCGCATCTCATGGCTCATGTTGGCCAGGAATTCGCTCTTCGTACGATTCGCGGCTTCGGCCTGATTACGCGCTTCACGGATGACGGCTTCCGCTTGTTTCAGTGCAGAGATGTCCGAGATTGTTCCCAGGAATCCGGTGATCTCACCCTTCGACGAGCGCAGCGGAACAACCGATCCATGGACCCAGGTCACGGTGCCCTTGGGTGTCATCCAACGACAATTGATCTGAAGTTCTTCACCAGCGGACGTATTTTTCTGCCAGGCTTCCAGTTCGCGTTCACGATCCTCCGGGTGGATCGCCTGCTTCCAGCCTGCACCGAGTGCCTGCTGGCGGGTCAGCCCCGATAGTTCGCTCCACTTCTCGTTGACGAAAACGCAACGACCTTTGGCATCAGTCTCAAAAATGCCGGCCGGCGAACGCGTAATTAAGGATTCATACCGGGAATACAGCTCGCGCTGCTGTGCCTCAAACTGCCGCCGTTCGGTGATATCGCGTGTAAAGAATCGCGTGCTGACCAGTTCGCCATCGCGGCGATGGATATTGGAGTCCATCAGGACATGCTTGATCGATCCGTCGCGACAACGCAGCCGAGTCTCATACTCATGCAGTAATTCGCCGGCCCGCAGTCGCGCCAGCACCTCACTCATGGAAGCGGCATCGGCGTGAAATTCAGTAATGTGGTGGCCAATATAGTCTTGCGGGGCAAATCCCAGCATGTTCAGCTCGGCCTTGTTGGCCCACAGAATGCGTCCGTTAGGCGCCACCGAGCACATACCGATGGCTGCGTTCTCGCAGAAATCAGCCAGCAGCCGTTCCTGGGGCGTCGGGCGCGAAGCTGCCAGGTCGGCCTGGCGATTGCGGTCCCAACGTGCCAGACGTCCGAGAACCATCGCCAGCATGGACGCGATAATTCCGTGACTGGTTAACATCAGACTATCAATTATTCCCAGTCCCAACACCACGATGTTCGCTCCCGACGATCCGGCCGGCTTCTTACACTTGCCCCCGATGTGGAAGGCAGAGTGGCCCAATTGCAAGAAGTCTCGGCGTGGTCTAAAGGAAACGTAGCTCGGAATGCCCCGTTGCAGCGAAGAAACACGTCCCGGGCGATGGTTTTCCAGCCGGCGGAACCACTACGACCGGCAAAGTCAGCTTCCCGGAGGAGCGAGGCGACAAAGGTGGCAGGAAGAACCTTGCGTACAGGATCGAGTTCGCCGCAGGCGAGCAATCCGGGCCGCTCGGTTGCGAGTTTCCGTTCAACGGCCGCAGTGGGGCGGAGGCGTGGGACAGCATTTTTCTGACAACGCTCTTGCCCTCGCGCGCAAAAAAATCCGGGGGCCAATGCCGCCCGGATCGTCGAAGGGAAGTTACAAGTCGAAGCGCATCTGCCGGACCCGCGAATTCAGTCGATCCAGGCATGCAATCGCTGCTCAATCACTTCGGCGGCAGCTTCGAGGCAGCCCGGCGCCAGGAGAGCAACTTCGACCTGATAGAGTGCTTTCCGATATGCCTCTTGAGTCGGCATGTAGCAGTTGAGGGCACCATTGGCAATCACCGTGATCACCACCGGCCGTCCGGCAAATCGGCGCCGCAGCCAGGCCTGCAGCGCATTATAGGGCTCACCTTCCACAGCGACCCACAGCGCGTCACCCAGGCGCCAGAGCCAGACTGACAACGGATACTTTGCCTGCTGTGGCAAGTACCGCAAACGATCCAGCTGTCGACGGCTGCGTTCACACATCGCCCGCACATCGCGCAAAGCCAACTGATCTCCTGCAGCGACAGCGTCCCGCTCCCGAACCTGCAGATCCTCAAACTGCCGCTCAGCTTCAGACATCGTCGGCAGACCGGGCAGATACTCGACCTCGATTGGCTGATGGGAATAGGCATACTTTCGCGACTCGGCAACGTGGTCTGGCTCCTGAGCCCGATATTTCCAGCTCCCCAGGGTCGCCCCCGAAATCACCGGCCCCACATAGTGCTGGTCTTCGCCAGGCTTCGGCAGACTTTCCAGAGCGCTGAGCACGGCATATCCGACCTGCCGTCCGTTGCGATCCGCGACACTCACATCTCCCGTGTACCCATCCCGCGGCCCGACATCTCCACAGGGCGACAGCAGGAATGCGCATGGAGCTTCAGTGGCCCGCTCAACAACTTCGCGCAAGGCTCCGATATAATCGGGACTGATCAGCGTATTCTCGTATGCCAAAGTCGTGGGATGACACCCATAGTTGACGATCGTGGCCACGACGCGATCGCTGCGATCGGTCACGCGGATGGCAATCAGCGAATTATCGCACTCCCCTTCGGGATTGAAGCCACAAGCATAGAGTGCATTCTGCTCATCGTAATAATCGCGCTGATGCCCCATCTGACAGGTTGTCGTCGCATACGACATGATGACCGGTTGCAGACTGGCAATCGCAGTCAGGCTGGCTGCGGCCAGTTTTCCGGGTAACTCGTCCAGGTACGGTCCAATCAGTTCCCCCCCCGGCAGGTTTTTCCGATCACGCACCAGTAACCCGGCACCGTGCGTGTGCGAGAAGGCAATGACAATCTGCGCGACGGGAACTCCCGTCAGGCGGCTGGTTTGCTCCAGCAATTCCTGCATCTCGAGGGGGCGAAACAGACAATGATCGAGCGCGATGATCAGCTGACGCTCGGCCGGATTGTTCGTCACTTCGGGCTGAATCACCATCGCAGTGGCAGTTAACGGGCGATGTATCCCGGTCGCCTGATCTTCCAGTGCTGCGCCCCACATCCGGTGATAGATGCCGACCGGCGGAGTGACATTACAGCGGGCAATACCGAATCCACATCGCGTTGTCGGAGTCGGCACAGTCGTCGTTCCCATGCGATCAGGTCCTTTCAGACGAGGAATTACGTGACACAATTATTGAGCGAAATAGAGATGTTCCCGAATTTACCGGCCCGACACGGACGCGAATGGTTCAGCTTGTTCAACCTCTGAAATGCATCCCGGTCGGATCCAGACGCACTCAGGTTATTGTTGACGGGGCGCGGGCCTGGACGCCGGTCCGACGATCACTCACGTTCGTGCTTCAGAATCCAGGGATCCTGGGTCCGTTTCTGATGTTCTTTGAGTTCTTTGTTCATCCGGGCAATCGTCGCCGCATGGGCTGGCTGATCTGCCAGGTTGACCAGTTCGTGGGGATCGGCTTCCAAATCGTACAGCTCAACCCGCGGACGCTGCAACAGGGCCGCGCGGCTGCGGTTGCCATACGAACTGGCGTCGCGCTTGAGAACTCCTTGCCAGGTGGGAGATCCATATAAATCGGAAGCAAATGGAAAGGGCAAACCGCTGGCCAGATTCAGGATGTACTTATACTTCGCAGAACGAAGTGTGCGCATGGGATAGTACATCGTCACTTCGTGGAACGTGTGTGACAGGAACACGGTCTCACGGGCCGACCACGCAGGATCGGTAATCCCCTTCAGGAAGGACTCGCCGTGCAGAGGATACTTGGGTCCCTTGGCCCCGGTCAAATCCAGGATCGTCGGTGTGATATCGGCCCAGGTCACCATCGCCGTTGAGACCAGTCCTGGCTTCTGCCCTGGCATACGACAGATTAACGGCAGGCGCACGCCGGGTTCGTACTGTCCCGTTTTCGCGCCGGGAAAAGGGATGCCGTTATCGCTCATGAAGATTACCAGGGTATCCTGATCATGCCCGGTCTCTTTCAAAGATTGCATCAGCCGCCCGACCCCTTGATCCAATCGGGCCAGCGACATGTAGTATTCAGCCAGGTCCTGCCGAACTTCAGGCTCATCTGGCAGAAACGACGGCACCTGGATGTGGGCCGGATCAATCTTGACCGGCGTCACCCCCGGGTATTCGGTCTCGTTGGCATAGCCCTGTTTGGCCCGATGTGGATCGGTGCTGGCATAGTAAATAAAAAACGGACGGGGATCGGCTTCTTTGATGAATGCCGCGGCGTTATCGGCCATACGTACGGCATTGCGGGCCCCCTGTATTTTCTGATCCGCCTTGAATTCAAATTCATAGCTGGCTTCAGGCAGGACATGAAATTTACCGATCAGGCAAGTTCGATAACCGGCCGTTTTCAACAGACCGGGCAAACCCTGCACCCAGGCATGCGATTGGAAATGGTGCTCGGCATGCGCCAGGCCATATTGGCCGTTGGCGTGGTTGTAAAGCCCCGACAAAATGACCGAGCGACTGGGACTGCAGCTGGCGGTGGTGCAGAAGGCGTTCTCGAACCGGGTACCTTCGGCAGCCAGCGCGTCGATATGCGGAGTGACCGCATTGCGATCGCCGTAACAACCCGCCGTTCGCCCCATATCGTCAGCGATGATAACGACAACATTCTTAGTCCTCGGTTTCTTATCGGCAGACGATTCCGAGGCCAATACTGTTGAACTGACAAGCCCCAGGCAAAGCATGACAAACAACCAGGGGTTCACGCCAAGTCTTGCTGCGTTCATCGGTCGGATCCTTCGAAGAAATGCAGAATCTCTGATCCTCAGGGGCCATCATCATTTCTGAACGGGCAATCGATTCATCGTGTAGTGACCGGTCGCCGGCCAGAGTGCAGTCGCTGGGGTCGGCCCGATCTTGCCGCAGCTGACCTCGTAAACATAACCTGCCCGTAATTGATCGGTGTGCAATACAACCCGTCGCTGATCGTCGGAAACGCGAACCTGATTGATCATCACGACGTGCCGGTTGGAATCGGGCGTCGCATAAGTCCCCTTCCACTCGCGGGTGTAGGCAGAGATCGTATAGTTTGCCGCGAGGGCTGCGGAACTTGGATCGACTGGAGACGTGAACTGTACTTCGAATCCTTCCGGAATTGCTCGCAGCTCACGAATTCCCAGGGGCAGTTGCCCCGCCGACTTCAGCTGCACAATGCTGCCGACATTCAGGCCTCCCAGCCAGCCGCTGTCATGAATGCATCCGATGTAGATGTCCCCCGCGGGACTGACTCCGCCGCTGAGAGTGCCTTCGAAGTTGGGCTGCTCTGGATTCACGTGATCCTGACTGAAAGAGTACACGGCCCCCTGAATTGTGTCGTCCACCTTTTGCAGCGTGAAGCGAATCAAATAACGTGAGTCATACTCACAGCCAATCCCATGTCCGGCAAACGGATGTGGAGCCGGTGTGCCCCCGGAGTCGGACGTCGTCAATGTGGCATTGGCGGGCAAAAAGAAGATGCCATTGATGCTTCGCGTCCAGGGATGTGGGATCTGAATCGCGGGAGGCATCGTCGCTGTGACTGGCGGCTGATCTTCGCGGCTGGGAACACCGTAACGGTTCCCCTCGACGATGTGATTCAACTCGTTGAAGGTATTTTGCTCACCCTGGTTGTCAGACACGAACAGGTTACCGTCTGCAGACATCGCCAATCCCGTAGGATAGCGCAGACCGCTGGCGATCGGAGTGACCTGCCCTTCTGGATTGATGCGCAAAATCTTCCCGCGCCATTGTTGCTGGCTGGCAGGCCGCTTGGGCTGGGTGTAATCGCTGCCGAGGCCGACAAACAGATTGCCGTGACGATCGCGCACGATGCCACAGGTCCAATCGTGGTAGTTGTCGTTATAACCCCAACCGGTCGCAAAGATATCTCGACGATCCGCCCGCCCATTCTTATCTGTGTCAATCAACCGCAGGATCTCGGGCTTATGAGCCACCAGTAACGAACCGTCCGCCGGATCACTGATAATTCCATACGGGGCAGCCAGACCTTCTTCAAAGAGGTCCAGCTTGTCTTCCAACCCATCACCGTCAGTATCCCGGGCCAGGTACACGTGCCCCTTGAGTGACGTGAAGGCCAAGACCTTCTCACCGGTCCAGGTCAGCGCCGTGGGCATAATGGACCGCGGCAGCGGCAACCGCACTGCGGCGTAACCGGGGACGGTAGTAAAGGACTCCCGCGGTGAAAGCACAACGGGCACGTCGGGCGTCTCAAGAGTCGGCGCGATAAATTGAGCCCGGTAATGTAATTCGCCGGAACGCTTGTCCGGCAGTCGGACGACCGAGTATTTGATTTCGCGTGGACGATCCGCAGTGGCATTCGGGATCTGCTGTACCGCATCCGACCATCGCGCAGGCGACTCCGTAACGAAGTCCACTTCGGCCGGTCCCAGCGTGGTGTGGAATTCAGGGCGTAGCAACACAGGACAAAAGTCTTCAGGAACGTCGGCAACGGTGATCTTCCGCGACCAGCCCGATTGGCCGCCGGGGGTCGTGCCGGTCAGCGGTGCCCATGATTCAGTGACCCGCACGTCATGGATCGCGGAGTCGCCCGTCTCTCGGAACTTCAGCTGATAGACCAGCTTGACCCCCAGCGCTTCGGGCGCATACTCGATCAATCTGCCCGAGAACTCCGATCCCTGCAGAGGTGTCAACAGCGTCGGAATCGACGTATCGCCGGTTGCGTTGCCATTCTGACGATCGCGTACCAGGGCAATACTGGATTGATTTCTGAGTCCCGTCGTCACTCGGGTACCGGCAACATCCCAGTACCAGCTTTTGCCTTCGGTGCGCTGCCGGGCGAAATTCCCCTGCCACCATTCGCGCACGGCAAAAGTATCGAGATCAAATAAGATGTTGTGCTGCTTGTTGAGGCCCACTGCGAAGGACCTGGGCACATAGGCGTCTGTGTCTTTGGTCTGCGGCAACGCAAAAACATCGCGGATGATCCGGGCAGGCTCGCCGGCACGGACCACCCAGCTTTGCTGCAGACTCGAAACGTCCAGCGGGCGGGTGGGATTCGGATCGTGGAGGGCTTCCCACAGTGCCGCGAGCTGCGGTTGGATCTGACTGCCTAACAAGCCTGGGAATGGCCGTTCAAAGCCCGGCATTTCCATGTCGGGGACGATGCGAATCGGGGACCGCGTCCACCGTAGAAAATACTCGCGCCGCATGCGGACGCCGATATTCTGCAAGTCCGAACCGCGCGTGCCCAGTGCCGCATTGCGGGGCTGGAACTTGCCAAACTGGTGACAGGCGATGCAGCTGAACCCCTGGCTGCCCAGCAGGGAGTGTCCCACGATCAGTGCCTCGGGCCGCTGGCTGACATCCGGTACGGGTGGAACCGTAACCAGGTCCGCAGGGGGCGAATCCAATCGATCATGATCAGTCAGATAGTGAGCCAGTGCCAGGCGATCTCCTTCACTGTGCTTGAACCGGGGCATCTTGACCTTCAACCAGGGCAGGCGTGACGCCGCGAATTCTCCCGCCACCGATTTCAGCAAGGCTTCATCGCGTAACTTGTCGCCGACCGCATTCAGCGATGGCGGCACCAGTGTCGGAACTGACCCGCCCAGTTCCGGCAGGAGCTTCGTGATGGAGACCGCATAGGCTCCCAGACCGGAAACACCTTCGCGCGGATGGCATTGCAGGCAATTGTTCCAGGCCAGGACCCGTTGCCCGCGCTCCACGGGACCTTCGGGTGTCAATCTTCCAGCGCGAGACTTCACATACGCACGCAATGCAGCGAGATCTTTCTGCGGAAATCCAGGCCGCCAGTTTTTGCGGTTCGGTTGATCCTGAAGGCAAGAATCAGGATGTTTATCCGTCAGCTGTTCCAGGCTAGATAACTTGGACAGATCGGGGGCC
>CAZQUW010000003.1:51733-60055 GCA_964596215.1 uncultured Planctomicrobium sp. | reverse complement strand
GCACGCTGATGACTTCGCCGATCTTGCTCGCGGCGCTGGCACCGGCGTCGATGGCAGCCTTGACGGCAGCCACGTCACCGCTGACGAATGCCGTGACCATACCACTGCCGACCTTCTCCCAGCCGATCATCTGCACATTGGCAGACTTCAACATGGCGTCGACACCTTCAATCAAACAAACGAGACCCTTGGTCTCAAGCATTCCCAGTGCTTCCATCGCTTTGGCCATTTGGGCGTTCTCCAGGTTTCTTTTCAAAAACAAATTGGGGGGGGAAACGTGTATTCAGGCAAGTGTCCGGGTTGAGCCGGTCGGGTTTATGCAATTGCTGCGAAACAGTTACTTGCCATGACGAGTGATTTCGTAAAACAGATCAACAGTTGGGCACGGTCGATGCTATCAGCCGTGGCTAGTGGGCCGCGAGCCTGGCAGCTAGTGCTTGCAGGCGCAACCCACAGGCTTGATCAACTCCACCTTGCTGGCCTGATCCAGATTGCAGGCATTACCTTCGTCGGTATCCAGATGCACTTCGAGTCGCACATCCTTGTTGTAACGTACCAGCAAATCTTCGAACGTCGTGGTGCAACCATGAGCATGAATGCGCAAGTGCATCCGGTCGCCGTCCTTGACGTCAAAATATTCAAGATCGGCAGGACCCATGTGGACGTGGCGTTCCGCCCGAATCACACCATGCGTGAGCTCGACGACGCCGGCAGGACCGACCAGGACGCAGCCCGGCGTGTTGTCGATCTTGCCGCTACATCGAACTGGCAGGTCGATACCGAGGGAAATGCCATCGGTAAAAGCGAGCTCCACCTGCGTCTCTCCGCGGCACGGGCCAAGAACTCGGACGTCCGGCAGAATGCGGCGGCGGGGGCCGACGACTGCAACAGTCTGCTTGGCCGCGAAATAACCGGGCTGGTAGAGGTCCTTAATCGGCTCCAGTTTCGCCCCTTTGCCAAACAGCACTTCGAGATGCTCTTCGGACAGATGTGCGTGCCGGGCGGAAATGTTAACCACCAGCGGATTCGGCTGTTGTCGCGGAGCCGCGGGACGTAAATGCTTTAACAGCACGTCCCGGACGATTTGCTCGACATCAGCCGGACTGATTTTGGCCACTGACGACATGCCTGTTCCCGTCCTCTATAACCGTGTAGTGAGTGCGATTGTCTGCCCTGTAGAGGCAAACGCCCGGCGTCAGCCGGCTAGTATTGACCTGGTTGCTATGGCCTTCGATGCCGCAAGTATCCACCGCGGCTACAACCTGTGTTGGCTCACTTCAGGTCGCCACCAGAACCTTGATTCCGGAGTCCTCGAGAATTCGACGCCACTCGTCGGTAATCCCCCGATCCACGACCAACTGGTGAACCTTCTGCAACGGACAGAGATGGGCCAGGGCAGAATGTCCCAGCTTGCTGCTGTCGGTAACGACGACCACTTCCTCTGCAGACAACATCATCTGCCGCTCGGTTTCGACCAGCAGCGTATTCGTGTTGAACAGACCCTGTTCGGTAATTCCTCCGACGCTCATGAAGAGTCGCCGAACATGAATTTGAGACAAGGCTGAAACTGCTAACGGACCTAAGGCCACCCCCGTCTTGGGAAAGAGGTAGCCTCCAATTTGAATCAGTTCAATCTCAGGCTGGTTGGCCAGCAAGTTCACAATCGGCAGTGAATTGGTCACGACATGCAACGCTCGGCCCACCAACTGCCGAGCAACCTCTAAAGTCGTCGTTCCACCATCCAGTAGCACCGCTTCACCTGGCTGAATCAACCCGGCCGCGACTCGAGCCACGGCCTGCTTTTCCGAGGTCGCCTGGGCGCGGCGTTCATCGAATCCAGTCAGCGAATCGCCCGTGAAGGACGCCCCGCCTCGCGTGCGACGGATCTGTCCAATTCGGTCAAGATATTCCAAGTCACGCCGAATCGTCGACTCACTGGCACCAACCAGCTCGACGAGCGACTGTAGTGACACAAACCCCTGTGTTTCAATGGTTTGTAGTATGTTGTGGCGGCGTTCGTCCAGTATCATGACCCGTCAATCCTGCTGCGGATCCCCTAGTTTCACTTAAGTGTAATACCGAATCTCGCCAGTTTCAATCAAAACCTGTCAAATAGTTCTGTCGCCAGAGTTAGTGCCCTCTGAGAAATAAGGTTTACTAGGCAGTTTGCGTCATACAAGCTCGTACCGTCCGTCGGGGTACCGGCGGAGTCCAGGTGCTGCTTTGCTGGGGGGGACCGATCTTAATGCCACGCGGACAGGCTGTTGTTCCCAGATGCCCGCAATGAACAGCCCTGAAGCAGTTTCAGGCGCAGTGGTATCTAATGAACTCGGCAAAGCGAGCCAGTCACAGCTTTCGACTTTTGTGAATAGTGACAGGATCCGGGGAATGTCTGCCGTGAAGCTCACGTAATCGGAACATCCATCAAGGCTTCCGCCGACAATCTCGGTCCGGCCAAGGAATAGATCGATCTCCCAGCGCGGATCGTTAAAGTTCAGGTCGTAGCCGACGCGGGCTTCACCCCGAACCGGCTCGATATGATCGCACAAACGATCCAGCAAGGCTGCCAGCCACGCAGGCTGACGCATGACCGGCGCGGGGCGGTCTGCGGCTTGGAGCAACTTAATGAATTGGTGCGGTCTCAGATGCGGTTGAGCCAAGGAATACTGCCTCATAGGTGAGCAACTAACCAGGGTGAATCAATGGCGATGAGACTTACTCGTGAAGGTTTTTTGCAGGACTGTCCAACTTTGGAATCGGGACGGTTCTGATCCGTGTTGTGAATCGCTGCGGGAGTTATATCGAGCAATCGAGGCCAGCATTTGAGGCGTTTGCGGCAAGTCTGCAAAAGGAACGGGCAATCGCTGGAAATGCGCTAGTTTGGCGCCGTCCGTAGCGCGGATGACAGGCGGCGGATATTGGCTTAAGCCTCGGCAGAGTCGCTGGTGCTTTCCTAGTTTACGGCAATGCCGCGGTTGTTACTGAGTTTATGATTCCGGAGTCGCGAGTGATCAATCGATTCAAGAATTCGCCAAGAGCTGCGAAACCTGATAAATTGAAAGAGGTAATCCGTCTGTAACGATCAGTTGCAGAACTGGAGTTTCCGTACTTCCCGGTAGTTTGAGGTATGATGATTCGATCACGCGAAGCAGCTGAGACATTCAATCGTTCCGGGCTGGAAGTGACTCCGTGCAGGTGCAGTCGGGGCGGGGGATTGTTCGTGTGGGTTTTGCCTGCCCTGGCGGCGGTAGCCGTTGCCACATTATGGCTGGTCATTCCTGCGGATCCCGCGGCGAACCTGCAAGATATGGGTGCAATGCGGGGGATATCAGCGAGTAGTACTGCGACCCGGCCGGATCAAACGGCACTCCCTGCTGATTTGAGTGTTCCCGGGGCTCCAGCATCCAGTAAGCGGAGTTCCAAACAATTGGATCGTGCTCAAGGTGGAATGCCGTCAGATGCAGCACAGTCGAGTACATTAGCCGAGAGGCAACTCGGCTTGATCGGCGAGTGGACCGGATTCTATCAAGGGCAGCGCTGGCTGACCGTGCGCGAAGGGGGGCTCGCCACGATGGTGGTGGAGCCCGAGGGACTGGCTGCCGTGCTGCTCGCACCCAAGCTAACCTTCGAGGTCCGCTGGACCATCAATGGGGAGCAGTTAGAGTTCGAGACTCTGGGGGGGGAACCGCTGGATGGGGTGGAGGTGGTTGGGAAGATGTACGGGAAACGTCGGTCGCACAGGATTCTGGAACTGGAGCCAAACCGAATTGTGCTGTTGGATGAAGATGGAGTCACCGAGTACGTGTGGCATCGAGTCCAGGTTGAGCCCAACGCTCAGTCTTCGGCGGGAGTTGAGTGAGCATACTTCGGGGGCGTGGATCGCACCGCAAGGATTCCAAGCTCTAACCCGTTGAAGGAAATCCGATGCTGCATTCGAATCTCGCTCAAGTTCGCTGGTCGAACGCCTGGTGCTTGTGGCATGATCAGCGTCAAGCAGAGCGGCCCCGAGGATTCTAAGTGAATCATCGGGGCCGTTTGAATTTTGAACCGTTGGCGCTCCGTAGCGAGCGCGATTACGATTACTATTCGGCCTTCTTTTCCTCGGCCGGCTTGGCTTCTTCTGTCTTCGGCTGTTCAGCAGCGGGCTTTTCGCCTTCGGCCGGCTTCTCGGTGGCGTCGGGTTGGACTGGCGGCGGCACTTCCACTCCACCACTCAGGCCAGATCCCGAGGCGGGTGCGGCCGGCGCTGCGGGGGCGGCCGGAGCTAGCTCACCGCCACCCGTCATGGGCTTCGGCGTATCCTGGCAGCCGACAGAAATCAAACCCAAAGCCAACACGCTCAATGCCGTACGCGTCCACATCCAAGTCTTCATCGACGATACCTTTCCGAACGATTTTCAAAATCTTCCCGTGCTAGCACGGGGAACACGCCATTGTGTCTCTGGGTTTGCCACACCCCTTTCAGGCAGTCAAGACATTTATTAGAGAGCACCGACGAATGGATTTCAACTGCTGGGAAAGGAACCGCGACCGACCGGAGGAATTTTCGTCGAACTGAAGGGAGCACGTCGCGCGGAGGCTACGCGTCCGAGTGGTCTGAGTAAATTGCTTTGGCCCTTAACCTGATCGGCCAATACGACGCGCAGGTCTCGAGCTCAGTTCAGAACAGAACTGATTGGTTCCCCGTCGCAGATCTTAAAGGGTCGACCTTCAAGGTCATGAATTTCCCGGGCTGGATCGAGGCCACACGCCTGGCAGACGGTGGCGAGATAGTCCCCTGGTGACACCGGGTTCTCCTTGACGTAGCCGGCGATTTTGTCGCTGGTTCCATAGACTGTGCCACCACGCACTCCGCCGCCAGCCAGAACTCCGGAGTAGCAGAACGGCCAGTGGTCGCGGCCGTTTGCGGCGTTAATTTGCGGCGTCCGACCAAATTCACCGACGCACGAGACCAGGGTTTCGTCCAGCATACCGGTCTGCGCGAGGTCCTCCAGCAAAGCCGAGAACGCCTGATCAAACGGCGGCAGGCAATATGGTGCTGTCAGCATCCCATAGCCGGTGGCACCGTGTTCGAGGTCTCCGATTCCCCCATGGGTGTCCCAGACGTTATAGACCTTGGCGCGGGGGGTGATAAACATCCAGTTGACAGTGACCAGACGCACGCCCGCTTCAACTAACCGGCGGGCAGTGAGAAAACTTTCACCATATTCATTACGGCCGTAGCGATCACGCGTGGCAGGGGCTTCACGGTTGAGATCCAGGGCATGCTTAACCGCGGTCGAATTCAGCAGCCGATACGCGTCTTCGTAGACTCCGTTGTAGGCCGACATGCCTGCGTTCTGCTGCATGGCACGATCTTGCGTTTCGAGCACATCCAGCAGCCCGCGACGGGCCTGCAGCCGCGCGACCGAAATATCGTCAGGAAGTGAGAGCGGGATGGCCGACTGGGCAGCGTTTGGACGCGGGCCGACCTCAACATGGTTGTAGACCTGGCCGAGTTCCACGGGATCGTGCGCGGAACCCAGGAAGCCTGCATGCGTGCCGGCATAGCGAACACCGTCGTGGGCTACGGGGCGCGGCAGTGCAAAACTGGTGGGGATCGGGGATTTTTCCCCAAGGTAGGAGAACATCGACCCAATCGATGGGAAATCGGTTCGCCGCCGGTCATTTCCCGGGAAGGTGCGCGGGGGGATCATAGCGCGCCCCGTTAATGCGTGAAACACCGAGACACCGTGGTCGGTAGCCGTGTGGTTCAACGTCCGGATGACAGACAGTTTGTCGGCGTGACGGGCGATCTGCGGCATTTGATCGCTGACCAGAATTCCGGGGGCCGTCGTCTGAATCGCCTGAAACGGACTGCGCACACCGGCCGGTGCGTCAGGTTTCAAGTCCCACATATCCTGTTGCGGCTGCCCGCCCCACATGAACAGGAAAATGCAGGAACGCGCGGACGCCGCACCTCGTTGCGCGGCCTGGGCCTGTTCCTGGGCGAGGAGACGAGGGAGCGTCAGCGCACCGCAGGCGGCGGTTCCCAGCCGAAGCATCGCATCACGTCTGTGAATCATACTGGTACCCTTCAAAAAGTGCTGTCAGCCCAGGATGGGGGACATCTAGAGCGACTTCTGACTCCCCCGCGAGCCACTTTCCTTGATCAGCATTGTGACACACTGTACCACACAACTTTGATATGCAGAAACTGGCGATTGAAAGAGTCACTTTCGACCGCGGCGAAAGCTGCGATTCGATCGGAAAATCGCAGACAGTTTAATCAAAACGGATAACAGGCTGTGCGAAGTCAGGTCTGTCGATAGTACGACGTATGTCTTTGGCCGAAGCAGTATCGGTGTTCCTGGCAGACGATCAACACCGGGTATCAGTTGGCCCGTTAGGGCGTGTCGCGCGAAGTGGATCTATAAGTTGCCGTGAAATTCGCGATTGAAAAGCGCTGTACGTCCCGAACTGGTTTTTGCCTGTTCCATCGCGGCTCAATCAAACGTCTCTCCGATATTGAGAGATTGTGTCTGGAGGTGCAGAGGCTGGCCGGGTGGATTCAACTGGCGTGAATGATTGATCGACGGACGATGTCCTGAAAATCGACGACGGTTTGCGGCAGATGTCCATGTTTTCGAACAACCATGGCAATCATTAAAGGGACTTGCGATTCCGCAATCGGCCGCAGATGAATGTTCGGCATGGTTTTAGGATTGACCAGGATATGCATCAGCCCGACGCCGACACCCATTTCGACATACTGCTGAGTCGTGTCGAACATGGGGGCTTCCATCACGACTTGCAACTGGCCGGCGAGATTGTGTCGCTGCAGCAGGCGGTCGATCAGGCGTCGCGCGATGGCCCCGGCGGCTGGAAGAATGACGGGATACTGCAGCAGGTCGGCAAGTTCGACAACCTTTTTGCGGGCCAGGGGATGCTTCTTGGACGTGAGCAGCTGTAGCGGTAGTTCTAAGATTGGCTCGTAACTCAGCACATCGCTACGCGGTTCTTCCGGTTCGTAGGCGCAAATGGCAATATCCGCCGACCGTTGCTCGACCGCGGTGACCAGATGCTGGGCCGTGGGTAATTGAATATTCAGCTGCACCTTCGGAAAGGTGGTCGTAAACTCCTGAATGGGGGCCGGCAGATGGAATCGCAGCAGGTATTGCGATGACGCAATGATCAACTGGGGCGCGAGCTGTGCCCGCCCTTCGTCGAACAATCGCTTGAGCGAATCGATCGCCTCGAGATGCGGCTGGACGATATCCAGCAGTACCTGGCCTTCTGGAGTTAATTCAATCGCGCGGCCCTCGCGTCTCAAGAGCGAGCAACCCAGCATGCGTTCCAGGGCCCGCAGTTGCTCCCACACGGTTGATGCTGACAGGCCGAGTTGTCGCGCCGCGACCGTGAAATTACGTTCTCGGGCGGCCAGGCAGAAACTGCGGAGCTGGGCCAGTTGCATGTCCTTGTAGCGATAAGTTCGAGCCATACCTGGTTTCTGATCATGCCGGTGTAAACAAAGGAGTGGGATACGAAATGGCGAGGCCGGGACATTCTAACCACGAAAAACAGGGCGTTTGAGACCCGAATCGAAACACCAGAATTCGACGGTGTCGAATTCTCGTCTCTCGAAGGTCGGTCGCGCAGAGGATGTGTCAATGAGTATAATCAGCCCTTCGAGTTCGCGCCCGGTTCCATTGTCGACTCAATAAAGAGAGTTCCATGAACAGCGACCAGCAATCGCGAGAAGTCATTACAGTATTGGGAACGATTCGGCCCGAAGAGATGGGGCTGACCTACACTCACGAGCATTTGTTCCTGGATGCGATGGACCATTATGCCGGTTACGAGTACGTCATTGACGATGAGGATCTGATCGCCCAGGAAGTCCAGGAGTTTCTCAGTCGCGGCGGCAGGACGATCTGCGATGTGACTTTGGATGAAATTGGTCGTAATCCTCAGGCTCTCGCCCGATTATCGAAGCGGGTCGGGATGAACATCCTGATGGGCTGCGGCTGGTATCGGGAATTCGGGTATCCCAAGATCGTTGAAGAACTTACCAGTCGCGAGTTGGCAGCGGTGCTGGTCCGCGAGATCGAAGTGGGAGTCGGAGATACCGGGATTCGGGCCGGATTCATCGGCGAGATCGGGACCGGCCGGCACTTTATCAAGCCGGGCGAAGAGCGGGTGTTCCGGGCTTCAGCCCTGGCCCAAGCGAAAACAGGGGTGGCCATCACGACGCATACGACCCGCTGGGGGACGCTGGCGATGGAGCAAATCGCCATGCTGGAAGAATTTGGAGCTGACCTGTCGCGGGTGATTATCGGCCAT
>CAZQUW010000003.1:29143-51633 GCA_964596215.1 uncultured Planctomicrobium sp. | reverse complement strand
CCATTGCTGCGAGAACGCGGAATCACGGAAGAGCAAATTCATCAGCTGCTGGTCGTCAATCCTGCCCGTGTATTTTCTCGAAAGCGACCGAATGCAATCTGATATCTACGAACATTTCGGAATTCATCCGATTGTGAACGCGGTTGGGTATTCGACACGAGTCAGCGGCAGTTGTCCGCATCCCGAAGTGATCGCGGCGATGGCCGCCGCGAGTGCGCGGTATGTCGAGATTGATGATTTGCTGGCAGCGTCCAGCGAATTGATTCAGCGCTGCACCACTGCGGAAGCCGGGATCGTGACCTGCGGGGCAGGGGCCGCACTGACCCTCGCTGCCGCCGCCTGCATGGCGGGAAATCGCCCCGAGATCATGGATCAGCTGCCGGACGTGTCGAATTGTCCGCGGAATGAGATTATTTATCCCGCCGTCGGGCCATTCGACTACGATCATGCGATTCGACTCTCAGGGGCAAAACTGGTGGCGATTGACTATCGATCCCCCACCGCATTGCAGCAGATTGAAAGTGCCATCAATCCTCGAACGGCCGCCATCGGATATGTGTGGTTCGGGGTTGAGGAACATCCGAATCTGAAGGCTCTGGTTGATCTGGCACATCGTCATGATCTGCCGGTGATTGTCGATGGCGCGTTCTCGATGCCTCCGGTCGGCAACCTGACGGCACTCAGTCGCTGTGGCGTGGATCTCATCGCCTACAGCGGCGGCAAACATCTGGGGGGGCCTCAAGCTTCCGGTATCCTGTGTGGCCGCGCCGATCTAATTCGCAGTGCGTGGGTGCAGATGGTAGATATGGATGTGCGTGCGGGGACCTGGTCACTGCAGCACTGGATCACCAACGGCTGGATTTCGCGGCCACCGCGGCATGGTGTGGGCCGGTCAATGAAGGTCAGCAAGGAAGCGATGATCGGTTTGATGACGGCGTTGGAAAGATATTCGCGCCGGGACCACGCGGCTGAGTATGCCCAGTGGAAAAAAGATGTCGACGACATTTATGCCGGGGTGCGTGATCTGAGCGGATTGCGGTTTACGAGCCTGTCTCAGGCGGCGAATGGCCAGCCCTATCCGTTACTGCAAATCGATTCGGGAGCACAGCCTGGGGGATTGGCCGTACGAGATCTGATTCTCGCGCTGCGGTCGTTACCCCGTAAGATTCTGTTCGCGGAGGATGAACAATCTCCGGATCGCGCGTATCTGTTTACTCAATGTTTGCAGCCTGGTGATGCGGAATACATCATCTCTGCGATTCGACAAGTGGCGACTTCACATCTCGAGCGGTCCACCCGATGAATAATAACGGCTATCTCATCAAGTACGGCGCAGTCTATGACGGACTCGGGACACCGCCGCAGAATGTCGATGTCCGGATTTCCGGCGGATTGATTCGTGAAATCGGTCCGAATCTGGTCGCTGCTGGAGAAAAAGTGATCGAGGCCGATGGGCTGATCGTCGCGCCGGGGCTCATCGATCTGCATACGCATGTCTTCAGCGGCATCGGCTTGTACTCGGTTGATCCGGTCGACGCTGGACTGCGGACCGGTGTTACGTCGATGCTCGACACGGGGACGGCGGGTTCACTGACTTATCCGAATTTTGATCGGTTCGTGATCTCGCAGGCCGCAGAGGACATTTATGCCCTCTTGAATATTTCGATGATTGGTGCGATTCAGGGACATCCTGATTTTCCCCCTTTCATGGGGGATCTCAATGACGGGCGGCACGCGCATGCCAAGTCGGCCATAGAATGTGCTCAACGCTTTCCCGAGAGAATCGTGGGGATGAAGGTGCGCCTCACTTCGGGATTGGCGAATTTCGAGGAAAAGAACGAATGGGCCGGATTCCACGGGCTCTTTGAAGCTGCAGACCAAACCGGCCTGCCGTGCATGATTCACCATGCGGCATCGCGAATCCCGAATACCACGGTACTGAAAACGATGCGTTCGGGGGATACTTATACGCATCTATATCATCCCCACCCGGATCATGTGTTTGATGAACGTGGCGCTCCGTTAGAGGCCTTGTTGGAGGCCCGCTCGCGAGGTGTCCTGTTCGATGTGGGGCACGGCGTTGGGGCCTTTGCCTGGCGAGTCGCTGAACCCGCGTGCCGCGAGTTCGGTTTCTGGCCTGACACGATCAGCACTGACATTCATCGCTTCAATCTGCATGGGCCAGTGATCGATCTGCCGACAACGATGAGCAAGTTTCTGTATCTGGGCATGCCGCTCGAAAAGATCATTCAGGCCACGACCTCGGTCCCGGCAGCGGCCATGCGACTCCAGGATCGATTGGGGACATTGCAGACCGGGCGTCAGGCGGACATCGTGTTGCTCAAGCGGCAGCAGGGGGAAGCTCTGTTAACCGATGCGGAAGGGCAGTCCCGATTAGCTCATGAGCGGCTTGTGCCGATCTCGGTGTGGAAGCGGGGAGAGCGGTCTGCCTGTGGTCTGCCTGCGGCACGGTGAGTCCACTATCAATAGAGCTGGGGCATTCGAATCTGGCAATTCCTTGTGAAAATCCCGCTTGCCAGTGAGCGACACCGAATCCGATCCCGCGGCCACACGCCGTTGGAATGCACTTGCAGACGGTTTGGGCTAGGATGACGAACCGCTGATGACCTCGTTTGGCACTCTTCAACGATATTCCAAATAACCGGCCGGAGACTCGCATGGTGACTGGGGCTGCATTGACTGCAGATGCTGTGGAATTGCAGCCTTCTCGTGTTCGATTTCGAGTCGCCGCGATCCTGACCGTGATGGCCTGCCTGTTGTATCTGGACCGGTACGCAGTCGGCATTGCGTCGGAGCATATTCGTAAAGACCTCCAGATGTCCCAGACTCAAATGAGCTGGTTCTTGAGTCTCTTTTTCTGGTCGTACGCCCTGGCTCAGGTCCCGGCGGGCTGGCTGAGTGATCGATTTGGTCCGCGAAAGATGTTGACGGCCTACATCCTCGGCTGGTCCCTGTTTACAGGTCTAATGGGGGCGGCGACTCAAGTGTGGCAGGTCCTGCAGTTGCGACTCTGGTGCGGAGCCGCACAGGCTGGGGCTTATCCGGTGTGCAGCGGCTTGATCCGTTCGTGGTTCCCGGTTGCTCAACGTGGCACGGCCAGCTCCGTCGTGGCTCTGGGGGGCCGCTCGGGGGCCGTACTGGCTCCGGTTTTGACTGCGATGTTGATGGTGGCCGTCAAGGGTGATTGGCGTCCGGTGCTGATTGCATACGGGATTGTCGGGATTGTGATTGCCGTCGCGCTGGCCTGGGTCTGCCGCGATACTCCCGAAGATCATCCCGGCTGTAATTCCGCCGAGCGGAATCTGATCATGGACGAAATCACGCGGCGGACCGTTAATCTGGAGACACCGAATTTGCCATTTCCCTGGGAATCGGTGCTGACCAGCCTCAGTCTATGGGGCAACTGCCTCACGCAATTCTTGACGAATATTGGTTGGTTGTTCGTGGTGACCTGGCTACCCCGGTATCTCGGGCAAGTGCATGGGATTCCGCTCAGCGAACAAGCCGTGATGACAGCCATTCCCACCGTTGCCGGAATTGTGGGGATGTTCTGTGGTGGCTGGTGGACCGACCTGGCCGCGCGTCATTTCGGGTTAAAGTGGGGGCGGCGACTTCCCGTCATGTCGACCCGATTTCTGTCTGCCGGCGGCTATCTGATTTGTCTGACGCTCGGTCTGGTCTGCACACCGGATCCGACATCGCGCTGGCTGCCGTGGGCGATGGTGGGGGGGCTGAGTATCGCGACATTCTGTGCCGATCTGGGGGTGCCGGCACTGTGGGCCTACGCGCAGGATGTGGGAGGCAAGTACACCGCTTCGATCATGGGCTGGTCGAACATGTTCGGCAATTTTGGTGCGGCCTGCGCGCCGCTGATCTACAACGTCGTTCTGGGGGAGAACCCGACGCTGCTGCAGTGGAATTGGCTGTTCGCGGTCTGCGCGGGAATGTTCGCACTTTCGGGGTGCTCGGCATTGGTGCTGGATGCCACAAAACCGATCACTGTCGGCCGCTAAGCGGGGGGCTATGCCACTCCGCACTTTCAAAGCGTAGTGTACGCTAGTACAGTATATGCAAGCATTCGCAGAGTTTGCGGCACTTGCACCCTGACCCGCACACTGCCTAACCGGGCGTCGTTTCCGGGAACGTCACGACTTTAGCAATCACTGTCAGGCCAGTTTCGGTCACGGTATAGCCCTTGGCGATGTCGGCCGCATGGTCGAACCCGACCATCTCGCCATCAGGAATATGGACACCCTTATCGATGATGGCGCGGCGAATCTTGGCTCCGCGCCCGACCTGCACGTAATCGAGCAGTATCGAGTCATCGACTTCGGCATATTCTTCAATGCGCACATTGCGTGACAGGATGGAACGCCGCACGCGTCCGCCGGAGATAATGCAGCCACCGCTGATCAGGCTGTCGTAGGCGGCGCCAATCCGCGGGGGATTCCAGTCGTGATCGGCAAATACAAACTTCGGTGGCGGATCGTTCGGCTGATACGTTCGAATTGGCCACGAGCTATCGTAGAGATTGAGCTCGGGATTCACCGCGATCAGATCCATGTTGGCTTCGTAGTAGGCTTCCAGCGTTCCCACATCGCGCCAGTAGGATGTACTGCCGGTGTTCTTGTCCCGGAAGGGGAAGGCTCGTACGAAGTGGGTGTCGATGACACCCGGGATGATGTTACGGCCGAAATCGTGCGCGCTTTGATGGTTGGTGGCGTCCCGGCAGAGCTGATCGAACATGAAGTTCGCATTGAAGACGTAAATTCCCATCGAAGCCAGGCAGCGGGTGGAATCGTCCGGCATCGGGTCCGGGTCGGCGGGCTTTTCCCGGAACTGCACAACGCGTTGATTCGCGTCGATTTGCATGACTCCGAACTGGGTCCCCTCCGCGAGGCTCACCGGCAGACTGCCGACAGTGACGTCGGCCCCGGATCGGACGTGCTCGTCGATCATCACCGAATAATCCATCTTATAGATGTGATCGCCAGCGAGAATCAGGATCAGGTCAGGTCGGTTTTTCTCGATCGAATAGATATTCTGATAAACGGCATCTGCTGTTCCGCGATACCAGCCTTCTCCAATGCGCTGTTGCGGCGGCAGGATGTCGATGAACTCGTCGAGTTCCCGGCAGAGAAATCGCCAGCCGAGGTTGATGTGGCGGTCCAGGCTGGTGGCTTTATATTGGGTCAGTACCAGGATTCGCCGCAGGCCGCTGTTAATGCAGTTGGAAAGCGGAAAGTCGATAATCCGATAGGCCGCACCAAACGGAACTGCGGGCTTCGCCCGTTCCCGGGTGAGCGGTTCCAGGCGAGTTCCCTTGCCCCCTGCCAGAATCAACGCCAGCACACGTTTCATGCCATTAATCCCTGGTGGTATAGATCGATGCTCAAGGTTCTGGTGCAATTTTCGACGGGCCGCATCCGGTCGAAAGTGATCGCCAGCTATCCCGATGTCACGTTTGCGAAACAAGAACTGTCAGGTGTCACTTCGTATTATTCAATAATACCAGAGCTTGCGCCCCGGGCCTTGGGCCGGTTTTGGCCGTCCACAAAAACCACCAGCGGCTGGTGATTATCACCCTGCGGGCCATCGAACTGGGCATAGCTGCAGATGATGATCATATCGCCGGGACGGACCAGGTGGGCGGCTGCGCCGTTGATGCAGATGATTCCCGAATCGGCAGCTCCCTCAATGGCATACGTTGTCAGTCGATTACCGTTGGTGACGTTGTAAATCTGAACCTGCTCATATTCGATGATATTGGCCAGCTGCATCAATTTGATATCGATTGTCACACTACCTTCGTAGTGCAACTCAGCTTGCGTGACCGTAGCTCGGTGGATCTTGGATTTCAGAAGGATTCGGTTCATGCGCTCAATTTCAACAACAATCTCACGGCAGACTTCCGCGGTCGGATGTCTGAAGTAAATCGATTTCGACAGATGGCATCATAACTACTGTGCCGCTATTGGGAAACCGGTCTTCAGTTGGAGTTTGTTGAGCGCAGGAGGCGAGTCGCATCTGTCGGTCGCAGGTTGTCCACAATCACGGTTGTGGTCAAATGCAAACGCGATTCCCAAAGAAGCGAATCCGCCTTGGTTCTGTGGTCAGTTTCCAGAAACAAGGCGGATTCTGCGACGATGTATTGCAATTCGAACCCTGATAAAACCAGCGGTTCTGAACGGATGCTAAGGTTTTGTCAGGGGTTGTTAGTTTGTTCCCGGGCGACCGCCGAAACACGGCAAGATCAGCAGGCGGGAACAAGTTCTGACTCGTTATTGCGATCGGGTGGCCCAGAATGCATCAGGATGATCGCTCTCCGATCAGTTTGGCAGGATCAGTTCCTGACCTTCACGTACGGAGTCAGGGCTGGCCAATTGAGCCCGATTGGCGGCGAAAATGTCGGCCGCCCGTTTAGGGTTGCCATAAGCCTTTTGCGAGATCTTTTCCAGAGAATCACCCTTTCGGACCTGGTACAGCTTCGGCTCGCCGGGTGTCGGTGCTGAGGCGTCGGTTGTCGGTGTGGCTCCTGCGGGAGAGAAATCTTCGCCTTCCGGATCAAGCGGTTTCTTGACCCGATTGCTGGGTATGGTGCGATTGTTGGAAAACGGCAGGCGACTCGGTGCAAACATTTTGCGGACTTCACGAGTTTGCGTCGGAACAACGGGGGTCGGTGTGGCGACCTGTTCTGAAGGTTTGTCTGCATCCGGGGTACGATCGATCGGGGCCACGTCCGTGTGTGGCGAAATTGGCTCGATGGTACTGACATCTGTAATCGTTCCGCGCACCTTTTCCGGGTAGCCCGCAAGTGATCTTGCAGTCAACGGTCCTTGTGTCGAGGCTTGAGACTTACTGGCGATGTTGTTCTGGGGGGGGATCACAATGGTGGCTCCCAATGGCAACCGATTGGGATCGGTCAGAACATCTCGATTGGCTTCGTACAGTTCCTGGAAGCGTCCCTGGCTGCCCAGATAGTGTGCCGCAATCGTGGAAAGCGATTCGCCACTTTGGATCACGTGTGTCTGTGGTGCAAGATTTTCGACTGGCTCTGTTCTACGGCTCGTCGAACCGGCTCGCGGCTGAACTGGTACAATACTGCTGTCGGCAAATTGGGAGCCATCCGCAAGGTTTGACTCACCGTGCGTGGGGCGATCGACCTGGAACGGATCTTCCTCGTCTTCCAGCCAGTTTGGCGGCATGGCATGGGCAGGGCGGTTGCCGCTGGTCAATCCGTCCTGTCGCTCCTTGGCGGTTGATTCGTCGTCTTGATCGAACTCGACATCACCCGTCATATAAGGAGTGCGCGGACCCTCAGCGATCCGCTGATCAATCTTCTTCGCTGTCTTGAGTGTGGGCTTGTGAGTGTCTGCAGCTTGCTCCCTGCGAAACAAGAATGCACCGACCACCCCTAATACCAGCACTGCCAGAGAGAGTCCAACTTTTAAATCGCGCTGCATGATGACCACCCTCACTTGAGAAAATGTTCTCGTCTAATGAGGTATGTGTCATAAATCGGTGGTGTGCGCGCGACTTTCTCCGAAAAACAACATTCCGTTGAGATTTTGCCTCAAGCTGTGCCGTCTGTTTCAATCGCGCAGGAAGTAGGGGCGTCTCGTGTGTCGGTTCTTGAGGGATTCCGGCAACGGCGGCAACATTTTTTTGGTGGCCTGTCGGTGGTGCCAGCGCTCTCCTGTAAAATATCGATGGTGGCAAAGTTTTGGTAAAGAGTTTGCCAGGCAGGCGTCTGGGGCGCGTGCATGGCTGAAGGTTCGTGGTGCGTCAGAGGTGCGCGTTCGGGCAGGATCGTCATAACCATTCCCGTCAGATCCCATCCAAAAGTCATTTCCTGTTGCTGCGTGCTGGGTTCTGGCCGAAGCTGTCGCTACACTGCAGCGGCGCTTTTGGAAAATCCAAGACATCCCCACCCTCACCCCGCCGATCCGCCTGCCGGGATCGCCATCAGGAAAGGGCCGCCGGTGACCGTTTCGCTACACGCCGCCAATTCACGCCCGTCAAACTGTCGCTGGTTTCTCGTGGCTGTCGCCACGCTCATGTCAGCGTTGATGTATCTCGATCGCTTCTGCGTCGCATTCGCCCAGTCGTTCATCCAGGAAGACCTGGGGCTAACCAGCGTTCAGACGTCGTATATCATCAGTTTTTTCTTCTGGTCCTATGCGCTGGCTCAGGTTCCAGCGGGGTGGCTCAGTGATCGATGGGGCGGCCGAATCACGCTGACTCTCTACATCATGTCGTGGTCACTGTTCATTCTGCTGGTTGGCTGGTCAACCTCACTCTGGTTCTTACTGGCCATGCAGCTGGGAAATGGACTCAGTCAAGCCGGAGCTTATCCCACGAGTGCCAGCCTGTTGAGTCGCTGGATGCCCTTGGGAACGCGTGGAGTCGCCAGCAGTCTGATCGCCTGCGGAGGACGGCTGGGGGGAGTCGGAGCGCCCATCTTGACCGCCGGATTGATTGTATTTTTCGTACCGGTCAGCACATCATCCCTGCTCACACCACGGCAGGTATTTGTGGCTGAAATTGGCCCGATTAGTAAGACCCTGCAGGCTGGATCACAAGCAGAATCGACTCAGCCCCACGCCGCACTGGTACGTGCGATCTGGCGTGGCCTCCCGGACTCGACTCGGGTTTTGGTCAGTCAACTGGCCGAGCGGCAGGCCGCAGTTGAGCTCAAAAATACTGAAACACCAGCACAAACGGGGGTTATCGAGATCAGCTCTGTCGAAGTGACCGAATTGACAGAGGGGTTGAATGCCGTGCTGAAGCAGCCGCAACTGGTTCCGGCCCCAGAGATTCGCGAATTAAAATTGACCTCACAAGCGACCGATTTAATGGCGCGGCGGGAGGCGGGGACCAGTCTCAGCCAACCAGAGACGGAACGATTGAATCGCCTGGTGCTGGAAGCGGTATTTCCCAGCGGAATCGGCAAGGTTTATGTGAAAGGCTGGCGGTATGTGTTCACCGCCTATGGTTTGATCGGCATCGGGGTCGCGTTGCTGTTTGCGCTCGTCGCTCGCAACAGTCCAGCGGAACAGCCCTGGTGTAACGCAGGCGAACTCGCCCTGATCAATGATGGTCGCGTCGCTCCAGCGGTCAAGGTTGCCCCGGCGAAACTCGACTGGAAGCGTGTCTTGAAGAGTCGCAGCCTATGGCTGTCGTCGGTGTCACAGTACGGGACCAACATTGGCTGGTTATTCGTGGCCACGAAGCTGCCAGAGTATTTGGACAAGGTGCATCATGTGGAGATCATTCAACGTGGGAACTGGACGAGCCTGCCCATGTTTGCGGGCATGGTGGGGATGCTGTTGGGGGGCCGCCTCACGGATTGGTTACGCGTGAAACTGGGGGTTCGCTGGGGACGGGCCTTGCCGATGGGTTTGACACGATTCGGCGCAGCGGCGGCCTACATTGGCTGCGTCTTCACGACGGATCCCTGGATCGCCACATTGCTGTGCTGCGCGGTGGCATTCTTCACTGACCTGGGAGTCGCTGCGACATGGGCTTTCGTGCAGGATGCGGGGGGCCGGTACGTGGCTGTCATGCTGGGATTTGGCAATATGTGGGGAAATATCGGCGCGGCCATGGCACCGCAATTTTACGTGCTGGCGCTCAATTGGAGTCAGAATAACTGGAATGTCTGTTTTTTGCTGTGCGCCGGAGCGATGATTATTTCCGGGGTGGCGGCGATCTTTATTGACGCCTCACAGCCAATCGTGCAGGAAGATGCCTAGTCGCCCGGCAGGCTCGCAGTTACGGACCATGTGGCACGTCCGCGGCGCAACCGATTGAGTCGCGCATCGTCGATTTCACTTCTTACGCAGGCCGTATTGTCTGATAATTCCGGGCCCCTGGGCAGCAACTATGGCATTTTTGCGGTGCAACGGGCCGGCACCGGCCGTCCGACTCGAATCCCGTCAGGTCTTTTGCTAGAGTCACATCAAGGCTGCCTTGTGTGAATTCGGTCGGATTGTCTGGCTGATGGTTGTGGCGCTGCTGTCGCTGAAAATCTCTTTCAAAAGTCGATTATGTCCTCCGAAACAACTTCGAGTTCTCCGCCCCGCCAACTGCGTGCAGGAATGGTCGGGCTGGGAATGATTTTTGACGAAACGTATCGTCCTTTCTTTGAGCGTGCCCACGCGGAATCGATCTACGACAAGCGGTTTGGGGTGCTCGATGTTCCATTGGCGGCCGTAGCATCTCGAACCGGCAGCCGTGCCGAGAAGTACCGCCTGTCGGCCGGCAGCAAGATCGCGCCGTTCGTGAGCTTTTCGGGCGAAGAATCGATTCAGCAACTGGTCGCATCGGACGTCGATTTCGTCTGTATTGCGACCCCTGACAACCGGCACTTCTCGGCAGGGAAGACAGCGCTTCTGGCTGGCAAGCACATCATCATCGAAAAGCCGTCCGTGCTGTCGCTGGCCGAACTGGATGAGCTCGCGAAGCTGGCCGAGCAAAGGAAGTTGCTCGCCAAAGTCGTGTATCACAAGTTGCTCGATCCGGACCATAAAAAACTCCGGACGTTGGTGTCCGATCAAGTGTTGTCGCATATCAACAACGGGTATTGCTCGTTGCTTGAGCCCAAAAGCATTTCAACCGGGCAGTTCGCCGAGTGGATCACCGGCCGTAATCCGGGGACCTACGTGGCCGTGCATTACATCAAGCTGATCGACTTTACGTTCGGCGGCCGGTTAAAGACGATCACGGCGACGGGGCAGCGCGGGATTGTGGGGCCGCAGGATGGGCCCACCTGGGACAGCTGCCAGATGCGGATGATTTACGAATACGCATCGGGGCGCGAAGCGGCTTTCGACATCCACACGTCGTGGGTCGCGCCGGACAATTTCCCCGGTTATGTCGAACAGGAAGTGCAGTTTCGGTTTGATAATGGGGTCTGGAATGGTCACAGCCGCAAGCGGGGTGTGGAATGCACCGTCGAGGGGCGGACTCCGTTCACACTGAAGACCACAATGAACAATCACTACAACGGCACGTTCCTGGAACCTTGGGGCGAACGCTCGCAACGTGGTTATGGCATCGAAGTACTGGAAAGATTTGTGCGGGAAGTGGCATTCGTGGAATTGGGGGGAGCGGCAGCCGAACGCGAATATAGATTCCAATCGATCCGCGGATTGACGTATAATGATCTGGCGGCAGATCGGCAAACTGTCGCGGCCGTGCAGGCTTTGGAGGCGATTCTCGATCACCAGTATCGCGGTCAGCCCGACTGCGTGGTACGAGTCAACGACCCGGCCGGTGGATTGTTGCTGTATCGACCCGGGGCAGCCGAACCACAGGTTTTGTACGCCCCTGCAGTCTGAGGGCAGTACCAGCCCGCAGCGCAAGCGAGTGGATTGTTGATGAAGAAGAGACAGACTCGCGGACGCGTTGTGCGGGTAGGCCCCAGGAGATGGGGCCGATTGATTCAGCTTTGTGAGCAAGATCATGATTGACTTGGAAGTCGAGCAGGAGCAGGAGGTTGTCGTTACCACGGCAAAACCGGCACCGGTGAATAAGCCCAAACGGCAACCGCGTTATGCCGTGGTCGTGTTGAATGACGATCAACATACCTATGAATATGTGATTCAAGCCCTCAGCAAGGTGTTTGGATACCCCATGGAACGCGGGTTTCAGCTTGCCTTTGAGATCGACACCAAGGGGCGGGCCATCGTCTGGACCGGGGCATTAGAAATCGCCGAATTGAAACGAGATCAAATCCGCGGCCTGGGCCCCGATGTATTTGCCAGCCAGCCAGTCACTTTCCCCCTGGGAGTGGAACTGGAACCGATTGAATAGTGCCGGCGTCAGGGACGCGTCCCCGAACCAAGACAAACGCCGAGCTGTCCATTAGAATTCGTAGTCCTCGCGTCGCATACCTACCTGAGAAGCGAGATTTATCGGAAGCGTGCTCGATTATATTCCGACCAGATCTTGTTGCTCGTCATTGAGTTATTGAAGAATTCCCGATTTTTGGAGCCTGCCTGCATGACGCCGATCCAGCACCGTGGCGAAGAGAAGTCCAACGCAATTCGCGCCACACTCACGCAAGTTGAACCGATTGCCCTGCGTACGTTTACCCCGACTCAGGCCGTTCTGGCCAAGTCGGCAGGGATTTTTCACTGGACGGCTGAAGGTCGCAAGTTGTATGACTTCTCGTCGGGTGTGCTGGTCGCCAATCTGGGCCATAATCCGACCCGCTGGTTTCAGCGATTTGTCAAGTACATGCAGTGGCCGGCCCAGATCTGTAACGGCATCACCGCCAAGGCCGACGAGTATCTCGAGGCGGTGGCATTGACCGCTTACAACGCCATGACACCGATTGAGGCCGAAGCGTCTCAGCGGCTGGTGAAGAACATCCAGTCCTGGCCGGGCGGCAAGCGACTGGACACGGTGATGTGGGCCGCCTCGGGATCGGAAGCGGTCCAGAAGGCACTGTGGGCGTGTCTGCATCGCGACGAAAAGCGGGATCTCATCCTGGCGACGCGGTTTGGTTTCCACGGCAAAAAGGGCCTGGCCGGTGCGGTAACCGGTTCCGAAAAGGACCACGACCGCGATCCGCGCGTGAAGTTTATCAGCTTCCCCATGGCGGAAGTGGACGACGTCTCCAAGTATGGACAGCCAATTGACCTGACTCACTATCAGCAAGAGCTGGAAACACTGTGGAAGGAATACGGCAGCCGCCTGAATTGTATCATTACCGAACCGTACTTGGGCGGTGGTGGCAGCTACCATCCCCCGGCAGCCTACCTGCAGATGGTCGAAAAGTTCTGCCGCGAGCACGACATTCTGTTCATTCTGGACGAGGTCCAGGCGAACTTTGGTCGCACCGGTCGTATGTTCGCCTTTGAAGCCTACGGTCTGGAACCGGACTTCGTGGTGCTCGGCAAGGGATTGGGGAACGGCATCGCGGTCAGCGCGACCGTCGGTCGCGGCGACATCATGGGCTGCCTCAAATACGGTGAGGCCTCCGACACCTGGAGTGCGAATCCCCTCAGCTGTGCGTCGGTTCTGGCAACTCTCGATGAGTTTGAGACGACAGATGTCCTGGCTCATACCCGCAAGCTGACGCCCCTGTACTTTGAGGGGCTGAATCGACTGAAGGAAACGGGACTGGTCGTCAAGGTGCGTGGTGAGGGGCTGGTCTTTGGCATCCAATGTGCCCCGATAGGGAAGTTTACCGATAAGGAAGTCGCGTCGAAGATCGTCGAAGCCTGCTATCTCGGTCATGGCGATGTGGGCATCCACTTGTTGGGGGCACTGGCCGGCAACGTGATCCGGATCAGCCCGCCGATGGTCATCACCGAACAGCAGACAAAAGAATCATTGCAGCTGTTCGTGGAAATCGTCCAGACGCTAGCCAGGCAATTGGCATAACGCCGAGTTCAGTCGTAAAATCCCAGCCCGGATGTCTCCGACATCCGGGCTTTTATTTTGGTTGCCTAGGTGGCAGCCGTCACGGTCACCAACGATTGCAAATCTCGGACGCGTTGGCGATCCAGACGACACGGCAAGAGTTGCGTGGCATTGTCCGCAGCGGAAGCGATTCCGTGGCGGACGGCCTCCAGCACCTCAACTCCGGCATCGAGTGCCGCAGCAATTCCTGCCGCCAGTGAGTCGCCGCTGCCGATCGGATTGACGACGTTAATCAGGGGTGGTTGCAGCTTCCAGACCTGGCTGGCGGAACTGACCCAGACGGCATGCGGACCGTCGGTAATGACCACCCAGCGCGCTCCACGAGCGTTGAGATCGAGCATGGCGGCCTGCAGGTCGGCATCCTGGCTTAAATCGCGATTGACTGTCCTGGATAACTCAGCCCGGTTCGGTTTCACCAGAAATGGCCGCGTGGATAAGGCGTGAAGCAGCTCACCGCCACGGACATCCAGCACCACTCGTCCAGGAGTGCGGGCCACCAGATCGCGGTAGTACGTTTCAGGCGTGCCGGCCGGCAGCGAACCACTCAGGACCACAACCTCGGCAACTGTGGCTTCCTCCAGATACACGTGCTGGAATTCCACGAGTTCCGCCGCCGAGAATTCTTTCGAGTTCTCCACCAGTTCGGTCGTCACGTGGCCTCCGGTGTCCAGAATCGTTGTGCACACGCGCGTCGCGTGGGATGTTTTGATCCACCGGCAGGGAACGCCCAGTTGCTGCAGGTCGGCCTCCATGGCGGCGAGCGACCAGCCCCCTCCCGCGGCCAGAGTTCGTGAAGTGGCTCCCAGATGGTGTAAGGCCACTCCCACGTTCAAGACCTTGCCCGAGGCACAAAAGTGAGCCGCAGTCGCCCGGTTCACCTCGCCCAGGAAAACGTGATCGAAGAGCAGAATTTGCTGCCAAGCGGGGGTGAGACCGGCTGCGAGAATCATGCGACGACCAGTATGTATTGAATGTAATGGGATTCGAGAAAGTGACGGTTGTCTTCAGGAAGCAGGAGGGTGAACCATCCTGGCTTCCGCTTGTGCCAGCCGCCAGTCGCGTTCCACCATCATCTGGACGAGAGAGCGAAAATCAACCTTGGGCGACCAACCCAGCACCCGTCGCGCCTTTTCGGCATTGCCGCAGAGCAGACCGACCTCCGCGGGGCGAAAGTAGCCGGGATCAATTTCCACGTGATGACGCCAGTCGAGGTTCAGGTACCCGAACGCAGCCTCGAGAAAGTCGCGGACCGAATGCGTTTGACCGGTGGCAATCACCAGATCCTGCGGAGTGTCCTGTTGCAGCATCAGCCACATGCATTCCACATAATCGCCGGCAAATCCCCAATCGCGACGGGCGTCGATGTGCCCGAGAAACAACTTCTCCTGCAGCCCGGCCTTAATCCGGCCAGCAGCCCGCGTGATCTTGCGCGTCACGTACAACTCGCCGCGCCGCGGCGACTCGTGGTTGTAGAGGATCCCGTTGCAGGCATAGAGCCCATAGGCTTCGCGATAGTTAACCGTCTGCCAGTACGCGAACACCTTCGCACAGGCATAGGGTGATCGGGGATGGAAAGGGGTTGTCTCCGTCTGCGGTGTCACCGGCGGCAGGCCGAAGACCTCGCTGGAGGATGCCTGGTACAGGCGGATGATGTGGCCGGTACGGCGCTGGTAACCTCGAATGGCTTCAAGGACCCGGAGCGTCCCCATCACGATGGCATTCGCTGTCTGGACTGGAATCTCGAACGACAAGCGGACATCGCTTTGCGCAGCCAGGTGGTAGATTTCAGCGGGCCTGATCTGCTCCAGTAATGACGACAGATTGCCGCCGTCGGTCAAGTCGACCGAATGCAGGGTCACCCCGGCCTGAGTCGCGGATTCATCGCGCGGGCAGGCTTCGGCCGAACGGCTGCTGGAACTGATCGTCCCGTGAACTTCATAGCCGCGCGCCAGCAGCAACTCCGACAGATAACTGCCGTCCTGCCCGCTGACACCGGTAATCAACGCCACACGCATTGGAATTCGTTACCTCACGCCCACGCATCGTGGGACGGGTCTCCAGGCCCGTCCGTTCGCGTGCGCTAAATTACTGGATCGTTCCCGACTCACGTCAACACCGACAAGTTATGGCAGCGGTGCATGATCCTCGCCCAGGAGCCGATAAATCTCTTTCAGCCCCGCGACCTCTCTGGTGACACGTTCGCTGGGGGCTGCGAACGATACTTTGCACGGGGCTGCCAGTGCGCCAAGCTGGACAATATCGAATGCCTCCAATAGCCCGAAACAAAACAGTTCGGGGGTTTCGTTGACCATCTTGTTTTGTTCGATGATCTCTTTCAGGCTGCCGTACGATTGATGCAAGCGAATTGCCGCGAGCGACTTGCCAGGCACGGCCGCGGCACACATGGCCATCAGGCTGGTTCGCGGTCCGTGTGCCTGAATGGTCACGGGCTGGTTGGCATGCAGCGCTGCTTGCCACTCGGCTATGGCGGCCAGTTGAGCCGCTTGAACCCCCAGGGGCCGATCGCCGACCGTCGATACCAGCAACGCATAGAGGAAATCGCGTTTGCCGAGCGCAGAGGTGCCCAGATAGAACGGATCAACGGCGAGCACTCGCTGCTGACCCTTCAACAAAGCCTGGACCTCCGCCTGCAGGCTGTTGCGGCCGGCGTCGCCAATCAAGATCGTTGTTCCAATTGGCTTGGATGGAGCAAATTCGACTGCGGACAATGTCCACTGTTGTTGTAAGTCCAGCTTCCAGACGACCATGCTGGTTTCGCTCGCCGCCTCCTGGGAAATGGCCTCGGCGGTGACCGTCAGCGGCTTAAATCGCAGAACGTTCTGCAATGCTTCTCGACGAGACGACTGCCATTCGGTGAGTGCTTCACGCGTGGCGGGCAAGGTGGGATTTCGCGGCAAGTCTCGCATCGCCGCGACAGCCAGGCCGTGCAGTGTGGCGTTGTTTTCCGGAAGTGGCACAGTCAAATCGGACTTGGATTTGACCTCATCCCCCGAGGGAATCTCGTGGGCATCATAGGTCGTCCCCGCGAAGAAGTGATCCCCCAGCATGCGGTAATGCGCTTCCCGATTCTCCTGGCCGAAATTGTGATCACCGGGAACCTCATTCACATGGGTTCGCAGATTCGCTTCTTTGCCATACAGCTTGAATATGGGTTCGGCAGCGGCCAGCAATGGGGGCAGTGCGTTGGCTGCAACGAAGCAGCAGTTATCTTTGGCGTTATAGGTCAGCAACGTGGGGCGCGGGGCGAGAAGTGCCGTCAGGTGCGTATAGTCGGCCGTCAGTCCCAGGTCGACAGGCTGTTGCTCTGAGTCTCCCAGATCGGCAGTGACGCCAATCCTGGTCAGCAAGCTCGAGTAACCGGCGACCGGATTCGACAGTGTGACGCGGGTGTCGAGAGAACTGATGAAAATTGTCTGCCAGCCCCCGCCCGACAGCCCGGAGACGGCCACCCGTTTGGGATCGGCGTGGGGTTGTGCGAGGAGGACATCGAGCCCCCGTTTCATTGACAGGTAAAAGGGGGCCAGACCGCTGGTCCCGCAGAGATCGAGTTGATTCAAGCGGTAATGGGCATAGTCCGGCAGCGCAAACTGGCCCATAAAGAGCCACTCGGGGTTCAGCGAAATGATTCCACGTTTGGCTTGATTGATGCATCGCAATTGCTTGTAGTCGGCGGCCTTGCCGTTGGGGTCGTGACCGTTCACGTTCAAGGCGACCGGCATGTTGTCAGTCATGTTCTCAGGTAAGTACAACAGCGCTGGAATCCACAGGCCAGGGATGGCTTCATAGCGCAGTTTGCGAATTTTGTATCCCGGTCCGCCAGGGATGAAGTTGAGATACTCCACGCCCAACCTGGCATCACGCCAGGCGGCCGCTTCACCCCGAAAGACGGTCTTCGCCAGGGTTTCTTCGCGGAGCCGCTGGGCATAGGTTTGCCATGCCACGAGTGTCGAGATCGCGGGCAGCTTGGGGACACGTGCGGCACAGAAACGCTGGGTCTCCTGCAGTGTGGTCTCGGGAGGCAGGGGAGTCTTTTCGAGCCAGATCTTAATAACTTCGGTGGGGACGTCCGCTGCGGTTGAAGACTGAGCGGTCCCAAGAATGATGCAGAGTACAAGGAAAGTGCGGCTCAGGAGAGCCAGCAGGCGAAAGGGATCAGGATGACTCATGGGTTATTCCCTTGAATGAATGGCAATGAACGGCGTCGAATTGCAGAGAATTCATCGTCGATGATTAATGGCACGACGCGCAGATTGCAACGCATCAATCGCAATTTGAATGACTTGTTTGACGATCCTGTTCGTCAGCATGGCACACTGACTCGTCTGATATCTGGACTCGAATGGCTGGTTCCCCGAGCCTGCGCTGTTCGAAGCCCCCATCGACCGTGGATTGTGTCTCTCCTGGCCGCCAGTGGTTACAATACGCAGTGAGACTGGTTCAGTGCACCTTCTACCGCAGGAACTGCCATGGCCGCGCCGGCTCAGGATGCGAAAGCTCCCCGCTTCTCGGAAGAGATCGAAGTCGCGGGGCATATCATCGACAGCTTGATTCTTCCAAAGGTCCTGGACGAAATCATGATGCTGGGTGGTCGCTACAAGATTGATGAAATTCAGATCGGCCAGGAACGAGACGACCCCAGCCGAGCCCGGTTGCAGGTGATGGCTGATTCTTCTGCTGGCCTGCAGAAGATCCTGGCTTCGATCAGCCGGCATGGAGCCGTCCCCCTCCATGATCGCGACTGCGTGCTGGTCGCAGCTGATATGGATGGGGCCTTCCCGGAAGGGTTTTATTGCACGACTAACCAGGAAACCGAAGTCCGGCTGAATGGGGAATGGCTGCCACTGGCCTTGCCGGAAATGGATTGCGGGTTGCGCGTTGACGTCGCAGCTCGTAAGGTCACCACGGTGCCGATGACCGACGTCAAGCAGGGGGAGATGATCGTCATCGGCCATCAGGGGGTCCGCGTGGAACCACAGGAGCCCGACCGTGGCGAGCACGACGCGTTCTCGTTTATGAACAGCACCGTCTCGAGTGAAAAGCCGAAAGGTGTCACGCTTCGTGAGATCGCTGCCGAGATGCGGAAGGCGAAAGCCGGTAACGGCCGGATTCTGATCGTGGCCGGTCCGGCCGTCGTCCACACGGGCAGCCGCGATCATCTCAGCAAGCTGATTCAAGCCGGTTATGTCAACGTGCTGTTCGCTGGCAACGCTCTCGCGACACACGATATGGAGCAGTCGCTGTTCGGGACCAGCCTGGGGGTCTCGATGTCCGAGGGCCGTTCTACCGAAGGGGGGCACGAACATCACCTTCGGACGATCAATCGCATTCGTCGCCTGGGGGGCATCAAACAGGCCGTTGAGGCCGGTGTGATCACTTCGGGGATCATGTATGAATGCGTCAAACAGCATGTGCCTTATGTCCTGTGCGGCAGTATTCGTGACGACGGTCCGTTGCCGGATGTCATTACTGATGCTTTGGAATCCCAGCGTGTGATGCGGCAACATGTGCCCGGTATTACCTTTTGCCTGATGGTGGCCACCACACTCCATTCAATCGCCGTCGGCAACATTCTGCCGGCGCGAGTAAAGGTGGTGTGCGTCGATATCAATCCCGCCACAGTGACCAAGCTGGGCGACCGTGGAACATTCCAGACGGTCGGGCTGGTAACCGATGTCGAACCATTCTTCCGAGTTCTCGTGCAGGAATTAGGTCTGTTGTCATGATGAACGGCGAGCGGAGTGACGTGAGCAATTTGTCCAAGTTCGGGTGTATTCACACGACAGCCTGGCTGATTGGAGCCAGCCTGTTGTTCGTGTCGCAAGTCGCTGCTCAGCAACTTTCAATTCCCACCGCCTCCGATAACGAGCTACCGTACAACCAGCATCCCATCAAATATGGCCAGGCCACGCCGCGCGATCCGGTGATGCAGTTGTCAGGTCGGCTCGAACGGAAGGAAGTCGCGCTCGAGAAGTCCGGACCATCCGGCGTCTTGCAGCACTTGCTGCGCGAGTTGCAGGTCCCCGTGTCTTCGCAGCTGCTGGTGTTTTCCAAGTCGTCGGCCCAGGCCAAGTTGATCAAGCCAGCGACGCCTCGAGCGATTTATTTTAATGACGACGTGTATGTCGGTTGGGTGCCGGGAAGTTCGCTGATCGAAATTTCTGCGGTGGACCCGGATCTCGGCGGGACGTTCTACAGCCTCTTGCAACCGGATGGCCGCGATGTCCAGCTGCGACGAGATGAATCGTGCCTGCTGTGTCATCTGACACGCAATACGTTGAGGGTTCCTGGCCATCTGGTGCGTTCCTTTACAACTGATTCCCTCGGCAACATGCGAACGGGCTGGTCGCGGGTCACGCATGAAACCTCGTTCGACAAACGCTGGGCCGGCTGGTACGTGACGGGCTCCGCGGAGGGGCTGGGGCATCTGGGAAATGTCTTCGGTGAAACATTGCAACCCGCTCCTCCGGAGTCTGCGAATGCCGATCCATTCGAGCTCGCCAAAGCCTGCGATCTGACCGGGTATCTCGCGGCAGAGAGTGACGTCCTGCCACATCTGGTTCTGGATCATCAGGCGCACGGGCATAATTTGATCACTCGGCTGAATTACGAAGCCCGGCTGCAGAAGCCGATTACCGCGCTCGAACCGCTGGTCCGATATCTGCTATTCCTCGATGAGACTCCGTTGCCAGCACCAATTGTCGGCAACGTGGAATACCGCCGCTGGTTTGAACAGCAAGGAGTTCGCGATCCACTGGGGCGCTCGCTGCGGGAGTTTGATCTGCAGACGCGGATGTTCAAATACCGCTTGAGTTACCTGGCCACTTCGTCGTCGTTCGCCGCCTTGCCTGCAGAGCCGCGGGGGGAAGTGTGGAAACGTATCAAAGTGTTACTCACGTCGCCCGAAACTGACGAGCAGTCGGCCGTGATACCGGCCGCCGAACGGCAAGCGATACTGGAGATCGTCAGAGCAACGGTGACTGGCCTCCCCGAGGCCTGGTAACGCGGTCTGTTAAGCCGCCGCATCGTGGGACAGGTTTCCAAGCCCGTCCGAGTCCCGATTGTTTGATTCAAATCGCGCAAACGCATCAAGGACGTCACGCAGCACAAGGTTGAAGTCTCATCCAGAGGAATCCTGAATTCAGGGAAATCTCTTCGCAAAACCATGCCATGCTCTGCGCGACATCCGCGAGGTTCACCACGATGCCATGTCGCTCGTTCGAGGGGCGCGGATTACAGGGTCGCTGATAACAGGCTCTGCCGAGCCTGGAGACCCACTCCCCGTGCGCGGTGGCTACTCTTTGACTTGCTTGACGAGTTTGTGGACCGAGGCCGCGATGCGGTCTTCGATATCTCCGGCCCAGCGGTAGGCTGGTCGGCCATACTCATACAGGTTAGAGCCCCCTTCATACCCCCCCTCTTCCCAGACCCGGCGCGACGGAATGTACGAAATCATGTCGTCGGCATAGCCGCAGACCCACGTTCCCGGCCCGAACTCCGCTTTGAATCGTAGCGCGTAGTCCACGACGGTCTCGGCACCCATTCCGATGACCAGCATTTCTTTGCCCAGTTGCCAGGCATGAATCGGGTAGGGATAGGCCGATTCAAACTTGCCGCCGGCATCGAGTTTCTTTAACAGTCGCGTGGCCCAGCGCTGCTTGATCCCGTTGCCGTCCTTCTTCAGAGCTTCCAGTTCTTCACGCGGAACAACATTCAAATAGGCGAGATCGACGATTTCGAACGCGGTCTTCAGGCCCCCGGAAATCGGTTTGAGTGGCTGCTTGAGTGCTTCCTCGACGCCCACTGCCAGCATGTGGCCGTACTTCTCACACAGTTGGACAGTGCGCCGCGGCAGCGGGTTCTGGTCGCCGCCACACGTATTGACGAACATGGCGGTCGCGCCGGGATGATTCTTCTCCAACTCGACCTGTGCGAAGCCGGGATAGTCGCCGCACCAGGTCAGAAAACTGAGCGTGGTGGGGTGGCAGGCATAGCCGAACAGGATGGCTTCGAGAGCCCCGTCGGGACGTGTCACGGTCAGTACGGGCACCGTATGGTCGACAGGCCCGACCAGCGGTGTCCCTTTTTCCAGCAGGTCCGCGACATCGGCTTCGCGATTATTGCGGCGATTGACGGCGAATGTGGCGCGGCCTTCGCCCGTCTGCAGATTGGCAGGCGCCAGTTTCTTCAGTGCCTCACCGACCATCTCGACCGCCTTAACGACCATCTGGGCAGTGTATTCCTCGACGAGCTTTTCCTGGGCTTCCTCGACAGGATAGTAGTCGATCAGGTCATCACCCAACCGCGGCCCGCAATGATTGTGCGAGAAGGTAAACATGACCTGGTGGCGCTCAATGCCATACTTGGACTTCAATTGCTTGAACACCGGGTCGCTCATCAACTTGGGAACGCCCTGAAAATCGCTGGTGATCAAGACGGCCTGATGTCCGGCATTGTCTTCGAGCGCCAGGGCCTTCATCCACAGGTCATGCAGTTTGCCATCCGGCGCACGCTTCGATCCGTAGCCTGCCAGCCAGACCGATTTCTCGGGCGTGATGACAGCCTTGGCGAGGCCTGCCTTCCAGCCTGCGGGTTTTTCTGCGGCCGCGACGGGCTGGCCGCCAACCCAGGTGGCTGCGGCCAGAAGGGCGGCAGCGCTAGTCGTCTGTCCGAGAAATTGCCGTCGAGTCACTGCCTGATTCATGATTTGCTCCGGTTGGTGGTCAACAGTTTGCCGAGCTGAATGAGCGCTGTTCCGAGGGACGTCGTTACGTACTATACGGACTATGACTCGGGCCGCAATGAACATCATTGGGTTTCAGGCCAGCAGTCGCGGGGCGACGTCTGCCGCTACAGGGCAAACAAATCGCGCGTTTCTTTGTCTTCTTTGCTCCCTTTGCCGTCTGTAGCCTGACTCTCTGAGTCGGGAGTATTTTATCGTCGAACGACCCGACTCAGAGAGTCAGGCTACAGATTGGCCACCCGCTGGGCGCAGCCGTAACTCGCGCACTCTTTGC
>CAZQUW010000003.1:0-29043 GCA_964596215.1 uncultured Planctomicrobium sp. | reverse complement strand
GGGGATCTCAGCTGATATCACCACATCTGCCGCAGACTGGGACGCCCGGGGCTGCGATTGATTATTTGGTGGCTCGCTACCGGTAATTGATCCAGCCGGCCTGTTCCATCACCTGGAAGAGCCACGGATGGGTCCAGGGATTGTTCCACGGAAAACTCGCGGAGAAGACGGAAACGGCGAGCAGCACCAGGGCGCTGCGGCGGAACCAGGGGCGGGAAAGTCCGTCATCGAGTACCGGGATCATGGCGGTGAGCCACAGGGGAGTGAGCCAGAACATCCACCGCAGCCCGCTGGTCCGGCCACCGTAGTTGTATTGAGCGGTGCGGGTCATGTAGAAGCTCAAGACGACTGCAGTACAGATCAAACTGAGCCAATAAATTGTCTTCCGTTCGGATGTTTCACCACGATAGCCGCGCAGCCAGGCCCAGAGGGTCCACAGAAAGATCGGCGACAGCGACAAAATCCCGTGATGACCCACGGTGCAATGCAGAAAATAGACCCACGGGGTGTCGGTGGCCTTGTCGATCCCCTGTGGGTTCAGCCAATAGCTGTTGCGGAAATTGTAGAGCTCGGTTCCAAAGCTTGCGTAAAACGGCTTCAGGCCCCCCGTTTGCAGCACCGTCAGGATAAAATGGGTGGCCAGGGGCAGCAGTGCAGCGGGCAGAAAAGCCATCAAGGTCAGCCGCCAGTCGAGTCTTAGCAGCACCAGCCCGATTAGCGCGAGAAAGATGGCTGCCGGCAGCTCGTTGACGACGGCGAACGCGGCGAACAGCCCTGCCAGACTGAACCAGTACCAGCGTTTTTCGCCTTCTGCGGTGACTCGCAACAAGGGACACAGAGACCACAACACGCAATTCGCAGCGACCGTGTGGTTGTTGAAAGTGTTGAGAAAGGTCGACAGGAACGTTCCAAATGCCGCCGCGAAGAGGATTAAGATCCGTGTCAAATCTTGCTGGGCATAGCGGTCGACGAGCCGCGTCAGGAGGATCAGCGAGATGGCAAATGGGATCAGGTTGATCAGAACCAGGATTGACTGTACGACTCCATGTGTGTGCTGCAGGAGATCGGCGCCGCTGATCTGTTTCAGCGTCCAATACAGTGCCGCGACGCAGACGGGGAGCACTGGTGGTTTACTCGAGTAAAAATGGCCTTTCTGCTGGACCATGTCGATCGTCGACCAGCCGGGGTAGCGGATGATTTCGTCGATCTGAAACGTCCCGCGTTCGGCCAGCGACCAGACGGTACACCAGCGCGACCGGTCATTCGCGCTCAACATCGGCGAGTGGGCCGGGACGCGGCGGGGCCAGGCCGCGGGGCTATAGAGTGACGTCACGCTGGCAATCCGTACCAGCTGCAGCATCACGGCGGAGACAATTATCAGCCCGTAGACCCAGTGTCTGAGGAGCCGCGTCGCGTCTGCCTGAGACGATCGAGTTGCTGGAGCATTCATCGCGATTCCTTATTTCAAAACACTGACTGTAACCGCCTGGAAGCCCGTCAGCACATTCAACCTGCAGGCCGGGGCGCCCCAGGTTGTATTGGAGTTGACGGCCGGTTGGCTGTCACGGAAGAGGCAACCCCCAACAAAACTTGGTGAAGTTTTGATGTTGGATTCATGAAGGTATTGTGGATGCACGGCGGGCTGGCTGGACAATCAGGCGTCAATAAGAGTAAACACTTATTGTTGCCGCCACGACCAACGACGGCTGATTTCGATTATCGCATAATTGATGCTCGGCGAGAGACCAGAACTCGAGTGCTTCTGGCAAACGATTTGATGTGCAGTTTGGGGAGCGACTCGTAACGAAGATCAGGGGCGAATGAACTGGTACGATCCTATCAAACGCAGTGATTTTTCAGGGCTCTTATTGACATCCCATTTTCACATGGATAAGCTAACCATATTAAATATCACCGCGATCGCGGACTTCTATTCTGGTCGATTGAATTCATTCTGTAGTCTGTTTCCTAGGGCAAAAGTTTCGTGTGTCGGTCGCGTGTGGAAGGCACGTCGGTCCTCTTTCTTGCTGTTACCAGGTTTTGGCTAAGTGTTTTCACCGATGTCATTCCGTGCTACGATTGGTCCGCGACAAAACTCGTTTTGTCCGGCCTTGAGCGGTTATAGCTGGATGGAAGTCACGGACTCGATGTTACCATTCTGGAGAGTGTTCTCATTCGAAGAGCCTGTTCCAGTATGATGGAAGAACCGGACCCTCTGGCAGTTCTTCAAGGATATGACTCGCGGTTGAAATCAACCGGGACAATAGGAAACGGGAGCGACCTCCGCATGCAGATGCAAGTAGCCTTGAAAGTGATCGAGGGCAAGCAGACGGGTACTCTGATCCCTTTAAACCGACAGAAGTTCCTGATTGGTCGCGAAGAAGACTGCCAGTTACGCCCGAACAGCGATCTCGTCAGCCGTCATCACTGCGTCATTGCCGTTGATGATTTCACCGTCCGTATCCGGGACCTTGGCAGCACCAACGGGACGTTCGTCAACAACCAGCGAATTACCACCCAGGTGGTCCTGAAACAGGGTGACTTGATCCGGATCGGCAAGCTGGCCTTTGAAATGCAGATTCGAACGGTTGATACGGTCGCCAAGGGGCAGACCGTTCCTGAGCCGATCGCGATTGACTATACCAAGTCGTCGCAGCGTGCTGCGATCGAGCGGTCGGCAGTCGATCAGTCGGACAGCGATACCAAAGCCGATTTCGCGATTCCGAACCAATTGGTGGATCCGTCGCAGATTGAGCATCCGACTCAGATGTTCAGCGGGGATACCACGATTGTCTCGGGCGCGCAGGTGGATGCGGCAGCCGCGACCGCGAAATCCGCTCCGCGGCCGGTCGCTCCGCCATTACGGCTACCTGATCCGTCACAAATCCCCGACCCGACCGCCCCTGTCCCTGCAGCGCCCGCCTCAGCGGCACCCGCTGGGCAAGCGTCGGCAGTGGATTCCCGCAACTCGGCGGCTGACATCATTCGGCAATACATGCAGCGTCGGCCGACTTAGTCTCGAACCAGACGTCAAACAGGTGCGGCGTCGCTTGCTGCTAAGATTGTGCGCGTCGGTTGTTGTGCGCTGGCTACATCTCAACAAGCGCTCTATCTAAGCCCAGAAGTGGGGGGCACTGGCTCTGTCAGTGCTTCTGGCGAGTCGAATAACACCCGGCACTTGCAGAGCCACTGGCACTCAATCCTGCAAGCTAACATTGATAATGCACAAGCTGGTTCTGGCTCTCAAGCGGAATCAGAGCGACTTCTGCCGGGGTTCCGGTGTGCGGACGTACGGCTCCATGACGAGCCGTGCATCACGAGCCGTATCTGGACGACTAAGTCGTCTCTGATTCGTGGCCACCAACATCCGCCTCAGCAATTCTGGGTGGCCCTGCCGATGAGTTAGTTCGGCAACAGTGTCAGGTCGGCAACGGTGCCCGAGTGATGCTCCAGCTGCCGCTGCCGCTGAGTCCGCTCTTCGAAATTGACCAGGTACCGGACACGGTAACTGATCCGTCTGGGTTCACAACTGTCGTCCCGAGGAAGTTGATGCCCGACAGCAGTTCAGAGCTGACCGGCACCGCAAGATCGATTGTACCATCTAGACTCAGCGGGGCTGAGAATACGAATGGTTCAGTCATGGTGAACGTGTCGCCGATGACCGTCGCCGCAATCGTTCCGCTCTGTGTTACGGGAAACCCAAACGCGGAGACGGTGCCAGAGTAAGTGCCCGTGTAAGTCCCCTCCAGACTCGGCGCCGGGGCTTCCGTGTCGCGAATGGTGACCGTCACTGTTTGCGTCGGCAAGGCGTTGAACAGAGCGTCGTCACTCGCGGTATCGACCGTAAACGTGAACGGCTGGTTGCCGTCGATTCCATCCAGCGTGACGCCAGTAATCGTGACGGCCTGAGCCACATTCCAATTGGCTGGGGTGAATACCAGCGTGCTGACAGATGCGGTCGCCTGGTCGGCACCTGCGGTGGTGGTCAGCGTCACAGTCACATCTGCGGTCGGCTGGGCGGTCAGCTTGAATGTGACATCCTTCGATGCCCCCTCATTCGCAAACAACCCCGACGTCGGGGCGATGGTCACACCCGGCAAGTCGTTGTCCGTGTTGGTGACAGAAACGGGTGCGGCAGTCTTTCCACTGTAGTTCGCATCGGAACTTTGGGCCGGTTGAAAGGCAATTTCGTAGGCCAGCGCCCCGTCGATGACCGAGTCATTGACGCCGGTAATTGTAACGGTCTGGGGCTTGTTCCAGTTGAAGCGGGTAAATGTCAGGGACGACGTGACTTTCCCTTCCAGGGTATTTGAACTCTGCAGCGGGATGATGACGTTGGCCGTGGGACGGGTTGTCAAGCGGACCGTAAATGTGGTCTTGGCTCCCCCTTCGGTTGTCTGCAGATTCGAACCCGCAGTGACCTGGATCGCGGGGATGTCGTTGTCGACGTTGGTCAGAGTTGCGGTGATCGGATTGAGCGCCTTGTAGGCTTTATCCCGGGTTCTCAGTTTGCCGAGTGAAATCTGGAAAGAATTGTCGCCGTCAACAAAGGCATCATCGACACCCTGCACCGCGAATGTCTGGGGAGTCGACCAGTTGGTCGAGGTGAATACCAGCAGGTTCGTACTGACGGTACCCTCTTTAGTGTCCAGACTCTTCAGTCGGATCGTGACGGTCGCGGTCGGCTGCGAATCAAGGACGACAGAGAACTGTGCCTGTCCACCCGCTTCGGTCGTGACGGGGTTCCCCAGCGGTGTCACCGTGAGCGACGCCGGGACCACTCGGGATTCCAGCGCCTCGATGATCGGCGACCGCGACGCGAGCCGTCGACGACGAGCTGGGCTGGCCGGAAGAGCATGGGCGAACGGCGTCAGAAACTGGAAGAAGCGGAATGCTGACATGTAACACCATCGTCCTCAATGACAACTCACTGACGAGTTGCGATCCCTCGAAATTAGAACGTCCGATATCTCGCCGGACGCCATGAGTCATCCAAGACTTAAGGCGACTGTCCGGGAGTTCCACCCGGCTGCGGTACAGCGGCAGGGCTCGACGACTGGCAATTTTTCCCAGTCGAATCTCGGTATGGATGATAGTGCCCCGTCAGATCGTTGGCTACACCAGTGGGGCGCGGCGAGTACGGTCGGAGCAGAGGTTGCTGATGCGTTCTGTCTTCAGAGGGGGCACACTCTGCCCCGGAAAAATCTGCAGCGGGCCAGCCTGACTATGGTCGCGATGTGCGACGTGTTAAAACTGTGCCTTGTTTTGTGTTCCCCGCGACAGAGAACGGTTCTCGGCCAGCCTGGTCGGATCGGGAAACGAAACGGGCCTGACTCGGAGAGTTGGCCCAGGGGCGATTTGTCTGCTAAGGATTTCCATGACGTTAGACCAATTGATTCAGCTCGTGGTGGTTGCCACGCTGATGGAGATGATGATCACCGCCGGGCTGGGGGTGACGCTGGCGCAACTCTCTGCGGTCGCGACGAACTGGCGACTGGTCGGTTCGGCATTTCTGGCCAACTATGTTTGCGTCCCCCTGGTGACGATCCTGTTGCTCTGGTTCAGTGCGCCGTCTCCGTCGGTGGTTGCGGGATTTCTAATTCTGGCGGTTTGTCCAGGGGGGCCCTATGCCCCGCCATTTACGATGTTCGCACGTGGTAACGTCGCGGCGGCTGTCGGGCTGATGGTACTGCTGGCAGGGTCGTCGGCCATCCTGGCCCCGTTGCTGTTAAGTATTCTATTGCCGCTGATGTCGGGTGATCAGCCCTTGCATGTGAATCCGTTGAGACTCGTATTGACCCTGCTGGTCACGCAGCTGTTGCCGCTGTGTGTCGGCCTGGGCATCCGACGCTGGCTGCCGGCGCTGGCTTTCAAGCTTGAAAATCCCGCCCAGTTACTCAGCAAGATCATGAATGTGTGCTCGTCCGGATTGATCGTGTACGCTCAGTTTTCGACCCTCGCTCGAATTCCGCCGCTGGCATTTGCTGGTATGCTGACATTGTTGCTGGTCAGTTTCGGGGTTGGCTGGCTGGCGGGTGCCCCGGCCGGAGATCAACGCAAGTCGATGACCCTGCTGACATCGTTGCGAAACGTGGCGGTCTGCCTGGTGATCGCGACCAGTGCCTTTCCCGGCACTTCGGCCACCTCTGCGGTGGTAGCCTACGCGCTGGTTGAGATTACTGGTGCCTTGATCCTCGCGGTATTATGGGGACGACGTTCGTAAGACGCGGTTTCTGGATTAGTCTGTCGATCGGGCGGCGGCACTCTAATCAACATTCGACTTCAATTAGGGATGATGCTATGAACGTGTTGGCAATTGATGTCGGCGGAACGAATATCAAGATTCTGGCTTCCGGCCAGCCAGAACCACGCAAGTTTCCCTCGGGGCCAGAAATGACGCCGCAGGACATGGTCGCCGGTGTGCGGGACATGGCCAGTGACTGGGAATATGACGTCATTTCGATCGGCTACCCGGGAATGGTACGCAGCGGCAAGATCGTGGCCGAGCCTCACAACCTGGGGCGGGGCTGGACCGGTTATGACTTCTCCTCCGCGTTCAATTCTCCCGTCAAGCTGATCAACGATGCCGCCATGCAGGCCCTCGGCAGCTATCAGGGGGGGAAGATGCTGTTCCTGGGACTGGGGACAGGGCTTGGCTCGGCCCTGGTTGTGGATGGGGCGGTCGTTCCATTGGAGCTGGCTCGACTGTCCTATCAGAAAGCCACGCTGGAAGACTACGTTGGGGCCCGCGGGCTGTTGCGGATGGGCAAAAAGCGCTGGCGCCGCCATGTGTTCTACTCGTTCGCCAAGCTGATTGAGGCGATGTTTCCGGACGATGTGGTCCTGGGAGGCGGGAATGTCTCGAAGCTGAAAGAGCTGCCGCCGGGATGCCGCGCGGGTAATAATGCCAACTCGTTTATCGGAGCATTTCGCCTGTGGGCCTCGCCGATCGATCCCAGCAAGGGGACGGACGTTATCAGTATTGATGTGCCGCCGCAGCCTGCTCCCTGAGCCGCCAGCGTGAATGACCGAGGTCGGTGTTCCCTGAAGTTGACGTAGAAGTTCGAGAAACATGCCCGGCTGCCAACTGATTATTGACACTCCGCCGCACTCGGGCGCCTGGAATATGGCGATGGACGAGGCGCTCCTGGAAGCCGCGGTCGAGGGAGCAGGGCCCTTGATACGCTGGTATCAATGGGATGCGGCGACGCTCTCGCTGGGCTATTTTCAGAAGGCTGACGAATGGTCTGCGAATACCGCGTGGTCGTCGCTGCCCGTGGTGCGGCGTCTGTCGGGCGGGGGAGCCATCCTGCATCATCATGAGTTGACCTACTCGTGTATTCTGCCCGCGTCTCATCCCCTGACCAACGATCCGTACCAGGTCTATCTGGCGATCCATAACGCCGTGATTGAGGTCTTGCGCCCCCTGAGCTTTGACGTGCGACTGCGTGCCAGCCGGTTTGGCAAAGACGGGCCTGCGGAAGCGTTCCTGTGCTTCAGCCGGGGCGACGAAATGGATGTCGTGATTGGTACCGACAAGGTACTGGGAAGTGCTCAGCGGCGACGTCGGGGGGCCGTTCTACAACATGGCAGCCTGGTGCTCAGAAAGTCTGAATTCGCACCACAGTTTCCCGGACTGTTCGACCTCGCGGCAGCTGTGGATGAAGTGCGGATGCTGGAAGCACTCGCCCCAGCCACCGCGGCGGTCCTGGGCGAGCCCCATCTCATGTCCAGCTTTGAGCCGCCGATTGTGGAACGTGCGCAGCAACTGCACGACGAAAAATACGTCAAGCTCGACTGGTCCCGCGGCAATCCGTTGGGATAGTCGTTCCGTTTTCAGCGAGCTCCGACGCCCGTCTACTCTGTTGTCAACGCAACTTGAAATGCTTCCGGGGGCAATTCCTGACCGGTAATTGCCTTGAATTGCGTCCCCAGCTGATCGGCATAGACCTGGGAAGGCTCGACCACCTTGCAGCCGCGCGAACGGCCTTCGTCGAGGAATGGTGTGTTTTGCGGCAGGTTGGTCACATCCATGACCGTCATGCCCGGTTTGAACATCGCCGGATTGATGGTCTGCTTGAGTCGCCCCTTTTCCATGGTGGATTCGGTCAGGATCACGACGTCACACAAGGTCGTATAAATATTGGCAATCGGCACAAACCGAAAATCAAACATCTGGGCCAGCAGTTGTGCCCGTTCGTCATCCGTTGCGGCGACGCTGACCAGTCCCTTGCGCCGTTGAATGCCATAGCTCAAGGCACGTGCGATCGGTGACGCACCAATCATAAGCGTGCTCCGCCGGTCCAGCGGCCGATCTTCCGCCCCGGTTTTGCCCAGCGTTTCTTCCAGGGCCTTCACCGCTCCCCGCCAGAGGGAGTTGAAGGCCTGCCAGCCCTGGTTCGCCGGCTTGATCATCAGATCGGTAAACTGACTCGCTTTGACCGAATCTTCGACCTCTTTCACGACTGAAAGGATTTGCCCGCCCAGGCGCTTGTCGGGGAGCAGGGCGTTGATTTTCAGCACCTCAAACATCTGGGCAAAGTTGTCGAGCTTATCGAGTTCCATCGGCAGGCAGCGGATATTCAGCCCCACCTTCTGAAAACCCGCATTCAGCACGCGTACGGTCATCGTCTCGGTCTCGCCAAACCCGGCGACCGCCACAAACCGGGTCTGTGCGTTGATCTCGCGCCAGTGATAAATACTATCGAGTTCGCCGACCGTCGCCTGTCCCTCGTACGATTCCATGCCTTTCTCGAGGGCCGCGTAGATCCAGGGCGAACCGTATTTGCGGCCCAGAAGTGAGAACGTCAATCCGGGCCGGCCCAGTCCCATGCCCACCACAGGCAGTTCCCGCTTTTTCGTGACCGTCGCCAGCAGCGGCCAGGCGGCATCGAGCGTCGGAGTGGGGCCGGTGAACTTGATGGCGTCGGCTTTACAGGCCACGGCGCGTTCGACGACCGCTTCGATGTTGCCCAGTGGTTTATCGAGCTGCGTAAAACTGATCAGCCGTTTGGTCTTGCCGAACCGCGGAATCTTGTTGGCGATATCGACTTCCAGCTCAATCCATTCCGGCCCGGCAATGATCGCCTGCCGCAGCATTAACAGGCGGTCCTCCTCGGAACCGGTCCAGTGCCCGCCGTCGATTTCACGCCGGCAGGAGAGCAGAATGGGCTTCTTCGCCCCTTCCAGCAAATCGGGAATTTCCGGCTCTTTGATCAGATGGTCGAGGCATACTTCCACCAGATCGGCCTGATTGGCGGCGTTGAAAATGTCGACTTTCGCCAACTGACGAGATTCCGGGACGACGGAAATACAGATCATAATGTTCGACTAGCGCGCGTGGATGTGAGTACGGTTACGAGAGCACACGTGACGGATTGGACTGACACGACTGATACGCCACTCTAACATGGCGGGCCGGGGAAATAATGGGAATCCATTCAAATTCATGGTTCCGGCCGTTGCGAATCTTAATCCGCGACAGCGGTCGTCGCGATCTTCTGATAGATCTCCCGGGCCTGATCGTAAGCGGCCTTCGCTGCGGCTCGTTCTGTTTCGCGAATGCCGTTTTCCTTGGATTTCCAGCAGGTATCGACCGCCTGCACGCACCATTCCGCGCTCTTGCGGCTGGCGTGAATCGGCTTGCCGCCGACTTCAATGAAGATGGGATTCGTGTGTACCGACGGCAGGATGCGGACCGCCACCCAGCTGGAATCAGCGATCTCCAGATCGAAAGTCAGTTCGCGCACAGATCCGTCGGCGAGCAACTTGCGAGTGGCGGCTACCTTGCCGTTGACGATGATCTCCACCGGGACCTCGCGAGTTGCTCCCATACGGCAGCGTTCCAGATGCCAGTACGGCTTATGATCGAGGCGGCGCGTCCGGATGGCTTCGGTCGCGGGTGTCGGGTGTTCTGCGAGTAACGCCGCGACATCGAACTTCACCCGCACCTGCCCCGGCCGGTCGAGGTTTAACTGGCTGAACTGTCCTTTGTCATTGGGTTCGCCCAGGCCCAACTCCTTGCCCGTAGTTTCGCCATTCTGCAGCGCGGTGGCGCGGAAATCGAGAACATGGCTGAGGCCGTCGCCGCAATAACTGCGGCCTTGCTTCAGGCCTTCAATCCAGTTCTCGTAGTTCAATTCCTGTTGCGGATCGAGCTTTACGTAGATTCGCCCGAGGCCGACTTTGTCGCCGTAAATACAGGGAAAATCGGTCTCGCCGCTGATTCGCGAACGCATGCCGCAGTTCAACGTGTGGTACCAGATATTGAGTTCCCAGATGGCAGGCGTATCGACAGCCGAGATGAAATCGCACGCACCGTGTGCGGTGGTCACGATGTACTCGTTGGCCCCGATGCCGTCGAACTTGGGCATCGCCATGTCAGGCAATTTGTCAGCCGCCGTTCCCTTGCCCGTTTCGACACGGTTGCCCCGCGGATCAAAATCGGGCAGCGCCAGTCCCCACCCGCTATGGCTGTAGCCGACAACCGCACCCTGTCGCTGGCCCCATTGCAGGATGGGCTGGGTCCAGCTCGGCCATTGTTCGATCAGATCGGTTCCTTCGTAATCGTCTTCCTTCAGCCGCAGCAGGCACAGGTGACCGGCGTGGGAGGATGGGAAACCGCTCACTTCCACGTCGTAACGCAGCAGATTGCCGGGCTGCGACAGGGCCGACGTTTTGCCCTCAAAGTATTGCTTCTGGGCGTACCAGCATGGCCCCCAGCTGAGCACGCAGCCCACGTTGAGATCTTCGCCGAGAATATGCCGCATCATGTCGGACGGTGTGACTCCCTCGGTGGGATTGTCGTAGTGGGCACAGCCCGCGGCGTGGACGTGATGGTCGCCCGAAAACCAGCGACGTTCTGCCGGATGGATCCAGCGTTTCAATGCGTAAGACGCCTTCGTGCTGGCGACCTTTTCCGGCACCGTCAGCGGATGCGTGACGACGGGATACTCGGGACCGCGAGACACTTCCACCGAATACTCACCGGGAGGTAGTTGAACACTTTCACCGCTGGTGCGATAAATCTGGTTGTGGAAGAAGAAGTCTGGTGCCAGACGTCGCGCCGGATTCGGATAGACGCGGTCAAACTTGTCACGAATTACCAGGGCCGCAGTGGTGGGGGCCCCATCGAAATCGGTGATCGTCAGGACGACATCGACTGCGGGAGCGCATTGGAACAGGATCGGCACCGAATTACGAAACCCCAGATCCTGCGTTCCCTGTCCGACATGGAAGCCCAGTTGGGCTTCGCGCCGGCCGACTTCGCGGCTGTAGAGCTGGATGATCCGATACTCCAGCTTCAGGCCGGATAGCTCTGGCTTGAGGGGTTGTTTGTCATACATCGCCGCGTCGAGAAACCGCTGTGGAACGTCGCTGGGGCTGATGACAATCTCGGGTTTGGCCTTGCCCGAGCTGCGTTTAAACAGGGGGGCGATATTCGGACTTTCAGGCTTCAGCTGCGCGGTGATTCCGGCATCATTGTGAACCTTCACGAGGAACGTCCGCCAGCCATTCTGCATCAGATCCTTGGCGACCGGTCCCTCAATCACCGAGACACGGCTCTCGGGATTGATGGTGACCATCGCCAGGCAGTAGGGATCTAATAGTTTCTGGACTTGCTCCGTAACGACTTTTGCATCAGTTCCTTTGAGAACGCCACGCAACGTGTCGGAGTCCGCCTTGTTCAGTGGAGCCCCTACAAATTCCAGCGTCTGCAGCAGTCTTTCCGTCGCGGAGGCCAACGGCTGCGATTCAACCGATTCGATCAGCGGCAAGTCCGCCGCCAATAGACTGCACTCGGTCCCGGCCACCAGCCAGCCTGCCAGTAAAACCGACAACCAAGCCCGACGAAACTGAGCACCGCTGCGCATGATGAAGCCTCGCTGTCGTACAGGTTACTGAATTCCGGGAGTTCATTGTGAGATGTTTAACGGGTAAAGCAAGTTCGATGGGATGCTGGCCCGTTTGGATGGAGACGGGTTTCTCTGACACTTAAACTCATGTCAGTGGCAGACTGGGCAGGCCGCAGGTGGAACTGCCGGTTCTGCCTGAAGTGTGGAATCTATGCCTTCCGTAGACTATTCCCACCCTGCCAACAGGACTTGCCTATTTGCCGGTAGTGACTGCGACTCGGATTCGGTGGCCTGCCGTGAAATGCCGAAGTCTGACTCAGCCAGCGTATGCCCCGACAGGCGGTTTGCCGTTCTGGCCGGAGTCGCTCCGTGCTGAGATCGAGACTGAAGACGCGACCGTAGCGCTGATACGCCTGGCGACGATCAGATTGACGACACCGTTGAGACCCGTTACCTGCTGTGAACGGGGCTTTGAAGTCTGCTGGCAAGCAAAATGAAGCCCGGCAACTCAGTTCGAATAGCGTGGGCGGTGCTGATTGCCAGCGTCTGCTGGCAGATCGGTGCGGGGCCGGCGCGTACCGCAGATCGCCACCAGCGGCCTGTAACTGACGAGCGGGACGAGGCTACACTGCGGCAGTTATTTGCTCCTGAGCACGCACAAGTTCCCCTGTTCCGCGCGCCGCGGCCCTTCGACACGGGGGCGCAAACAGATCGCCACCAGAGCTTCCCGTCCTCTCTCGATGCGCTGCAACCTGCTCAGTCGGAAAAAGTTGCCACCCGCCAAGCGTTTCAGATTCCCCCGCCCGCCCCGGAATTGTTGGAATTTGCCCCCCTGGCAGACGCGTACGAGTACGATTCCTACGAGGGCCGGACTGCCGAAACCCCACTGGTTCCCGAGTGGATGCCGTTTCGGTCGCTCTGGCCGTTTTCCAATGCTCAAACGACCTGGGTTGCTGGAAGCGGCGACACGCTGGGCTTCGTCGAGTTTGAAAAGCGATTTTTGTTTGCGAATTCACGGTGTGCCCCGTTTCGGATCATTCCTGGCTTGATGACGCGCTATGTTTCGGGTCCCGATGTGACCGACCTGCCCGGTCAGCTGGATGAATTTTCCATCGAGCTGGCCGCCACTTATCAATTGGGACACTCCTGGACGCTGGACGCTGGTTTTCGCCCCAGCCTCAATACCGACCTGAATTTCGTTAACAGTGACAGCTTTCGCTACCTGGGACATGCGGTATTTGCGCGTCAGTTGTCGGAGGCCACGCAAGGGGTGATCGGGTTTGTGTACCTCGATCGCGAGGATATTCCCGCCTTGCCGATCGCAGGTTGGGTCTGGCAGCCCAATCCAGCAACGAAGCTGGAGTTCGTGTTCCCGCGACCTCGGCTGGCGATGGCCGTCGGTGACAACCCCAGCGACTGCGGTTGGGTCTATGTGAAGGGGGAACTGGGGGGCAACTCGTGGACTGTGGAGCGGGAAAGTGGTCTTCATGACGTGGCGACCTACCGTGACATCCGGTTAACCTTGGGATATGAGACGCCGTTGATCTCCGGAATTGGAGCTCAATTCGAGGCCGGCTGGGTGACGGCGCGTAAACTGATCTATGAGAGTGGAACTCCGGATTTCACCCCGCCCGACACTTTTCTGATCCGCGCTGGTTTCAGTTATTGATGTTCCCTGGCCAACATGAGCATGCGAGAGCGGGGGACCTGCGAAATCGGACTGACTTTGTGGGCGGAGTGGCACCAGTGCTCTGTCAAAGCCAGCAAGTGGCAGGCTACTGGCCCTGCGAATACTTTCTGCGAGTCAAATGACACCCGGCACTGGCGGTAGAGCCAGTAGCACCCAAAGAACCGGCGGTTGACGCTGTGCCGCTCACGGGTTCGACGACAACCTGAGTATCATTGGCGTTCAGCCGCTGGAGGCTCGCGATGAAGATGCCTCATACGGAACCTGTGCGATGCTCGTGACCCCCGACATTAATCGCCGTAACCAACTCCGGGCACTGGGGGTGGCCGGACTGGTGGCAGTGGCCGCAGTCGTCAGCACCATGGCACTGCTCGGCGTGCCCGGGGAAAATCCCGGGGGGATCGTCGTCCTGAGTGGCGGGCTCGGAGTGCTCGGCGGAGGGTGGGCCTATTCACTGTCACGTCGCAAGTGTCGACGCCGACTGCAACTGATGAACCGCCCGTTTCCTGCGGAGTGGGAACAAATCCTGAGTTCCCGGGTCGCCTTCTATGCGGCATTGAATGATGCTGACCAAGATCGGTTTCGGAAACTGGTGCAGATCTTTCTGGGTGAGGTCCGGGTGACGGGAATCCGCACCGAGATCGACGATACGATCCGGCTGCTGGTCGCCGCGAGTGCCGTCATCCCGATCTTTGGGTTTCAGGACTGGGATTACCATCGCTTAGGCGAGGTCCTGGTTTATCCCGATGCCTTCAACGATCAGTATCAGACCGATGCCCATGACCGGCACATCCTGGGACTGACCGGGCTGGCCAGCCTAAGCGGTGTCATGATTCTGTCCAAACCGGCATTGCTGGCAGGGTACAATGGCGATTATGGCAAGGAAAATGTGGGGATTCACGAATTCGCCCATCTCGTGGAGCAGGAAGCGGAAAGCCACGGCTTACCCCCTGAAGTGCCGCACGATACGGTTCGGCAGTGGGTCGCGTTTGTCGCCCGGGAACTCGCCGATCCAAAGCACAATCGAGCTCACATGAATCGGTATGGCTACACCAACGAGCACGAGTTTTTTGCGGTTTTAACAGAGTACTTCTTTAAGTCGCCCGACATCTTGAAACACCACGATCCAGCACTCTATGAGATGCTTCGCGAGATCTTCCATCAGGATCCCGCATCGCTGTTTGGGCATTCGCACCGCAGCCCGACGCCTTAAGTTGGGTGCTCGTCGGGCAGACGCCGACTACGGCGTTTTCGATGTCGACGCCGCTGGTGCTGTCACTTCCTCGGAGTTCGGATCTTCCTGGACGATGACCACCAGCCGAGTCAACTCGGTAGCGGCGACTTCATCGCCCTGCAACTGGGAATCCGACATGGGGAGTCGAACTTCCACTTCTTCGTACGCCGCGGGCCACATCTTGGGCGGGCTGGCCACGCGATCTTCGTGCTGCGCATTGGTAAACGGGCGCGGATCCCGATTCTTGCGCGTTTCGTGCAATAAGTTTAACTGCTCCAGGACCTGCGGCGTCACATAGTTCTTCTCGTCATCCTGGGGCAGGTGCCCGAGAATCAGATGCGAATCCTTGCGATTTCCGTATTGCAGAATCCGGCCGGCTTTGCCCAGCCAATCTTTCCGGATATCGACCAGCATTCCGATCTGTCCGGGGGCCCAGCGAATGTTCATGAAGTCAAAGTCGCCGCAATCCACGGCCATCCCCAGGACGCCGAGTGGAACGTCATCTTTTCCGGGATCAGGGCCCCAAATCGGGACCGAGAACGCCATGCGCGGCTTGTGGCCCAGGTTGCTGTTATAGATGATCGACCGCCGATGTCCGCGCATCGGTCGTGGTTTTTCAACCATGACTTCCTGGGGCGTCAGGTCTCGTTCGCCCCCGTTAAAGTGGGTGCGGTAGCCGAAATACTTGCCAATAATTTCGCGTCGCGTGGCAGACTTGGACGCATTGGCAGCCATGTAACCATCCTGATCATAGATGAACCAGGCGAACGAGCGCGTGGTCGAGTCACTGCGTCGCTTCTCGACATCCAGCCATTGATTCAGCTTCAGTTGGGCTTGCTCCTTGTAGACCACGCGGCTGTCGTGCAACTGCGCTCCCGGTTTGAACGTCTGGCCCTTGGCCACCTCTTTCAGGAGTTGAACCAGTTGGGGATCCGAGGCGGAATTCTCCAGCACCTGCCAGCGTTTGTTGATCTCTTCGCCAATGCCGCGGGCGGCAAAATCGGCGGCGAGTTGTGAGCTGTTCTCGTGCAGAATCCGGACCCGTTCGCTGTGGACCGCTGATTCGCGTGCTTCCCGTTCTGCGTGACGGCTGCTTTCCGAGAAGAACAGGATCAGCGCCATGGCGATGACCGCCGCTGCCGTGGCGATCGTGCGTGTCAGCACCCGATGATGCCGGCACCAGCGCGCCACGATTTCCCAGTTCTGGTCGGCATACGCGCTGACGGGAACGTCGGCGAGATAATTTTCCAGGTCGACTGCCATTTCGTCGGCATGCGCGTACCGTTTGGCGATCGACGGGTTAAGCGCCTTCAGGCAAATCGCTTCCAGAGGCCGGGGCACTCCCCGCTTCACTTGATGCGGAGGCACGATTCGGCCGGACATGGCGTTCGCGATGACTTCGTGGAACTCATTGCCCTGATTGGGCGTGGTGCCCGTCAACAATTGATACAGGATTCCGCCTAGTAGAAAGACATCGGTCCCGACCGCGGTCACCGCATCGTTGGACGGTGGAAGGCTCGTCAGGCAGGCCGCCGCCTGCTCGGGGCTCATGTAGTGCGGTGTGCCCGATTTGCTGTTGGAGGATTGCGTGAAGCTCTGCGCGCTGTAGGGAATCGACAATTCACCACTGGCCCGCAGTTGGGGAATTCGCTGGATGGTCTGGGCCTGTCCCCAGTCGATCACGACCGTTTCGCCAAATTTACCCAGCATCACATTGGCGGGCTTCAAATCGCGATGCACGACCCCCCGATTGTGGGCATAGGCCACGGTCCGACAGACCGAAATCACCTGCAGCAGCAATCGCTGAAATTCCGGGCTGTGCATTTCCGCATGGTTCATCTGCATCGGCTGGGCGTGAAAGTGCTGGATGCTCTCTTTCAGGCTCTCACCTTCAATCTGCCGCATGGCGAAGAAGGGGCCATCTTTTTCGGTTTCGCCCCAGCCATAAACCGGTGTCACTCCGGGATGCTGCAATTGCGCCGTGATCAATGCTTCGGTGCGCGATATGGAACGGGCCAGCTGTTCCGAACCGTCGGCATTACGCATGAATTTCAGGACGACATCACGCTGAAAATCGATGTCGGTCGCGACGTTTAAGACTCCCTGGCCTCCCATCTCGAAGGCCCGCACGTTTCGATATTGGGACTGCGTGACGAAGACTTTGGTGCTCCGTTCGGCCTCGCACATGGCCAGTGTGAATTGACCACTGGGATCCTGGGTGATCGTCGAGGACATGTCTTCATGTGTTTGCCCTCCAAACGGCGTTTGAACGGCCACCGCGGACGATTGCAGGGCGGCTGCTTCGTCTTCCAGTTGCAGGGCGCGCTTCAGCGCGGGGGCCAGTTGTGGATATCCCTGTTCCGCGCAGAAGGCCTCGGCGTGCAAGTTCTGGCCCTGGTCAAGAACCTGTTTCCAACGACTCAGCAAGACGTCCAGACGTTCCTCGTCGGTCATGCCTTCCACTCCGCCAATCACACTTCGTAGGGCCGTTTTGCGATCCATGTTCGCCGCCGTTTCTAAACAGCTGACGTCGCCAGTCCGTAAAACTGGACCGATTCTCCCCTCGCTGAGAACCGGCGGGCAACGTTTGCGACCTAGACGTTGAGTATACCCGCGAACGGGGCAAGCGCCTCTCTCGAACGCAACCGAACTCGAATTTCCCGCGCTCGGCCCCCGGCTATGGAGGTATCTGCCATTGCCGGCTGCCAGGCGTCAGGTCCGCGGCTGGCGAATTCCGGCCCGTTCCATCAGGGGAGCCAGATTCGCGTAGCTGCGCCGGGCCGCCTGGATCGGATCGTAATCGGGTTTCGAGTGCAGTTGTCCGCTGACCTCCACGACGATCGGGCCCCTGTAGCCCGCCGATTTCAAACGCTGGAAATAGTCGACATAATTTGTCCGGCCGTCACCGGGCAGCAGGAACTGGAACTTGTCGGCTGTCCCGGAGGTGTCCTTGACGTGCACGAAGACCGTCTGAGGCAGCATTGCAGCGAGCGATCCCTGGAGCGGGATGTTCCGCAACTCGAAATGGCTGTAATCGTACGCCAACCGCAATCCCGGTGACTTCAATTGCTCCATCAGCCAGCCTGCGCCTTCAGGTGTATGAAGCGCTCCCGCCACGTGCGGTTTGAGAGCAATCACGGAATTCTCGGATGCGGCCACCTTGGCCCAGTCATGCAGGCGATTCACCATTTGATCGCGAACCTGTTCCCACTTTGCCGGTTGGCCCCCCAAAACGGTTTCGACAATCGGAGTGGCATCAGGGACCAGGTCACGGCCGAGCTGGCAGGCACGTTGCAGGCGTTCCAGGTTGGCCGCATGAGTCTTGTCATCGGCGAGGGGCGAAACGTTCTCCATCAGGCTGGCCAGGGTCAAACGCGATCCGCTAAGTTGCGCGCGCAGCTCTTTACGATCCGCCGCCGAGAGACTTTCGGGGGCACTTGGCCAATCGGGCATACAGGCGATTTCGACACTGTCATAGCCGATCTCGGAGCAGGCACGGAGTGCCTCTTTCACCGGAAGTTTGCGCATACCGTAGAGGCTGAACCCGAAATCCACCCCCGCCGGTTCCGCCGCGAATCCCCGATTCGCGAGGCTCGTCCAGGCGGCGCCTGCGAGAGCACCCTGTAGAAGGAAGTGACGTCGAGAGAGAGCGACTGAGTGCGGCATCGTGACACTTTCCACAAAATTTCCCTGACCAAAACGCGACATCTATCGCAGGTTTCAAAGGTGCTCGTGGCGTAGTTGCCGTTCGCAATCCATCACCGCTTGCCAGGCCAGCCAGCAGTCGCGGCTGGGAGTAATTTCATGCAGTCGCAGGATGTCGGCCCCGTGGGCAATCGCGGCCAATGAGATACCGACGGTTCCCAGGGAATGCTCATCGATCGGTCGTCCCAGAATTTTTGCGACGAAACGCTTCCGCGAATGTCCGATCAGGACCGGCCGTCCCAGACTGCGCAGCCGGGGGATGCTGGCGAGCAATTCGAGGTTATGCTGGGCCGTTTTCCCGAACCCGATTCCGGGATCGAGCACACAGGCTGTTCGCTCGATTCCCGCGACTTCCAATGCCTCCAGGCGGTGGGCCAGGAATGTTCGCACATCTTCGACGACATTGTCGTAGTGCGGATTTTTCTGCATGGTCTGCGGCGTTCCCTGGATGTGCATCGCAATCACTCCGGCCCCGGACTCGGCACAAACGCGTGGCATGTCGACATCGAAGGTCAACCCCGAGATGTCATTCACGATTGTCGCGCCGGCCCGCAGGGCCTGTCGTGCGACTTCGGCCTTCGTGGTATCAATCGAGATCGGTACCACCACTTCGCCACGCAGGGCCTCAATGACCGGAACGACTCGCCGCAGTTCTTCTTCCAGGCTGACCGGCTGCGAGTCGGGGCGAGTCGACTCACCACCGACATCGATGATATCAGCCCCGTCCGATGCGAGCTGCCGGGCGCGAAGCACCGCGTCGTCCAGATGTTGAAATTTTCCACCATCCGAAAAACTGTCTGGTGTGACGTTCAGAATGCCCATGAACAAAGGTGTCGAACCCAGTCGTAACTGGTTCGATCCGCACCGCCAGTCGAGTTGGGCACGACTGCTATCGGTAGAACCGTTTGCCGCCATTGATTTGCTCCTATCACCCGTCAAGTTTCCGCGATGGGATCGACTGTCGCAACCCTCGACCCGGTATGGTGGAAATCTCAGAAATTCCCCCTTGCACAACGCCGAACCGCGATTTGGCGGCTAGACTGTATGCAACACAGCACACACGACGCAAATAAATCGACACGAGACCTTGATTGATGAGTGCAAGTGATTATGGGTGTGTAGGTTGTGACGAAATTTCGGCACCGGTGCAGGGGAACTTGCTGCAAACCGGTGTCGGTAAGTCGGCGGTGCAACTTGACTAAGCTTTCCAATTTATCGGAAAATTGGGTTGAGTTGGTTGACTTTGATGGCGTATCGCCTTATCTATTTCCGTTATGTAACCGCGCATTCGCTGTTCAACTTACCAGCCCATGGCTAGTGAATTGAACTCTGAGAGGGCCTGAATTTGAACAGAATTCAGATTCAGAGGAATGCGTGAACGCCGGGAGTTGAATAAGGAAATAGTTCAGCCCCGTGGCGAGAACCTTGGGTTGTGCAGAGCCTGGGGAGTTGTTTTTCGTCCGGCGGTAGAATTTCGAAATCTGCTTGTGTTTCAGCTAAGTTACTTGGGAGAAAAAAAGATGAGTCGTAAGTTCGCTGCGTTGGCTGCCATCGTCGTGGCCGTTGTGACCCTGTCGGTGTTCGATGCCAAGGACGCGAAGGCGTTCTTCGCCAAGCGTGGCTGCAGCGGTTGTTCCGCTCCCGCTTGCTGTGCACCGGCTGCACCGGCCTGCTGTGCCCCCGTTACCTGCTGCAAGGCCCCGAAGTGCAAAGTGCGTAAGACACGCTGCTGTGCACCCGTCGCCGACAGCTGCTGTGCTCCCCGTCGCAGCAAGTGCTGTGCTCCGGTGAACACCTGCTGTGCTCCGGCTCCCGCCTGCAACGCTTGTGCTCCGGTTGCTACCTGCTGCAACGCCGCTCCGGCTGCTTGCTGTGGTGCCGCTCCCGCTGCAGCTCCTGCTGCCGCTCCGGCTGTTGAAGCTGCTCCCGCACCGGCTCCGGCTCCCGCCGCTCCGGCTCCGGAAGCTGCTCCCGCTCCCGAAAAGAAGGCCTAATTTGACAGACGGTGCAGACTACAATCTGCCCGTCGTCTAATCTGGTTTGAAATCAAAACCGAGCCTCTTCAAATGCTGAAGAGGCTCGGTTTTTTATTTGCGCTACGCCCTGCGGCCGGCAAGTTTGCTCCTGCCTGTGGCGGCCTCCTTTCGTCACCAGGTCTCTCTCGATCCCAGGTTGGAGGCGAATCTCTGCTGAATGGGGCGAAACTCTTACCAAAGATCTCCGCGTCCCGTACGCGGTACGCCGCTGCTGACCTGCGATCCGCCGTTACAAACGTGTGGCGTTCCGGGGATGCGGATTCTGACGAGGCTGCGGTGGGGCGGGCCGCAATAAACTCTCCTGCCAAAATCTCGCTCGAAGTCAAACGTGACCTATAGTTGCAGCAGCACAACGGCCACCGGTCCGTCGCGCTGGAATTCCGTTTGCCCCGTATCGAGCTGTTATCATGGTGTTCGAAACCCGCCAGATCTGGACTTCGTCACAATTGCCCACACTTTCCGTGCTCGGCATGAAGGTGTTGGAATTGTCGCGTCGATCTGACGTGGAGGCGCGCGAGCTGATCGACCTGTTGCGCGTCGATGCGACGTTTGCCCGGCGAGTCATCACTGTGGCGAACTCGCCCCTGTTTGAACACGCGGCACCGAATGTGTCGACTGTGCCCATCGAGACGGTGCAGCAGGCAGTCGAGCGCCTGGGAACAGCAGTCGTGACCTCGCTCACGTTGACGTTGGCCGTCAGCGACGCGTGTCTGAATGGCGGTCATCCCCAGGGCGTGTCCGGCAACTTGTGGCATCAGGCGATTGTCAAAGCAGTGGCCGCCGAAATTTTCTGCAGCCAGGTGCGGGAAGGGCTCGAGTGCGAATTTTTCCTGGCCGGATTGCTCCTCGATATCGGACGCTTCGCTTTATTGCGGACGGCCCCCCAGAGTTTTTCGAGCGTGCTGGATAAATCCAGGCATGAACTGCTGCCCCTCTGGCGCACCGAGCAGGCGGAACTCGGCCTGACATCCGCGCAGGTGGGTGGGCAATTGATCGAACAATGGGGATTTCCCGCCCGGCTGGTGCGAGGCATCCAGGTGCAGTTTGCGCCCCTGGCGACGTTCGAGCAGATGTCTCCGAGCACGGAATGTCCGCTGTTTTCAGCGCTGGCGCTCGCGTCGGCCATTGGAGATTATTTCTGTTCGGACCATCAGGCGCTGTCCTGGTTCCGGATCCGTGAACTGACGCGGGACATTATTCCGCTGTCGGAATCTGAACTCGACGAAGTCCTGCTGCGGATCGTCGGACGTTTTAAGTCCGTGGCCGCGGTCCTGTCGACGCCTGACGACCTCCCTGAACTGGCCGCTTTGAAGTGCAAGTCACTGGAGCAGTTGAAGCAGCTCAGTCAGCGGCTGGCACCGGCAGAAAATGTCCAGACAGAACGCAAAGGACCAGAGCAGCGAGGCTTCGGCGGCGACGCAACGGCGATCGGCCCCAAGGCCTTTCGAGACCCGCTGACGTTGGTTTTTACTCGCGAATTTTTCGAGGATACGCTGCACAAGGAAATCCAGCGCTGCCGTCAGCTCTCGACGCCGGTGGGGGTGGCGTTTGTCGATATCGATCGCCTGGCCGAGTTAACCGCACAGCATGGCGCGCAATTTGGCGATGTGGTGTTGAAGCGGGTCGGAGGCCTGCTGAAGGATTTACTCCGCAGTTCAGATACGATCGCACGCTATGACAGCCAGTTTGCCATCCTGGCCAGCGATCCCACGGCGAAGGGGATGCAACGCCTGGCCGATCGCATCCGTGGCCGCCTGGCAGGCGAAAGATTGATCTGGAATGGACAACCCGTTCCAATGACCGTCAGCGTCGGCGCGACACTGGCTCTCCCGGCCCGCCGCGATCAGGGGCTCGCTCCCGGCATCATCGCGGCTGGCCGCAAAGCAGTGCAGGAAGCAGCCGTCGGTGGCGGCAATCATATCTACTTCGATTCCCAGGTGAATGAAGTGGAATTGCAGCGCCTGTTTATGATCAATCAGTTCCGATTCAGCCGCTGGTTGATCGCCCAGGGTGTGCTCGATATTCCGCGCGTGGCCAAGGCGCTGATCGACTTCAAGCAGACGCGGGTCCGTCTGGGGGAAATTGCGCTGCGGCAGGAGCTGCTGCGGCCTCAGGAAATCGAACAGATCCTGGAAGAGCAGGAGGAAACCCAGGACCGGTTTGGCACGATCGCCGTGCGGCGCGAGTTGCTGAGTGAAGATCAATTGATCGGACTTTTGATTCTGCAGCAGGAAGATCCGCTGCAGGTCGCCGAGCAATTCCTCTGCAAAGGGGTGCTCGATCAGGAGCGATTGCAACTGCTGCTGAAGGAGTATTTTCAACTGCTCCCGTGGGCGGCGCCACTGTACCCCAGTGCGGAACGGGGCTGAGAGTTCTCCAACGTTTGACGTTGGGATTGGGTGCCACTGGCTCTGCCGGTGCCGCGTGTCGCTATCTGGATAATTCCGCGTCGTTGGGCCGGGGGCTGGGGAACTCTCGCGAATCTGTCGCGGCATCAGGGGGACTACTGGTCCGCTGGCCCGTCCGCGGTACCCATCTCGTCGGCATTCTCCGGGACGATTTCAGGATTCGAGGCCGGCTCTTTGACGAAGCGGTAGCCGACGCCCCTGATCGAGAGAAAATGCTGGGGTCGCGTGGCGTCCTGCTCGAAGTAGCGTCTCAGTCGCAGGATGAAATTGTCGACGGTGCGCGTGGTGGGGGAAGAATCGAGCCCCCAGACCTTATCGAGCAATTGGGCTCGCGTGACGACGGCCCCTTCATTGCGGACGAAGTAGCGTAACAAGTCGAATTCCAGGGGGGTCAGCGATTTGGACTCGCCGTTCTTGGTGACTTCATGGCGTGTAAAGTTGATGACATGTCCCTGGAATCGATAGATCTCGTCCTGCGATTCCACTTTCGGCAGATGACCGCGCCGCTGCAACAAGTTGCGAATCCGGCTGAGCAGTTCGGGGAGTTCAAAAGGCTTCATCAAATATTGATCGGCTCCCAGATCAAACCCGCGGGTCCGATCTTCTGAGAGCGTTCTGGCACTGAGAATCATGACCGGAGTCTGCACGTTGGCCTTGCGAACTTCCTCCAGGACTTTATAGCCGCTCATTTCCGGCAGCATCAAGTCGAGAATGATCAAGTCAAACTGGTGCGGATCGGCATGGATGAGCCGCAACGCACTGACGCCGTCTCCGACCAGGGTCGCGCGATACCCTTCGGCCTCGCAGTTGAATTTGAGACCAATTCCGATGTGGCGTTCGTCTTCGACGATCAGAATATGAGGCTTTTCGGCCGTGGATGTGCTGAAGAAAGACATGACAAGCCCTGGTGGCTGCAAACGAGTCGCCGAAACGCGGGATCGGTCTCCAGGCCCGTCCGTCCCTTGGAAATACTCTGCAGGCAGCTGGAGTCTCTGTGGTTGCCCCTTAAACGTGAAACGTGCCCGCATTTCTGGCAACTTTGACCAACCAACTGCCGGACGGGCCTGGAGACCCGTCTCACTGTTTCATTTGTTTTCAATGGGCGTCACGGAGGCTGCCGGGTCGAAGGGCCGTCCCGGCAGGTCGAGCTCGAATGTTGCCCCGCCGAGTGGCCCGCGGCCCTGTACCGTGATCCGGCCCTTCATTCTAGCGACCAGCTCGCGGACCAGAAAGAGGCCCAGGCCGGTCCCCTTGGTGCGACGCTCCAACTCCGATCCGCCCCGCACGAAGCGGTTGAAGATCTGCCGCCGCATCTCGGACGGAATGCCGGCTCCGTTATCCGAAATGCGCAGCACGACGCGGTTTTTTCCCCGCGTCAGTACCTGGACCAGCAGTTGCCGCGGCTCACCACCGTATTTGGCCGCGTTGTCGAGCAAGTTCACCAGGATCATTTCGAGGTCATGCTGCCGACCGCGAATGACACAGGGCGCGGCATCGATCCGGATGGCGTCAGGGCCAAACTCGTAACGTCGCTGGAGTGATTCCAGGCACGTCCGCAGCAAGGCGACCGGATCGATGTCTTCGGTCGGCTCTTCGCGTTGCCGGTGATCGAGTTTCGCGGCTTCCAGGAGATCGTCGATCAGACCGTCCAGACGCTGCACGTCTTCCAGCATGAAGCGATGGAATTCCCGTTGCTGCTCCGCATCGACTTCCCACATATCCATCGTTTGCAGATAGAGTTTCAACGAGGCAATCGGCGATTTCAACTCGTGCGTCACCGCGTCAATAAAGTTGGCCTGCCGCTGCGTCAGCCGCACCTCTTTAATCGAGAGGATTAAATACAGGGCGACGCCGATCAGAATCAACGCGATGAAGATGATACCGACGGTGAGGATGACCCAGTACTGCGTGGTCACACCCCAGATGATCCAGAACACCAGCAATGCGGCGATCAGCACAAACAGCGTGGTGCCGAGAATAATGGGCCATTTGAGGGACGAACGGCGAATCATGTTGTATCAATGGTGCCTTCATGTACTGCGTGACGCTGACCGAATGCGCCATCGACCCGGCCAGTGCCCTCACAACGGTTTGGACGCCGGGCTGACTTCACGCGGCAAGTGCAGACGACCTTCTCAAAATGGGGAGGCAGGAGCCCTTGAATTCTGCTGGAGTTTCGGTGCCGGAGCCTCCAGGGCTGCTCGATTCTCCAGAAATATCTCCTTTGAACAATAACGTGTTTCGCAGTATTTGGTAGCGGGAGCAGCGAGTTTACTTGTCAGGTTGGCGGGCGTTGTGCTATTTGATCATTCTGGAAATCAAACACTCGACCGCGGCCGCCGCGGGGCGCACGGTGGGCGGCGCGCGACGTTGAATTGCGTGCAATCAATCACATAAGCTGAGTGCCGTGCGAAGCCACCCGACAGTCGGCGCAATGATGTCACCTGCGTGATCAAGTTGGTCAGAAGCGGGTATTCGCAAACTGGCGAAAGTGCTGCAGATAAAGGTATTGCGTTCACATGTATCAGGCGAAGACTCCGTTGCAGATGGTCGCCGACCAGATTCTCGAGGACCTCGAGCGGATCGTGCTCGATGCCGACCGGGCCACTAAGCCACTCGAACTGCCCCCCTATCGGCCACAGTTGTTCGAGGTATTTGCCCGCGCGACGGCGACCGGCCTGGTTCAGGACGATGCTGATCCTGATTTGTCCGCGGATGGAGTTTTAAAGGCACTCGCCGAGCGGTGGGGATTGACCTCAGCCACGCGGGATGCCTTCAGCCAGCAGGCGAAACTGCCACCGGAGCACCTGGCCAGAATGCGGCTGCTGTGGTCATTATTGCGGATGTGGATGGAATGGACCTACGCCTGGGATCGCTGGGCCGAATATCATGGCGGTCCCACCGCATCCGCCGAGGGGGCTTGCGGTCATGATCACGACCACGATCACGACCATTCCTGACCGGGACCTGATGATCGGCCGCAGCGGGGCTGCGGTTGCTGTCGATTCGGAAATACGGAAGCCCAGAGCAGGGCAGAGGAATGCATGTCCTGCAAGGCTCCTCTGCAGTTCTGTGTTTCCAGGATTCGTCGCCGCTATTTCGGCCGCGCGCTGATCCGCTGGCGGCGGTTGAGTTCGGTGGTGGCCTGTCCGGCGGCTGTCGTACCGAGTTCCAGGTAGCCCCAGGCAACTTGCTGGCGGTCGGCTCGCAGGCGGAAGTCCTCGAGCATCGCGGCAATATCAGGCTCGGGGATCTGGTGGTACAACTGCTTACCTGACTGTCGCACGATCAGGATTTTCTCGAAGCTGACGATTTCGGGATACAGCCAGAGCCCGTGCCACTTTGCGCCGCATTCAATATTGATCACGTTGGCCCCCGGCGCACGCTTTGCCAGGGCATTCAAGACGATGGGGCGCGGTATCCCCTTCTGTTCCTTCGGCCAGCCCGTGACGCCGAACTTGACCGGGAAGTTGGAAAACGTCCACCACCAGAACTGATTGTCGGTGGTCCGCCCGGTCTTGACCTCGATTTCCATGGGCAGCTTGGCCCGGCGCTGGCGTGACATCCAGTCGAACAATCGTGCGTCCTCGGACTGGTAGCTTTCATATCCCCGACCGATGAAAACGGAGTAAATCAGCGGAAAGCCCTGGCGCATCATATGATCCAGGTCCGCCGCGTTTTCTGCGACTCCCGTGCGATCGAGCTGTCCGGCCACAATAAACTGGGGCAGGCGTTTTGCGTTTTCGCGATAGTAATGGGTTGATCGTTCAAACATGCCGGTAATCGGCATGATCCCGGCGAAGATGTCGGGATGGGAATACCCGATATCGAGCACCGCGTCGGCTCCCATGCCATGCCCGCCGAGGAAGATGCGGTTGGAATCGACGCCATACCGCCGCCGAGCATCCTTCACCGTTTCCAGGACTGCCCGGTGCGCGACCAGACCGTAGTCGTAGTACTGCTGGTTGGTATCGGCAAAAGTGGGGGCCAGCACGATATAGCCATAACGCTGGGCCTGCCGGGCCCACCACCGCGTCTCCTGCTCGGGCGTCATACCGGCCGCATGCAGCGCCACGACGACGGGATAGAGCCGGCCCGAGTGATACTCAGGGGGCAGGAGCACCGAGTACTGAACTTCCGGATCGGCGTCGGTCCGCCGGGGAACGTTCACGGTGAAGATCGTTTCCGGTGCCTGGGTCGGCGGATCGTACAAGGGGGGTAACAGCGGGATCAGCCGCGCGATCTGACGTGGACCGATGCCTTCGATCAGCCGCACTTTGTCGACGACGGCGGCGCGGTCGACCGGGTTCTCGGCTCGCAGGTACTCCATCAACAAGCCGCGCGCCTGCCACAGGCGAATGGCGTTCTTGAGGTCAGTCTCCGCCAGGTCGGCCCCCAGCACCCAGCCCGACAGGGCCAGGGCGAGCTTTTCGGAGGGCTTGCGATCTGCCGCGTCGGCCAGATCGAGAAACGGAGCCAGCCGGTCCAGAGTATCGGGGTGCAAGCCATCGCTGATGGCCAGTCGCATCGCCGCGATTTCCTGCGCATCCTCCTTGGTCAATTGTGCCTGCAATTGACCAAGCAGCTGGCGGGCGTCTTCCATTTTGACCCGCTCGTCGTCGGCCTTCGCCACCGCTTGTCGCAAGGTTTGCAGCGTGCCGGGGCGGATGTCGGGGATATCGAGCGACAGGAACTTCCTGGCGGCATCGTAAGCGAACTTGTACTGGCCGGCTTCACGCCGCTCCGCCAGCATATTAAGGGCCTGGTCGGCCAGAAAGTTCTTCAGCTGTACCGACAGTTCGGCCACGTTCTTCGCGTGGTCGGGATAATCGACCTGAATACTCTCCAGTTCGCGTTGAGCCAGCTGATAGAACTCACCTTCCAAGTAAAACCGGGCAATGGCAAAACGCTCGTCGGGGTTGTCTTTCTTGATCGCCCGATGCAGCATCTTGTCGAGCGTGTCTGGGGGAATGGAATTGGTCGGCAGTCCAAATTCCCAGAGATAGTCCATTGCCGAGACTTTGACATACTTCGGGTTGAGCTCGATGATCTCCTGCATGACATCAACGCGTTTGCCCGCGGCGTTAAAGCTGGCCATGCGATGTCCGAAGTCGTCCCAGGGCTGTTCGGCGATCTGGCCGGCCACCTGATCGATCTTCCGATGTTGGCGCCGTCGTTCGGCGGGCAACTTGAATACTTCGGACGGGCGCACATTGCCACTCGGATCGATGGCGCTGGTCCACAGTCGCGGGACAAAGAACTGCACCGCGCCGGCCTCTTCGACCATGATGACGGCGAGGTTAGGGGACTTGTCGGGATCGGGGCGGGTGCTTCGGATGCCCACGGTATCGAGAGCGACCGGCTGCTTCCCCTTCAGGACGGTACCGTCTTTGAGGGTGACTTCACCAGCCTCGCCCGACGTGCCGCACAGGGCTAAACTCCACCAGGCTCCGCAAGAGACAAAGGTCGCCAGGCAGCGAGCGAACAATCGGGCGCGCATGGACTGGCCTCAATGGGTGGGGAAGAAGTAACTTCTGGTAACGTCGTCTGCGGATCAACCCGGCCTGCGGTCGAGATGGGACGCAGCGATTATTTTATCTGTTCCACGTTTTCAAAGTACAAGGGGAAATCGGAATAACCGGAAAAGTGCAACCAGGAATGCCTGACGACGATTGTCCGCGAGTTCGGTGTTCGAGACAGGATGTGAATCGTGTTAGACATTCTTCTCGCTCTACAATCCGCACAATCATCCCCGACCGTCCTCCGGTTGTGCCGCTGGTGTCAGCTTTCGGGATCCGGAGCATCGAAGCGTATTGTGTCGAGTCGGTTCGCCGATTTACCATAAGTAATAACGAGTGCGATCGCTGGTCGCTGATGATGCGCAATTTGCTATTCTGACTTACCTTCCTGCCGGTGGATTCCAAACGTGAGCAAGATCCAACTCTTTTTTCTGTCCCTGGTGGGAGCATTGCCGGCAGGTTTTCTCTCCTACCTGCTGGGCATGTATTTGATCAGCCAGCCTTCGGGGGCGAGTTCGATGGTGATGATCGTCTCGATCATCACACTGATTTGCAGTGCCACGCTCACGCTGACTCCGTTTCTGGTCCTCGCGATGTAT
>CAZQUW010000002.1:58639-60196 GCA_964596215.1 uncultured Planctomicrobium sp. | reverse complement strand
GGAGTGTGTATGCCCAGCGTTCAGCATCCTCAGCTGCAACAGTTTCTCTTGCCGCGCTATCGCATCCAGCAAGTTCGCGAAGTGATTTCATTCCTGGAAGAGCAGGGGACCTTTCGCTTTCCCACGTTGATGAATGGGCTGTTTTCCGCCTCGGTCGCCATCGCCGAAGAGTTTGGCTACACCGGCTATCACCATGTCTGGGTTCGCGACAATGTGCATATCGCCCATGCGCATCTGGTAATCGGGCTGCCGGCCGTCGCGGCGCGTACCGCGCAGACGTTGCTCGACTGGTTCAAGCTGCAGCAACCGCGATTCCTCGCCATCATCAACGGCGAAGCGGACCCCCAGGAGCCCATGCTGCGCCCGCATATTCGATTTCGTGGCGAATCGATGGAAGACAGCCTGGAAAAGTGGTCCCATGCGCAGAACGATGCACTGGGATATTTCTTGTGGCTGTACTGCCGGTTGATCAACGAGGGCGTGCTGACCTGGGACGAAGATGCGGCGGCCGTGTTGCCACTCTTTCCGCGTTACTGGCGTGCCATTCGTTTCTGGGAAGATGCCGACAGCGGACACTGGGAGGAAACTCGGAAGATCGAGGCGTCCAGTATTGGTGTCGCCCTCGCTGGTTTGCGTGAATTCAAGCAAGTCCTCGAAACACCCTCTGGACTGTTGAACGAGAAAGAGCTGCTGGGACTGGTCGATGAGTTGCTCGCCACAGGGGACACCGCACTGCGGACGATCCTGCCGGCAGAATGTGTGCAGCCCGATCCTCAGTTGCAGCGACGGTACGACTCGGCCTTATTGTTCCTGATCTACCCCACACGCGTGGTGACAGGGGAGATGGCCGAACAGATCGCTCAGGATGTCTCGCAAAATCTGCAGGGAGAATACGGCATCCGGCGATATCTCGGCGATTCCTATTGGTGTGCCGACTACAAGACAGCCTTGGCTCCCGAGGTCCGCACCGCCGATTTCAGCGATGACCTGTCGGCTCGCGACAAGTTGCTCAAGCCCGGCCTGGAAGCCCAATGGTGTATCTTCGATCCAATTCTGTCGATTCACTACGCGTTGCGTTACCAGCAGTCGCGCAATCCGCAGGATTTGGACCGGCAGATCTTCCACGTCCACCGATCGCTCGGGCAATTATCGGGTCCCGAATGTCCCTTCGGCCCGTTCAAATGTCCGGAATCCTATTATTGCGAACAGGGGCGCTACGTCCCCAACGACGTCACGCCGCTCCTCTGGACCCAGGCCAATCTGCGTCTGGCGCTGCACTTCCTGGAAGCGACTGCCGACGCGTAAAACACGCAATACCAGCCCGAATCGCCAGCGAACGGATTACTTCCGAATTTGGATCGCAATCCCACTCGCTGACGTTTCGGAGCTGGTGTCTGGCATGGAGTTTTATCCATCCGAAACTCGGGGGGTCGACAGAGTTCGTAGGGCCCGCCTGGCTGCAATTCCGAGATTTTCTGATGTCAATCCGGGGTGGCAATTCTCAATTTGCCTGCGATTCACGCGCCAACCTTAAGCGAACATTAAGACGCAGCCTCA
>CAZQUW010000002.1:16277-58539 GCA_964596215.1 uncultured Planctomicrobium sp. | reverse complement strand
CAAACCCACCCCGCCGGGTTAGCCCGTCCGGGTCAACCGCGCACGGAGACTCCGTCTCGGAGTTGCCTTGGCCAAAGGCGACAGAACTGAAGCCGCTAGATTTTTTCATGCGGGCCAGCTCAGTTCACCGAGGCGGGGTCTTTTTTTCTTTGAGCGGTATCGTGGGACGGTTCTCCAGGACCGTCCGTCCCCGGTGAATTCGCTCTATGGATGACCTTTTCAAACCTTCTTGTCCTTAATGACCTTCTGTTCAATTTCTCTTATTTTACAGAAGGTCACGAAGGACACGAAGAAATGCGACGACGGGGATTAGAAGAATCGGCTCGTCATTCGGCTCAAGAGCAACGGTGGACTGACGGGCCTGGAGACCCGTCCCACGATACGCGGGAACCTGGCTTACGCAAACAAGCCTTCGATTGGGTCCGACTGATAGACGTGATACGGCCGACTGGCGGCGTCATGCCAGACGGCTTCCCGCGGGATTCCCAAGGCATGATAGATCGTCGCCGCGAAATTCTCGGGAGTCTGCATGTCGGCGGTGGGGTAGGCCCCGTTCCGGTCAGACGCCCCAATAATTGTTCCCCCCCGCACGCCGCCCCCGGCGAACCAGACCGATTGCAGTGGTGCCCAGTGGTCACGGCCCGGCGTTTTATAAATCTTGGGTGCGACGTTGAAGATCTTCGGCGTCCGGCCAAATTCGCCCGCCATGACGACCAGCGTATCATCGAGCATCCCGTGTTCTTCCAGGTCATCCAGCAAGCCGGAAACCGCCAGATCTGTTGGGGGAAACAGGTAATCCTTGAGGTTCTTAAAGTTGTTTCCATGCAGATCCCAGCTGCCAAAGTTGCCGAGATTGACCTGCACCATGTTGACGCCGATTTCCACCAGGCGGCGGGCCATCAATAATGACCAGCCGAACGAGTTGTCTCCATACCGGGCGAGCGTCTTCGGGTCAGCCTTGCGCACATCAAATGCATGCCGCACCTTGGCGTCACCCATCAATGAAATCGCAGACTGCCGAACGCGGTCATAGCCAGTCGCCGCCGCCTTGATCTCCAGTTGCCGCCGCTGCTGCTCGACGATGTCCAGCAAGTTCATCCGTTGCTGAAAACGTTTGTCAAACACCCCTTCCGGCAGGGTCAGATTGGGAACTTCGAACCGCCAGTCCAGCTTGTCGGACAGTTCGCCTTTATGCAGATCGAACAGGTACTTGGGGAATGCCCCGGAATACGAATGATAAGCATGAGGTTTGTCGGTCGCATCGATGAACCACGGCTCGTGCTGACTGCCCATCAGTCCCGCAAATTGACCGGGGTAGACTCCCTGGTTCGAATGGACGATTCGCTCGGGCAAGACGACCCCGCCGGGGAGATTATTGCGGCGTTCTGTCGCATGTCCGGCGACAGCGACGATCGACGGCCAATCTGTCGACTGCGGCTTGCTGGCTCGAAAGCTGGAAGGGATTGCGGACCTCCCCGTCAGCATGACATAAGTTCCCTCCTGATGCCCGCTTTCCGCATGGCTGAGGGAGCGTACCAGGGCCCATTTCTGGCTGCGTTGTGCGAGTAATGGCAGTCCCTCGCAAATCTGCAAACCCGGGGTTTGCGTGTCGATGGGGCTGAATTCGCCTTTGAACTCCGCCGGGCCTTCCGGCTTCATATCGAACGTGTCATGCTGCGACGGTCCGCCGGTCAGAAAGATGTAAATGACTGACTTGGGGCGTGGCCCCGGAATGCCGGCCTGCGCCGCTGTCTGGCGCCAGCGCGCCACGTCGGCCATCGACAATCCCAACAGGCCCAATGACCCCGCCTGCAGCGCAGTGCGCCGGGAAATCGGATGAGCGGGACGTGTTAATTGTGAGTCTGACATCAATGCGGACCTTCCACTCAACACCGTCAAGATCGCAAACATAAGCAATCGCTCATGTTATCTCGGCGATTCACTCACGACAACCTTATCTTTTCCACGGTTGTCTCGCGGCCCCGTCGTATGACTTTGGGCCCTGTGACTCAATCCTGGGTGGCGGTGCCGTTCCAATGAGCCCGGTCAGTCTGATCGCACACGGCGGCCGCCATTCTTCAGGCAGGTCAATGCAACTGGACGGTTCCGGCCAAAGCGTTGTAAACTTCCCACTCCATGACCACGCGCAGTACTCTCGGGACGAAGGATTTTCGACTATGTTGAACCGCCGCGAAGCACTTACCAGCCTGGGGGCCTGTGCCGTGTCGCTGCCGGCGATCACCCGGGCGGCGGACAAGCCCGCGGCTGCAAGTTCCCCTAAAGAGCCGTTCGGCTACTGCTTCAACACCAGCACCATTCGCGGCCAGGAACTCGGGATTGTACGTGAAGTTGAGATCGCCGCCGAAGCGGGCTACCGCGGCATCGAACCGTGGATGGGAACTCTCGAAAAATACGTGCAGGCAGGCGGATCGCTCAAAGACCTCGGCAAGAAGATTGCCGACCTCGGTCTGTCAGTCGAAAGCGCGATCGGCTTTGCCAATTGGATCGTCGATGATGAAGCCGCCCGAAAAAAGGGACTGGAGCATGCCAGACGCGATATGGATGTCCTGGTGCAGCTGGGCGGCAAACGGATCGCGGCACCTCCGGCCGGCGCCACCAATGCCCCCCTGACCGATCTGACCCGAATCGGCGAACGCTATCACGCGCTGTGTGAGGTCGGTCGCCAGGCTGGCATTATCCCGCAACTGGAAGTCTGGGGATTTTCCAAGACCCTCAGCAAGCTGGCCGAGACGATGTTCGCCGCAATCGCCAGCGGCCATCCCGATGCCTGTGTCCTGCCCGACATTTACCACCTGCACAAAGGCGGTTCCGCCTTCGACAGTCTGAAGCTATTAGGAGGGCAGGGGATCCATGTCTTCCACGTGAATGACTACCCGGCGACTCCAGATCGCGCCACCATCACCGACGCCGACCGCGTCTATCCGGGCGACGGAATCGCCCCGACCAGGATGATCCTGCAGACGCTTCATCACAACGGATTCCGCGGGATGCTGTCGCTGGAACTCTTCAACCGCGAATACTGGAAACAAGATCCGCTGGTGGTTGCCAAGACCGGCCTGGAGAAAATGCGCGAGACGGTGTTGAAGAGTTTTGAAGCGTAAATTGCACACGATCAAGCTGAATCAGGCCCAGATGCTGACCGGGGCCACGGGGAGCTGCCGCTTGTCGACGTCGTGCAGCACCTGGCCATTCGACTGTGCAGTCACCCAGCCAATCTCGAAGTTGCCTGGGGGGGTGCGTTGTCGCTTCAGGGTGTCATTTGCTGGCCCAGAGTGGCGCTGTATTGAATGGCGGCCCGCGCATAGTTCGCGCGACTGATGATAAACAACCGGTATGTTTCACGATAATTGCGTTGTGCATCCAGGGCATCCAGCAAGGGACTCCCCCCCGCTTCATAGGAGGCGTTAATGCTGTCCCGCACCTGCCTGGCGATCTCGAGTTGTTCTTGGGCGACAGCCTGCGAATTGGCGGCAGAGGTGGTCAGCTCCTGGGTTGCTTTGACGACTTCACCGCGTAATGCCACGCGTCGTGCCTGCAGCTGGTACCCGACTTGGGCCGCCACCGACGAGGCCTTCGCCTGGTTGCCCTGGTTGCGGTCAAAAAATGGCAGAGACACGGTCATGTTGACCAGCCAGGAATCGGCGTTGGGAAAGCCAATGGCTTTGTTTTGATACTGCCGCGTGTAACCCCAACTGGGAACCACGGTCGGATACGCTTTGCGACGTTCGGATTCGATGAAGGCATCGGCTTGAGCAATCTTCCAGCGGGCAGCTTCCAGATCGGGGCGATTCTGATCCGCAATTTGCACGGCCTCATCAATCGGGAGCGGTTCGATCATATTCACCGCATCCAGCGATCCGATGACATCGAATGCGGGATCGTTGACATCAGCCCCCAGTAAAACCCGCAACCGGGCAAAGGCCGCGATCAGCGCATTTTCGGCATCACGCAACGAGTGCTCGCTTCTCAGGCGGTCCAGGCGAATGCGGTTGAGATCCACTTTGGCCCGGCCCCCGTTATCGACGGCCGAACTGGTGAGCGCTTCGATCCGGCGAAAATTCTCGACATCCTGGCGGGCCACGTCGCGCAACGCTTTGGCTTCCAGCACGCCGTAATAGCTGACGGCAGCCTCTAGCACACGCACGCGAACCAGATCCTGATACTCAGACTGGCTCACCCGCACACCCAGGTCGGTAGCGTCCATCATCGCGGCGCGTTTGCCAAACAGGAACCAGTCGATGGGGTACGACAGGATGGCATCAAACTGGGGGGGTCCGCCCTGTCGCGTGGGGGTAAACTTGTGGGTCAGCGGCATCAGCTGCAGATCGGTGAAGAACTGGGGGTTGGGGATCAACGACGCCGTCAGGGCCTCGGCATTACTTTGATTGATCGATTCCAGTCCTGCGCGAATGACGGGGTCAGAGATCATGCAGAAGTTAATCGTCTGATCCAGGTTGATCCCGGTTGCCCCGTCGGGCGATTGGATCTCAATCGCCGTATCAACGATAGGACCTGCTGGAGGAACGGGCGGTTCTGGCGCGGCAGCCTCTGGTTTCGAGGATTCACCGGAACCGACCTCCGGGACCTCGATGCCGCTCTTTTCTGGAACTGCGGGATCCTTCACTGTTTCCGCAGCATCCGTCTGCGAGAAGGCCACTTGCTGGATGGCCGAAATTGGTTCCCTGCCGTGCTTCGTCGAGATTGAGACGCGGGCGGTCGTGTCATCAACGTCTGCAAACTTGCCGGATGCTGCAGGCTTATAAGACGTTTGCGTGATGCTTCCGGTTCGGCCGGATCTATCACTCTTCATGCCCCGTGGTACGACGAGTTTCCCAGCCCCTTTTCCACCACTGGCAGTGGCGATACCCGCCGACGCCGAATCGGGGCTGGTGATTTCGACACGCTCATATTTGCTGTCGAAAGTCGCGCATCCGGCCAGTCCCACCAGGCTCCAGGACAACCAGCAGGTCCAGTAAGGCGACTTACGGGCTCTCTGCCGAACAAGACCTCGTTCCAGTAATGACTTGCGGAGAATGTCATCAAAATTCGGCGAGTCTAGTGACACGATATTTTGCTTCTTTGACTGAATGGAAAGATCCGCAATCAGTGATCCTGCACAAACGGACGTGACATTCCCGTCCGGCGGGTTCGCCGGAGCGATCTAGCGCAGTCGAATGATCTTCCGTGTGATGATCTGTCTCCGGGTGTCCCCGGCGGCAGGCAATTGCACGAGTCAGATGGTACGTTGGCGAATTGTGGAAAAGGATAGGTTCCGCACAGGAGACGAAAGTCTCAAATGGGAAAACTGATGATTGGCATGGACGGGAGGCGAGAGGGATAGTCCTTATCGCACAAACCAAAAATTGCAGCAAGACGAATTACTGAATGCTTCGCCAGCTAATGAAAAGATAATCTTCTGCACAATGCCCGGCTTACGCCATCGCAGGTCGAGGCGCGGTGTGGAACTTCCCCGGCCGATACAAATCTGGGGCCCGATGTTTGACTCCGGGCCACACCACCATGGGATCAAACTGGCTGCAAGCGGTGCGAGTCGATCTACGGCTGGCTGGCCAGAAACTCCTGCCACAAATCGTCGAGACGTTTGCCGGTAAGCTCCTGAAACAGTCCAGGATGATAGGCTTTGACGCGCAATGCAGCATCCAGTCGCAGGATGATCCGACGGTCGTAGGTCTTCACCAGCCATGCCAGGAAGGCTCCTGTGGTGCCGTAGCCCTGTTGATAGGTCGCAGTCTTGGGATCGATCCGGGGGCGCGTAATTTCGGGTTCGTACTTCCAGTAACGGATGTAGTCGGCAACCCCTTCCACCAGCCAGCCGGGCGTCGTGCGATCGGGCGGATAGTTCTGAATGACGTGGGTCAGTTCGTGGATGACCATGCCAAAATCTTCGGGATGCTGCGTAATCCACTTGAGGCTGACCTGAATGGTCGCTCCGCTGGTGACGCCGGGGGCATCCAGATCCCGCTTCACCACCAGTCGCACCGTTTCTGGCGGAATCCATTTTTCAGTAGCCAGAAACCGGCAGATCACTGGAAACCAGTCTTCACACAGCAGTTTGGCTTCCAGTCCCCAGGCCTTGGCGGAAGTGTTGCCAGGAACCTCCGACAGATCCAGCACGATATTCGGAATGCGTATTCCGTCTGACTTGGAGAGCGGATAACGCAGTTTGGCCAAGGCCTCATCCGCGCGGGCTGGAGCGGCAACTCCGGCCCACAACATGATCGCCATCGCTACAAGTGACCAGGCGAGGCAAGGCAGCCAGCGCGCGCGATTCATGCTCATCCTTCGTGAGTGGCCAGAGCCGCAGCCAGGGACAGCCAGTCTGCGGGCTCAGTGGTGATTGCTCCACACGGATCACATGGACTACGCGACCGTGTCTTCGGGGGGTGGCGGTGCAAATCCACGGCGCAACGTATTCTCTGTCACATTAATTGGAATCAGAAATTGCAGCAGATAATCGGGTCCACCCGCTTTACTGCCAATCCCCGACATCTTGAAGCCGCCGAACGGCTGCCGTTCGACCAACGCACCAGTAATGCCGCGGTTGAGATACAAGTTGCCGGTGACAAACTCGTGCCGGGCCCGCTTGAGATTGACCGGACTTCGACTGTAGACACCGCCGGTCAGGGCATACCGCGTGCCATTCGCAATTTGCAACGCTTCATCAAAGTTCTTCGCCGCAATCACGGCCAGGATGGGGCCGAAAATCTCTTCCTGGGCAATCCGTGCAGTCGGGGACACGTGCGAGAAAATGTGGGGCCCGATAAAGTAGCCGTCCGAGGGCAGGGCTCCCGGTTCGTCGCCCAGTTCCAGGCGACCTTCTTCGCGGCCAATCTCAATGTAAGACTGGATCCGCTCATAAGCTTCCTCATCGATCACCGGCCCGATACTGGTACCTGGATCGATGGCGGGACCGATCTTCAGGCTCTTGACCGCGGGAATCAGGCGCTTCAGGAACTCGTCATAGACTGACTGGAGCACAATCGCCCGCGAACAGGCGGAACACTTCTGGCCCGAATAGCCGAACGCACTTTGCATGACCCCCAGGACCGCTTCGTCCAGGTCGGCATCGTCATCGATGATGATGGCATTCTTACCACCCATCTCGGCAACGACTTTCTTCACCGACTCCTGCCGGTCATCGGTCACCGCAGCCTGCTGATTAATGGCCAGTCCCACCGCCTGTGAGCCGGTAAAAGTGATCACATCAACATCGGGACTGCCGACGAGCTCGGGACCAATTTCCTCCCCCACACCGGGGAGATAATTCAGCACGCCCGCAGGCAAACCGACCGCTTCGAAAATCTCCATCAGCTTGGCAGCGATGACCGGTGATTGCTCGGCCGGCTTCATCACAACCGTATTGCCTGACACCAGTGCGGCCGCCGTCATGCCAGTGAGAATCGCCAGGGGGAAATTCCAGGGTGCAATAACCACGGCGACACCGCGGGGACGGTAACTCAGCGTATTCTCTTCGCCCGGCAGATCCAGATGACGCGGCACTGACAGGCGGCGCATCTCGGCAGCGTAGTACATGCAAAAATCGATTGCTTCGGCCACGTCGGCATCGGCTTCGGCCCACGGCTTACCGCATTCATAGACCATCCAGGCAGACAGCTCAAACTTGCGATTCCGCATTTCAGCCGCGGCCAGTTCCAGGTACTCGGCGCGATATTGGGTTTCCATGCGGGCCCAGGCGGGGAATGCCTGCCGCGCGGCGGCAATCGCCTCGACCGCCTCTTCGGGAGTCGCCGCGTACACGTGCCCCACGATCTGGCTGCGTTGCGAGGGATTCCGCGAGACAATACGGCCCTTCGTTTCCACGGGCCGACCGTTGATCGTCAACTGGATGTCACGGCCCAGTGATTTGCGAACCCATTCGATCGCATCCTGCATCGCCTGGCGATTGGCCGCCAGGGAGAAATCTGTCAGTGGCTCATTCTCAAAGCGGGGCTGGGGAGCAGGGCGAACAGTGTGCGGCTTGCGGGCCACGTCGGCAGGTTTCATCAGCAGTTCCTCCACCGCGACATGCTCGGTAAAGCTGGCGCGCAGGAATGATTCATTCGAGGTATTTTCCAGTAACCGGCGTACGAAATAAGCCATGCCGGGGATCAGTTCCCCGAACGGCGTATAGATTCGCACGCGGTGTCCCAGTTCGGCGAACAACTGGGCCTGTTCGGTCCCCATGCCATACAGCATCTGGATTTCGAACTCGGAATTGGGAATGTTGTAATGTTTCGCCCAGGCCAGACCATGTGCCAGGCTGCGCAGATTGTGGCTGGCCAGCGCCGGTCGCAACCAGCGATGATGTTCCATCAGGTAACGCGACTGCCGTTCGTAATTTTCATCCGATTGCCACTTCTGAAGATATACGGGGACAGGCCAGCCACGCGACTCGGCAGCGACGGTTTCGTAATCCCAGTAGGCCCCTTTTACCAGCCGCACCCAGATCGGCGTGCCCCGTTTCTCGGCCCAGTCACGCAGCGCGTGCAGGTCTCGTTCGGCTTCGGGCAAATAGGCCTGAATTACGATGCCAATGTCCGCGAAATCGCGGAATTCGTCTTCCATGAGAATGTCGCGAAAGATCTCCAGGGTCAGATCTTTGTACGCGTAATGCTCCATATCAATATGGAGGCACGTCTCATGTTCCCGAGCCGTCCGGATCAGCGGTCTTAACCGCGCCTTGACTCCCGCCGCAGTGCCGACCGGATCGATCGGCTTAAACTGGCTGTAGAGGGCCGACAGCTTCAGGGATGTATTCACCCGCGGCACATTCCCGTGCAGATCGCGGTCCAGTTGCTTGTTCTCCACCCATTCATGGGCTTTCGGAGCCAGCTCGCGAATTAAATTGAGATACGATTCGTGGTAGCGTTCCGCTTCGGGTTCGCTGATCACGGCTTCGCCCAGCAGATCGAGCGTGAACGCAAACCCCTGCTGGCGGATCCGGGAGACCGATTCGAAGACCTCGTCGACGGTGGTGCCGGCGATAAATCGTTTGGCCATCCGCTCGGCATTGCGGCGGGCGTTCAACGCGAGTGCCTTGCCGAGGATGGTATTCGGCTGGCTGACATCCAGCCCCATCCGCACCGCCCATGGCAGATGTGCACGAACTTCTTCAAAATATTCGTGCAGATGTTGCGTAATCGACGTCGCGGTCCGCAGCATCGGCAGGACGTCGACGAAACGGAACATTTGGACTTTGACTGATTCATCAGCCATGGCCCAGGACAGGATGCGGTCATCCCACCAGCGTCGTTCGAATACGGTCGGCGTGCGGCGATGCAGGTGCGAAAACAGGCTGTTGCCGATTTCCTGTGTGGCGGCTTCTACCGCCGCGGTGGGATCGGTCTTAGAACTGGGCACGATGGGATTCGCCACGCTTCGGTCTGTCTTCAAGTGATTTTGCGGCAGACCGACTCATTCTCAGATTCACCGAATGAGCTTTTCCGGGCGGTCTCCTCCTGACAACCCGCACCTTATCAAAAATGGCGTCCATTCGCGAGCGGAGCGGGTGGCGAGAAATCGAAAGCACACGACGCAAAATCATCCAGGCGAACCTGGGATGTCGGCTCGATCACCGGTAATCACCGCGAAGCCCGCTCAAAACCGCTGGATCTGACCATTTTCTATTAGAGAGACTCGCTATTTTCGCAAAAGGCGTGTACCGGCGGCCCGCGTAATGCGTTCCGGCCCGGGCCGCCGCATCGGTCCGTAGGCGTCGGCGAGCCGTTTCGCGTAATCGTGTTCGCGGTCGCGCGGATCGGCAATCTGGAAATCACGCTGGACGTCCTGCACATCCCAGACGCTGCCGTCGGGTCGCATGTAGAGCTTCTGTTGCTCAGCCAGATTCAACGGACGGGCCCCCACCCGCCCGAATACCGCCAGCTGATTTCCAGACTCATCCACGGCCCGGTCACGATCGACCCCCTTCGAAATAGAGAGGGCATGGCCGTCCTTCGGCAACTTGAAGCTGGCCACCAGGCTCGGTGTCGGGCGGGGCGTGAAACCATCGTTGCCCGGGGTCTCGGGTGACGTCAGCTGCACCACCCGCAGCCCGTTGACACCATCCGCCAGATAGGCAAACTCACTGACATAGGTGATGCCCAGTTTCACATCATGGAGATCGTTGATGCATCCGCCGGCATCGAACACCTGATCGATCTTAAGATCGAGCGGATTCTTCACATCCAGAATCACCAGCCCCTGTGAGCCAGCCGCCACATAGGCATAGGTCCGGGCCACATAAATGTTATGGGCTTCAGCCAGCTCAATGCCTGAGACATAGTGCGGTTGCGCCAGGTGAGTTGTGTCGATGACCTTGACACCTTGCTCGTCGCAGACAAAACCGTAGCGGAACTGGACCTGCACTGCGTGCGGATGATGCAGGTTCTGCTCCTCACCCAGCACCGCGGTGATCTTCGGATGCAGCGGATCATCCAGCGCGACCACCACCAGCCCGGCGTCACAGCAGATGTACGCATAAGTTCCGACAATCGAGATATTCTTCGCACCGTTCAAGATGCCGTCGGGATTATACGTTAAGGCCCGTTCCAGGAAATTATTCATCGGATTGCCGTCGAGGAATGTTCCGGCGCCAATCAGGATCAACCCTTCGCATTTGTCTGTGACATAAATGTAGGCATACAAGGGATGCACATGCTGCTCTTTATTTTCCGGCCGATGGGTACGTGTCGGATCGGGCACAATCGTGGACGGAGCCGCGACTGCCGTGGCGTACTGGGTCGGGACATAGAAACGCTGTCCGGCCGGAGATACCGGGGCCGTCACGATGCGCTCTGAAAATCCCTTATGATCGATGAAGGCCACGTCGAACGCGCGGAACCCGCCGGTACCGCAAGCAGCATAGAGATATTCGCCACGCAACTGGCTGTTGAGAATCTCGGCCTTTGCCCGCGGATGCCGCAACTTGGTCGCAATATCGATCCCCGGATGTTCATGTTCGTGCTCAAGCTCACTGCCATTTTCGAGATGTTTTTCATAGCGATCCGGGAACGCCAGTCGATGCAGACTGCTGCCGATGACCGCCTGCGGCTCATCACGTTCAGTCACTTCCACTGCATGCAAACCGTGCTCGCCCGCCGACACCCAGCAATAGCGACCGATGAAATTCAGGTAATTGGTCCCCTGCATCAACAGCTGGGCCAGGACGGCATTGTTGTCGTTATCGCGCGACACGTGGCAATCAACGCAGGTCTTCGTTTCGCCCTTGCCACGCACGGTGTGCGGGACGTTCGTGCTGAAGGCAATGCCGCTCAGCCCTTCACCCGAAATGGTCTGCTGCTGCACATAGATCGATTCACGGTTGGCATTATAAGACCCCACATGAACGGCACAGGACGAACGCGACGGGCCAATCCGATTGCCAGTCACATCACCATCCCGGCCCAGCATATAAACATCGTCGCGCAGAGTCTGGAAGTTATAAGAAACATAGTTGCGGGTGACATCACCTTCGTTATGCAGATCCGGCATCTTCTTGTTTGCCTTCTGCGGCAGGTGGCAGCCGTAGCAGCTCGGATTCCAGGCTGAATGGCACGCAATGCAACTCATGTTGTCATTGGCGTGTGCACAGCCATGCCCTTCCGGAGGGACGTCGCCCCACGTCATCTTTGTCTTGGTGTCGTCCGTGAAGCGGACGGTCTTGGCGAGCGCCGCGAGGGCGTTATAGGCCGGATGCTGAGGATCGATCGTGTCGGCAACTTGTTTGACTTCCCAGCTGAGGTTCGGTTCGACCATCGAATTCTGGACGATGCGCCCCCCCTGTTTCTCGAAGCGGCGCTTTCCGAAGGGTGTCCGCATGCCGGACAGATTTCGCCCTGAAGGGGCCGGCGCCAGTCGTTCGGTCGCCGCCGGGCCAGAAGTCCGGAGGTTGGCACGTTCGCGTGTCGTACCGTGACAATCGATGCACTGGATCTCAATCGCCGCCCGCACCTCGCCATACAGCTTGGTATTGCCGTGCACATCCTGGATGAAGTGGCAGTCGATGCAATGCATGCCCTTTTCGAGGTGGATGTCCATCAAATGCACGGGAGTCTGATGCTGACACTGTTCCAGCTTCTGCTTCGCCGCCTCCAGTTCGGCCATCTCCTGACCGGTAAAATGCAGCCCCTTATGCTGTAACGGCAGCTTCATCGCCTGTTGCAGTTGCTCGTTCGAGACATTCTCAATCGGGTTATTAAAGTGATCGAGCAGCGTCCCTTCGCGATTCTTCTTATAGACGGCGCGGAACACCCAGCCGTGGCCGTTGAAATCGGCGAACTGCGTGTGCCGGAGGCTGCCATTCAGCTCGCGAACATTCTCCAGGAACTCAGGTTCAGACCAGTTCCCGCGCGCGGCCGCCTCCTCGGGATTCGACATCTGGGACTGAATCATTTCTTCGGAAGACGGGTGCTTCGCCTTCTCGGGATACATCAACTCTCCGTCTGTTTCATTATCCCACCACATATAACCCAGGTAGCTGTTCATGACAGTCGTACCAGGATGAATATGACAGACAATGCACTGGCTCGTCGGAATCGACAGCGTAAACTTGTGCTCAACGGGATGCCCCGATTCGTGCTTGGGAATCATCGGATCGACCGTTTTCACCAGATCATCGGGCTCGGCCGCCGCGTGTCCCAGATGGCCGTACTTGGCATACGGGCCGGAATGAATTTCAGACCGGTCATTGGCATAGATCATATGACAGGCGGTGCAGCCGCTGGAGCGGAAATCTCCCGGGTGATCGTTGGTCCCCAGGAAGTTGAGCGTCGGGTCGAGCAAACGGGTCTTCTGGAGTCCGATGAAGACCGGATCGGTGCGATTCTGCGTTCCCAGGCCACGCACGCCGACCTTGGCCCGCGGCCGTCCCGGTTCCTCCTTGGGTTCGGGGATGCCCGTTTCATTAAAGAACCGGCCGCCTCGTTCAAAAATGCGCAAGATGTTCGCTGGCTGAGAAATCTGAAAACGAGGCAGGGGATCCAGGAACGGGAGAACTCCCTTTTTTTCCATTTCATAAGGGGTCGGCGGGGGGACGGTCTGAAGCCGCTGTGGTGTCCCGAACATGCTGTAGCTCTCGCCGTACCGCGCGTGCTTATCTGGAACGGCACCGTTGTTGTACAGAGCCGCCCCCCACAGCATACAGCCGTGCGTCATCATGCTCTTCTTAACCGCCAGTGTCTCCTGGGGATGACAGCCCGACAACCCGCAACTCAGATGGGCGACTCGCAAGTCGCCAGGATTGACGAACTGAATAAACGACGGCGATTCCTTATTCAACAGGGTATAAGAACGCACGGGATTCGCAGACGAAATCCAGGCGTTGTCATAGATGGGATTGATATGGGCCTGTTCCTTGGTCTGGCAATTCGCGTTGCCGCCGTGACAGTCAGTGCACCCCAGGCGTACCGTGCTCTTCGCATGCGGATCATGTGCTCCATCATGACAGGCGACGCAGCCCCAGCTCTTGGCCCAGGCTTCTTCAGCAGTCTGCTGCGACAGATCTATTTCGCGCAGTTCCGCCGGCACCGGAAAGGGTTCAGCAGAGGCATTAACAGGTGCGCCCGGCGAATTGGGCACGCGGGAAAACCCGGCTCGAACGACGCGCGGCTCTTGCGCGATCGCGGACGGTTGGTAACCATCCCGCGACAATCCACACAGCCACCCGGCAACCAGGACTCCGACGAGTCCCGTGACTGGCCAGAGGCGTTGTAATGATGAAGACATACTGCGCATCCTTGCGCTAAATTCTAAACTTGGCTCGTGAGGTGCACTCAACACGAGTTACGCTGGTCATATTGATGATTAATGCAAACGCAAACAACAACTGAATCAGGTAAGCCCGGTGGCATAAGCCCCGGGATTCTTCGTAACCAGTCGTGAATCAAGAACACGGGGGCTTACACCACCCGGCTCGCCTGAGATTTGTTTTCTGGCGACAGTTCAATAGGTGAGATCCAACTCAACAAACGAGGAATACAAGGGGTCAACGTGTGAGTCGGGATTGCGGTAAAGGTCCTGGAAACCCGCACCGGGCAGCAGCGAAGCGGCCCCCGCTGTAATGACGATGTTATTGTTGAGCAAAGGACGATACTCCATGCCCAGGCTGAGGTCCGTGCCGATCGTGCGGGAAATGTTGTCCTGAAATACGAATTGCTCCAGAACTTTCGTCGAATCAAAGTACAGGAAGTTCGTATTGTGAATAAACCGCAACTGCGGCGTCACATCCACATCGAAGCCCACATTGAACAGTTGCAGGCCGGGGTTCACAAAGTTGCTTTGCCCCTGGAATTTGCTCGATCGCAAGTCGGGCACCAGGCTCATGCGATTGACCAGGCTGGTCCCGAACAAGCCAATCTGCTGCCGCTGCCAATAGCTGAACTGGCCGCCGGCAAAAATGGGATTGTCCAGAATCGTATCGAAACCGGTGGCATCCCGGTCTTTGATATTCGTATCGCCCGACGAGTAGAAATAAGAACCGCGAAACCGGATCCAGTCGCGATCATAGGACAGCTCAATGGCTGCCATCTTGGCGTTGATATCCACGCGCTGCCCCGCCAGGGGATTAAAGCTGTCATTACCGACGACCCAATAAAACGCGTGATTGATGTTAACCCGACCGATATGCCCGTCGCCTGCATTACCAAAATAGTATGCTTCCACCTGGTGCGGTCGAAACACACCGACGGGATCGGGACGGACTAAGAAATTGTTGGCATCAAACTTAAAGCTGGGTTGATCGCGGTTGTAGTGGAAGCTCCACTGCGAGGTATAGCCGGGGAACGCGAAGTCCTGCATGTAGTAGTTGGCGATAATCGTGTTCTGATGACGATCGTCGAAGGTATTCAGCTGGCTGTTGGTATCTTTCTCGGTCTGATCGAAGAACACCAGATTGTACTGATGCCGATTGGCCTGGGCCGTACCAAAGAGCCGCACGCCTCGGTTGGTATCTGAGAAAATGAAGCCACGAAAATCGCTGATGAACGGTTGCGAACCCGCCCGCACCGAAACGAAATCGTAATCGCCGTTCAGATCAGCCAGCTTCTTTTCGAAAAACCATTCTTCCAGCGCACCCCGCGTGCGGAAGCGGGTGGTCCCATATCGCACGTCAGGATTGACGATTCCCAGTTCGTTCGCATTCAAGTAGTTCATGTTGAACACGGGCGTCAAACGCAACTGCCAGTCGGCCGGTTTAAAGGACGCATTGCCGTGTGACAGATTGAACGAGAAACGCATGAAGTTCGAAACGAACAGCTGATTGGGGTTCCCGAAGAAATTGGGACTATCCGGGTGCTGCGTACTTTCAAAGGGCGTGGTCGGGGTCGGCACGGCACGCGGTTCGAAAATCAGGAAATTCGTCGCCGTGATATTCAGGAATGTGTGCTGACCGGCGATGGGGTAATCGCCCTTTAATACATTCTGATTAAAGGGGTCCCACCAATGGCCAACTTCGTAGGGAACGTCATCCACAGGCACATAACCAGTGCCATAGCGATCCCACTCGGGGAAGCCTGAACGCCAGCGATCTTCAACTGGTACGAAATGTCCGCTGGTTTGAGATTCCAACGGTTCGATGCCTGACATTCCGGTATACCCCAAGGGGGCATCGAAATTCGGTTCGACCCACTGGTCCAGGTCTGGCTGGTCCGAGGTGAGGGGTTCTGTGTCCTGCGGTTGTAACGGACGTCGCAGAATTTTCGGCTCGACATCTCCATCGAGAATCTCGGTCAGCGGTTCAATACTACTGGCTTCGCCGGTGACTGATTCATCTGTGGTGGGGACTGCGGCTTCTTCATTGTCATTGAGCGTGGCGACGCCAGGCGAGTCACTTTGGGCCTGGGCGATCGGGAAGTCCTGCGGCAATGCGAACAACAATGCGAGGATGAACCCGGCCCACCCTTTCAGCCGCGAAGAGGCGCAGCGCTGCCGTTGCCAGGAGATGTGTGTTTCTCCTGATTCCGGACGGCCATGCTGATTGTCAGTTCGAATTCTCAATTGCACACAGAGGGCTCGGCTACTTGGCGTGGAACAAGTTGTCCGGTACAGGCGAAAGTCAAAAGATGAATCGCTTTAACGATCATCCGGCGAATTTCGATTTTGATACCTCGTCAGTATCGGTTCGGTAGTTCAGGAAACTTCTCGGGATTATCCGGCGTCTAAGGAATATGTCGCAATAAGATGACGTGGCCGAATGTAACGGTCGAGACATTAGGTCTTGCCGGCGGGTCTGCAGTCCATGCAATTAGATCGTAAAGGTTTTCGGGTAAGTAACTTACAGAACACCATGACCGCAGATGAGTGATACGCCGGGAAAAACAGAGAGTCTGGGCAGTATTTAGCGACTGTGCGGCTTGTTCCGACATTTTTTACTCAGGTGATTAATTTTCACGGCTTGATGACACGGAGTCACGCGTCTTACGGACGACTGAATAACTACCGTAAGTCGGGAGCAGCCGGTCCGCCTCGCGAACGGCTCAAGATTTGACGCATCCAACGACATCAGGTCGAACGTCAAGAGTCTGAAATCACATCGCGACAGCAGCGGCCATGTGTCCTGCAGCCGATTTACAACTTGCAATAGACAATACACTTGCGACGTATTGGGCCGGCCACGGAGATCAGTATGGCAGTAGAAGTCTGGAAAAGCTGGCTGCGAAATTGGCGTACCACACCGGCCCGGAGAACAACTTCGCGCCGCACGGGAACGCAGACAGAGAGTCTGGAAGAACGGGCACTTCTAGGAGAGCTCGTTCCCTCCGCATTGCCCAATTTGGCATCCAACTTTGCCAATCTGGAAGTCGCGGTACTTGCTACGTCCTCGACACAACCGGACTCCGCACCTCAATCGAGTTCATTGGTCATTCAGCCAGCGGTCGCATCCCCAAGCGTCCTCTCCGATGACTCGACGAACTTGAGCGAAGCGATCGTCAACCAGCCCTTAAGTGTAGCGTCCACGGAGCCTTCCGCGGGGAGCACCGAGAAATTGGGGACCGCGCTGAAGGGGTCCAAGTCTGCCAACTCGAAGAGCCTGCTGAAGGCGGCCAAGGCGGAACAGCGGGCGGCAGCGAAAGCGGCTCGAAAGGCCTCGAAAGCCGAATCGGCTTCGAGCAAGCCCAACAGTTCCACGACGGGAGGGACGACCACCACTTCCACCACCACGACAGATCCGGAGGTGGGGTCGGGCAACATTGGCAATTCCACGGAAACGACGTCCTCTGGAACCAATAGTGCTTCCGCGGTGCCAGGCCTGGGACTCAACTTAACCGGCAGCGGATCGACAACCACGACGTCATCAACCAGTAGTTCCTCGATTATTGCCGACGCGGTCCACCCGGAAACGCTGGCCTCTGTTTTCTCCGGTGATCCACAGTTAACAACAACAGATGTGGAACAATTGCTGGACCGAGCATCGGCGGCGACCCCCAGCCAGGATGCGATTATCGTCATCACGGACCGGCAGGGGATCATCCTGGGAGTCCGCACCGAAGCCGACGTCCCTACGTTAGATCTCGCAACGCTCGTCTTCTCGATTGACGGCGCCGTCGCGGAAGCACGGACGGCGGCCTTCTTCTCCAATAATCAGGGTGTGCTGACATCACGCACCGTACGATTCATCAGCCAGACGACCATCACCGAGCGTGAGGTGAACTCGAACCCCAGCATCACCGACATGAGTTCGACGATTGCCGGCCCGGGATTCGTGGCCCCGATCGGTCTGGGGGGCCACTTCCCGCCGGGCGTTTCGCACACGCCGCCGGTCGACTTGTTTGGCATCGAACACACCAACCGGGACAGCATTGATTCCTATCCCGGCGGAGAAGGGCGGTTTAACGCGGATTATGTCTCCGCAGCTCAGGAGATTAACGCCCCGGGATCGTACGGCCTGCAGTCCGGCTTGATGCCTGATGCCTTGCCGCGCGGCATCGCCACGCTGCCGGGTGGTATTCCGCTGTATCGAGACACCGACGGCAATGGGATTGGCGATACCGTCGTCGGTGGGATCGGCGTCTTCTTCCCGGGACCTGACGGCTACGCCTCCTATGAGCAGGGCTTTGTTCACGGGGACGGCGTCTCCACCACCGCCCGCACCAATGCACCACTCGTACTCGAGGCCGAAGCCATCGCGCTGGCCGCCATTGGCAGTTCGCGCCAGGCGGGAATTAAGGCCGGCCCAGTGGGGGGCGTGCCACCCGTCGAGGGGATTGACTTACCATTCCCCAGAATTGATCTGGTCGGCATTACACTGGAAGCGATCGGGCCGACGGCGGGTATTGAGGGTGTCAGACAGATTAATCAATTGCTGGCCCGGCTGGGGCCGGGAACGGTTAATGGAACAGACCAGCCGGTGACCCCCACCGACACATTCCTGCCGGGGACGGCCGTGCCGACCGGATGGCTGGTGGCGGCTCATGATGGTGTCGGGCTGACAGCGGCAGACGTCACCAAGATCATCAACCAGGGAATCGCCGAAGCCAATCGAGTCCGTGCTGCCATCCGCGCGCCACTTGGCACGCGGACGAAAATGGTCTTCGCCGTGACGGACACCACCGGCGAAGTGCTGGGACTTTACCGGATGGACGACGCCACCTATTTCTCATTGGATGTCGCCGTCGCCAAAGCCCGCAACATGGCCTACTACAACAATCCGGCGCAGTTGCAGCCTGAAGATCGCGTGATCCCCAAGCAGAATCCTGCGGTGAACCCCAGGGGGGTCGCCTTTACCGCCCGAACCTTCCGCTTCCTCGCCGAACCGCGTTATCCGTCGGGTGTGGATGGCACCAAGCCGGGGGCGTTTTCGATTCTGAACGAACCCAGTATCAATCCCAAGAATGCCGAAAACCTGGGAGCCCCGGCTCCTGCGAGTAGTTTCCAGACGGCCGTGGGATACGACTCGTTCAACATTGGTACCAACTTCCACAACACCAGCACCCCATCCGAAAATCAGAACGGCGTGGTCTTCTTCCCTGGGAGTTCAGGGATCTACAAGAATGGCGTGCTCGTCGGCGGCCTGGGTGTCAGTGGCGACGGCGTGGATCAGGACGATGTCGTTACGACCGCGGCGATCAGTGGCTATGCAGCGCCGACCAGCATCCGGGCCGATCAGTATACCTACCGCAATGTGCGGCTGCCCTACAACAAATTCCTGCGTAATCCGTATGGTTAAATCGACCGCTAGACCAGGCTGTCCCGGGACACCCGGCGTTCACGTCGCTGAGTTCGCCCGACAACAAGCCCCGACTCGGTGAGTTGGGATCGAACAGTTCCACATTTCACGACGAATGGATTCCGTGATGTTGGCATTTGCAAACTGGAAGTCGCATTGGGGCCGCGCGGCAGTCACGCTGACCTGCGCCGGCCTGACGGTGGCGACCGCCTGTGGACAAGACCTGGGCATTCCGGCTCGACCGCGCGCGATCTCCGGTAACTTCAACCGTGCGGGCAATCCCCAATGCGTCAGCCGGTGGGCCCAGCCCTCCTGGGAGAAACACTCGGCGGGCTACTACGTCGGCGGCAGCCAGAGTTGCCGCGGCGAGGGACGCTATGTGCACGAGGGCACCTGGGGGAATGACTATGCTCCGTGGTATACCCGAGTCGCACTGAAATGGAGCCACGGTCGCTCGTACCAGGATGGCGGGGGCCAATATGAGCCCGATAAGCGAAATAATCCGCTGAAAGTGCATGCTCCCGGGACGGGGTTGTTAAAATAAGCAGGGTGTCTCGCGGCTTGCCTTGTCGTCTAAACTGATAGGCGGCGGCGGGTTCTGGCGTCTCGCTGCGTTTCTTCGTCCGTTCCACCCAGCGATTGCGAACGCGTTTTGTTCGTCTGGCGAACAACGACTATGATCCTTCTGCTGGATAACTACGACAGTTTTGTCTTTAACCTGGCGCGCTATCTCCAGGAACTGGGAGCCGAAACGCAGGTTGTCCGCAACGACGTGCTCACCGTAGCTGAGATCGAGCGCCTGCGGCCACAGGCGATTGTCATTTCTCCTGGCCCCTGTACACCAGAAGAGGCCGGCATCAGTATGGAAGTCATTCGCCATTTGGGCGCCCGGATTCCGATGCTGGGCGTCTGCCTCGGTCATCAGGCCATGGCAGCGGCACTGGGGGGGGAAGTCATCCGCGCCCCCGAACCGGTTCATGGCAGAACAGCCTGGATTACCCATCATCAGCACAATGTGCTGGCAGGCATGGCCAATCCCTTTCGAGCCATGCGCTATCATTCATTGATCGTCCGGGAATCGTCGCTCCCCGCCGACCTCCGCATTGTGGCCCATACCACCGACGGGATTCCCATGGCCCTGGAGCATATCTCCTGGCCAATCTATGGAGTGCAGTTCCACCCGGAATCAGTCCTGACCGAGGGGGGACATCGTATTCTGGCAAACTTCTTGCGCATCGCCGGGGTCGCGCCACTTGATCCCCCCGTCACTGAACTGGTTCAAAGTCGCTCGGTAGCCCCGGACTTCGACTGGCATGCGAGCGAGATTGAACCAATTCCCTCCCGCCCCTTGTAGCGTCTTGGGGGAATCTGAGGAGCGGCATTGAGTCGAGATGCGACGCCAAGGGCTGTACGTCCCCACCCAGCTCGGAAAACAGGAACGTTCGGCAAACCCCCGATTCTACCCCAGCCCCGCGAGACATGACTATCCGTTTCGCAAGCTAATCGTTCGCCAGTAAATTTTCCAATCGAAGCCCAACTCGGCAGGCAGCGCACGCCGATAATAGTCTTAACACTCAGCAAATCACGTCTCACCCGTCAAGGGGTATGTTTGGGCAGTCTGGCGACTATTTTCCGCATTCGCTGGAGAAATCGATTACGAAAGCTATGATGGTCGACTTCCCCGACGGGCCAGGATGCAGTGACGCATCGCAACCCTGTCACCGCGTGGATAACGCGGCATCTAACCAGATGTAAGGGAATAGGCAATTCATGGACGATTGCCATGACGGGCGAAACCTGAGGGGATGGGCCAACCAGGTCAAGTTGTCAGTTCGAATTCTGTCGAGGTGTTGGACATGATTTCCGACCGCGTATCATTGCGGGCGACTGGGTTAATCCTCAGCTTCCTGCTCGTAACACAAACCGGGTTATTTGCTGCCAAAGCCAAGGACAAGCACTGGCGGCACAGCTTCGCGGAAGCGGAGGCGGAAGCCCGGCAGACGGGGCGCCCCCTCTTGCTGCACTTCCATGCATCCTGGTGTGGGCCGTGTAAGCAGATGGAATCGGATGTCTTAAACACGGCTGATGTCAAACGTGTACTATCTGATCGGGTAGTCGGCGTGAAGATCGATCTCGATCAACACCCTGAAATCGCCGAAAAGTATGGCGTTAACTCCATCCCGGCCGACGTATTGATCAGCCCGAGCGGCAAACTGCTCGGCAAGACAGTCGGATTCCAGCCACGCAATAATTACCTCGCCATTCTTTCTAACGCTGAAAAGAAGTCGGCTGACGAGATGGCGATCGCTAAGCGGGCTGCGGAAGAGAAGAAGCTTGCGGAAGAAAGACTCCTCGCTCAACAGAACAAACCTGCTGCTCCGAAAGTGGACGAGATTGTTCCCGAGCCATTGAAAGATCCCAAAAAGACTTCCAGGCTGATCGTCGGGCTGGATGGTTATTGCCCGGTGACATTGTGGCGTACTCGTGAATGGAGCAAAGGCAAGACCGCATTTGGTGCCGATTACCAAGGGGTCCGCTTCTACTTCGCCTCGCTGGCCGACCGCGACGATTTCATCGCCGAGCCGACCCGCTATGCTCCTCAGTTGCTGGGTTGCGACCCCGTCGCCCTGTGGGAGACCGAACGGGCCATCGCGGGAACAGCCAAGTACGCTGCCTTCTTCGATGGTGAATTGTACCTCTTTAACGCGCTGGCCAATCGCGAACGTTTCAAGCAAAGCCCCCCGCAATTCACCAAGACCCGACATGTCAATCTGCATGACATCGAACGAGCAGACACTCGCATCGGCATGAAAGACTAATTCGCTTCACGACTTAGCTTGGTTTCAACGATAAAATCTCACCCCGGTTGCCCAGCGGCAATCGGGGTGATTTCGTTAGAATGCCACCGGGGCCGCTGTGAGTCGGCGTCAATCAGAATTTCGAACGAGAGATCGCGCACATGTCATCCTTACCCATTCGAATTGGCCTCGTTACCGTTTCGGACCGCGCCAGCCGTGGCGAGTACGTGGATCTCGGTGGACCTGCCATGCAGGACTGTCTGAACGACATCCTGTCCTCTCCGTGGGAGCCTGTCGTCCGGCTGATTCCTGACGAGCAGGCATTGATCGAGCAGACGCTGATCGAGCTGGCTGACCAGCAGCAGTGCTGCCTGATTGTTACCACAGGCGGGACAGGTCCCGCGTTGCGCGATGTCACACCGGAAGCCACTGCGGCGGTCTGCCAGAAAATTCTGGATGGGTTTGCGGAGCAGATGCGTGCCGTCTCACTGAAAGTGGTACCGACCGCCATCTTGTCGCGACAAATCGCGGGTATTCGCGGTCGATCGCTGATTTTGAACCTGCCCGGCAAGCCGAGTGCGATCCGCGAATGTCTGATGGCCGTTTTCCCCGCGATCCCGTATTGCATCGATCTGATTGAGGGGCCATTCCTGACCACAAACCCCGCCGTCGTCACGGCCTTTCGACCCAAGAAGTCGTAAGACAATCGGATTGATATGCAGGATGTTATTGTAATTGGTGCAGGTGCCGCCGGCTTGCTGGCCGCCACCCGTGCGGCTGAGCAGGGAGCACAAACCCTGCTGCTGGAGAAGAATCGCAAGCCCGCGGTGAAGATCCTGATGTCCGGTGGCACGCGTTGTAACATCACTCAGTCCACCGATGTGAAGGGGATTGTCACCGCGTACGGTGCAACCGGTAAATTCCTGCACTCCGCCCTGGCGGGGCTTGATCCGCACGCTGTCATCGAGTTGTTTCATGCCGAAGGTGTGCCGACCAAGGTCGAATCGACGGGCAAGATTTTTCCGGTCAGTGACAAAGCTCAGGATGTCCAGCAGGCGTTGTTGCGCCGGCTGGACCGCAGTGGGGCGGAATTGAAAACTGAAATCCCCGTCACGGCCATCCGACGCACAGAGGTCGGCTTTGAAGTCTGCGGTCTCCACCAAACCTGGATGAGCCGCAAACTGATCCTGACCACCGGCGGCCAATCGTATCCCGGCTGCGGCACGACCGGTGAGGGCTATGCCTGGGCGACATCCCTGGGCCACACCGTTGTGTCACCGCGCCCGGCCCTGGTCCCCATCACCAGCACTGCAGAATGGGTCCGCGGGTTAAGCGGCGTGACACTTCCGGATGTGCTGGTCCGAGTGCTCGAGCCCGGCCAACGCAAACCTCTCGCCCAGCAGCAGGGGTCACTCTTGTTCACACATTTTGGCCTGTCGGGCCCGGCAATTCTGAATGTCAGCCGGGTCGTCAGCGGGCACCTCCATCCAGCGGACCTCACACTGGAATGCGACTTACTCCCGACCAGTACCGAAGACCAGCTCCTGGCGGAACTGCAGAGTTCCGGTCAGGCCGCAGGGACTCAACTGGTCCTCAGCCGCTGGTCTGAACATCTTCCGCGACGGGTGGTCGAAGCGATGTTCGGCATCGCAGAAATCTCCCTCACCCGTAAATGTGCGGAGCTCAGCAAGGCCGAACGGGGGCGTCTCGTCGGCGCCACGAAGCGCTTACCAATTCCGGTCACCGGCACGCTGGGATTTGAAAAGGCTGAAGTCACTGCGGGAGGTATTGCCCTGAGCGAAGTTGATTCGCGCACGATGGAAAGCAAACTGATCCCCGGTCTCTATTTTGCCGGAGAAATTCTCGATCTGGATGGCCCGATTGGCGGCTACAATTTTCAGGCGGCATTCAGCACGGGATGGCTGGCGGGAACCAGTGCGGCAGCTCGTAGCCAGACTCTCTGAGTCAGCCCGCGCAATTACAGATCAATTTCCAGATCTTCAATCTTGCGGTAGAGGCTCGACAGCCCCAGCCGCAAGCGCTTCGCGGCTTCGCGCTTGTCGGGCCATTGCTGCAACACGCGGCGAATATGCAGCCGCTCGTAATGTCGCAGGGCAGAGCGTAGATCGTCGGTCGCCGGGATCGGGGTTTCGATGCCCAGGATATCGCTGGGCAAATCCTGCGGCTGAATCTGTGGCCCCTCACACATGATGACCGCCCGCTGCAGAGCGTTGTCCAGTTGCCGGACATTTCCCTTCCAGCGTGCCGACATCAACAGCCGCATCGTTTCGCCGCTCACACCGGTGACCCGTTTGCCGATTGCCTGGGTGTGCTTGGAGAGGAAAAATTCGACCAGTTCGGGGATGTCATCCAAACGTTCACGCAGCGGCGGTATCCGGATTTTGACGCCATTCAGGCGATAGAAAAGATCTTCCTGAAACCGTTCTTCAGCGACTTCACGGAGCAAGTCACGCGTCGTCGAGGCAATGATTCGTGGCGAGACCCGCACGGCCTCGGCGCTGCCCAGCGGCAGGATTTCCTGATATTCGATCGCTCGCAAAACCTTCGCCTGGCAGCTCACCGGAAGCTGGGCCACGTCGTCCAGAAAGACCGTGCCTTCCCCGGCCAGCAAAAAGATGCCCGGCTGATCGGAATCAGCCCCGGCCGTCCCTTTGCGACAGCCGAAAAGTTGTGCTTCCAGCAGATCGACGGGCATCGTACCGCAATTCACTGGCAGGAACTTCTCGTGCTTCTTTGGCCCGGCGCGGTGAATCGCGCGGGCAAACAATTCCTTGCCCGTTCCTGATTCTCCTTCCAGCAGCACGTGGCAGTTCGTCACGGCCACCTTACGAATTGATTCTTGAACCGAACGCAACGCCTGGCTCGAGCCCACCAGTTCATCGAACATCTCATGCCGGGCCAGTTCGCGACGCAGTGCCAGATTCTCAAGAAATACTTCGCGGTATTGAAACAGGCGATTCAGCTTGAAGGCCAGATCATCAAAGATGACGGGCTTCATCAAGTAATCGTAGGCCCCTGCCTTAAATGCTTCGACGGCACTTTCGACCGTGGCGTAGGCGGTAATGATCAAGACGCAAATCTGCGATTGCAGTTGCTGCAACTTGCGTAACAGGGCCACGCCATCGCCATCCGGAAGTTGCACGTCGCAGATCGCGACCTGAAATTCCCGCGACCGGGCAAACTGCAACGCCTGCGCCACATTGGCGGCGCTGACGACTTCGAACCCCTCGCTCAACAAGAATTCGTGCAGCGTCGTGCGGATAATCTCTTCGTCTTCGACGATCAACACGGAGCGACGAGAAGTGGGCATGCTGGATTACCTTGTCTGATTCGAACTCATCGGACCGGAGCGTCAATTCGTGATTCGGCAGGATCAAAGCCTATGTCGTGTAATCAGCATTCAATCGGACATACTCGGCGGTCAGGTCGGAAGTCCAATAGCGGACAGCAGCCGTGCCGAGCGTGAGGTCAAGCTCGATGTGAGTCTCGCGGTGATCGCGAATGCTTTTTGACGCCGCGGTCGCATCGAAGGGCAGGGGGGTTCCCGCCTGATAGAGCGGAATCCCGTTGACCTTCAACGAGATATGCTCCTCATACAGGTCGACGCCCGAGTAGCCTGCAGCCGAGACGATGCGTCCCCAGTTGGGATCGGCACCATGAATCGCCGTTTTGACCAGTGCGGAATCGGCCACGGTTTTGGCAATTCGCAGGGCTTCGTCGCGGGTCCGGCAGCCCTTCACATCAATGGTCACGATATGCGTGGCTCCTTCGGCATCCGAGATGATCGCCATCGCCAGATCGGCTGCGACTTCATCCAGTGCCTGCTGGAACTGGGCCAGTTCACCCGGACTGAGCGGCGTGGCCTTGCTCCCCAGGGCCGCACCGTTGGCGAGCAACAGCACGGTATCGCTGGTGCTGGTATGCCCCTCGACGCTGATACTGTTGAAGCTGCGATCGACGGCATGTCGCAGGGTTTGATCGGCCTCGGCCACGGTCAGAGAGGCGTCGGTCATGATGACGCACAGCATGGTTGCCATGTTGGGGCCGATCATTGCCGCACCCTTGGAACAGCCACTGATCCGCACTGTCTGGCCCTGGACCTGCAACGTCCGTGTCGACATTTTCACGCAGGTATCAGTCGTCAGAATTCCCCGGGCCGCCAGTTCGAAAGCCTCCGGAGACGCGGCCAGCTGGGGCACAATCTGCGGAATTCCAGCGGCCATTTTTTCCTTGGGCAGGAACCGTCCAATCACACCGGTCGAGCAAACCGCGACATCTTCCGCGGCACAGTGCAGCTGCTCGGCCACCAGGCCCGTCATCCAGCGGGCATCCGCGATTCCTTGCTCACCGGTGCAGGCATTGGAGTTACCGGAATTGATGACGATGGCGCGCGACGTCGTCCGGCGGATGCGTTCCCGGGAGACTTTGACTGGTGCTCCACAGACGCGGTTCTGGGTGAACAGCCCGGCACTCGTGGCGGGCAGGTCCGAAACGAACAGCGACAAATCGAGAATGGTGGGATCCTTTTTGATCCCGCAATGCAGACCGGCAGCTCGAAAACCTTGCGGCAGGGGTATGGACATGGTGTGTTGATTCAAGGGTGAGTGGGTAACAACGAAACAGAAAGCGGGACGAATCCTTTAAGCAAACCGGATCATACCATCCCGTGCGGCGGCGAACAGCGATGCCGCGATCAGATCAGCAGTCGTCCCCGGGTTGCGGCGATGGCCGTCCGCCCGCAACCAGGCATCCAATTGACCCAACTGGAGCCGTCCCGGTTCGGTCTGCCGCCCCCCCGCGTCGAGGACAGCCTGTGCCCGACGCGCGGATTCCCGAGCCAGCTCACCCCCGCACTTGCGGGCAATCAACGTATCCGGAAATTGACTCATCAATGTCAGTTGAAGATGGATAATGGCCGTTTCCCAATCCGCAGTAAACTGCGGCCACTCTGCCAGAAACGGAACTCCGGTTTCCAGGACAATCTGGAAACCAGTCACGTACTCCGAGGCGATTGCATCCCGATCGGCCGCCAGCCGCATGGCCTCCAGCAGCGAAATCGAAGGGGCTGCTGACAGGTCGGCCTCATCCACTTTTCCCATCCCACCGGGATTGGCCTGACCGATGGCGCGGTACACCTGCCGGGCATCTTCTACCGTAAGCTGCGAGAGAATCTCGCCGATCCCTGCCCGCAGAGAAACGTCAGCGGGCACCGCCGCCAGCGGGGCGAGCAACAGAATAATCCCCAGATTGGGATTTGTCGGTCGATGCACCAGCAACTTCGTCCGCTGTACCGCCTCCAGCACGGCCGCTCCGACTCCGCGTTCTGCGACAGGCGGAAGAGTTTCCGACACAGCTTGCGCCGCCAAAACAAAATCCTCATAGCTGAGATCTGGAAATGAGATCTCGGGATGAACGTTGCCAGGCTTGCGCGCCCGTGCCTCCAGAATGCAGGCAGTGTGGATCAGGTGTGATAAATTCAACGACATATTCAGTTAAGGCGATCCGATTGCTCTGTTTTAAACTTGGGCCTGAGATTCATGAAGAACGGCAAAAGAAACATCAAATTTGCGACTGGAACCATTGTCGTCATTCATGCACCGCGTGAGCTGTGTCAACAACCCGGGATGGCCTCAGCAACGTTGACATGCTCACCCTGCCGCGAGACACTGGAGTTATCGGCGACGGGCTTGTCTTTAAAGAGGAACTTCCCACGTGAAATCTCCCCGATCTGTGTGGTGCGGTCAACTCGCTTTCATCGGCTTGATTCTGGTTCAGTCTTCGTGGCTGGTGGCCCAGGAAGTCACACTGAAGCGCGAGGCCATTTCGATTGCTGATCCCAAAGGTTATCAGGTCCCGCTGCGCACGGTGCCCACGAAAGTTCTGGAAATCACGGCCCCGGCCGATGGCGTGGTCCGCCAGGTCCTCGTCAAATCGGGATCGAAAGTGATGTCGCAGGCCGAAGCCTGCCGCTTTGATGACGAAGCTCAGAAGTTAGTCGTTGATCGGGCGAAAGCGAATCTTGCCGCAGCGAAAACCGAACTGAAGATCGCCGCGGCCAAGAAAGAAGCCGACCAGGAAGAACTTGCCAAAGCCCATATTTCGGCAGCAGAAGCCGACTTGAAGTTGGCCGAACTGCAGTTGGAACGGACGTCGGTCAAGATTCCGTTTGCCGGCGACCTGCTGAAAGTCGAAGTCGCTCCGGGACAGTTCGCCCGGGCGGGCCAGCGATTGATGACATTGGTCGATTCCACATCCATGCTGGTGGAAGTGCCGGTCGATCGCTCGCAAGTCAAAGTCGGTGGAGATTTCGAGATCTCGATCGAAAAGACTCCGGTGAAGTCCAAGATCCAGGTGATTCTCCCGGCGGACAAATCGTTCGAACCCCTGCGCAACCTGATCCATAATCTGGCAACTGCAGTCGTCCAGGTCGACAATTCGAAAGGCGAGTTCTACGCGGGGCAAACCGTATTTACCAAGGTGATTCCACAGCATCCGTTCGGACATATTCCGACTGCCGCGCTGCAGAATCATGGGGATGGAAACCGCAAGGTCCAGGTCCTGCGGCAGGGAGTCGTCCGCGACATCCCCGTCCAGGAATTGACCCAGATGGGGCCGGATCGCCTGTATGTGGCCGGTGCATTTGCACCTGACGACGAAGTCATCATCACCAGCACCACGCCCCTGAAGGATGGTCAGCTGATCCGTGCCCGGACAGTCGCCGCAGCCAGGCCGGAAGGAGATGCACCCGCCACGCCGGGAGCAACCAAAACCGCGGCCCCGGCCACCAAAAAGCCGACGGCTCCGGCATTTTAGCGATTGCTGACGGCCAGATTCGGAATGCGCAGTGGCTGTTCCTCTCCGGGCAGGGGGGAAGCCAATTTGCCAGCATGCCTGGCGCACGGTGCGACGGTTTCATTCCGTTCGACTATGATGCGTACCGGTCGCGAGTCACTTCTGTTCCGGGAGGTGGTTCGCGTGGCAGATTGCGTTCTCCTATCTAAGGATGTCTTACTCATGCCGCGACTCATCCCGGCTCGTGTTCGCGATTTCTCGCACCTTCTGATCTGGTGCGGCGTGCTGACGCTGACGGGGATGTCGGCCTTCGCGCAGCAGAAGGTCATACTGCAGGGCAACGACAAACTTGCCATCGTAACCGCCGATGGCAAGGTCGAATGGGAGATGCCGTGGGGGGGCATCCACGACATTCACGTGCTGGCGAATGGTCATATCATGGTCCAGCAAGGGGCGGCCAGGATTGCCGAAATCGATCCACAAACCAAACAGGTAGTCTGGTCATACGACTCGGCCAGGCAGAATGGAAATGCGGGGAAGCCAGTCGAAGTCCACGCGTTTCAGCCTCTGCCTGATGGACGAGTCATGATCGCCGAATCTGGACCTGGGCGGATGATTGAAATCGATCGTGCTGGGCAAATTCTCAAGGCGTTCCCACTGAAGGTAGGGAAGCCGCATCCGCACACGGATACCCGACTGGCACGCAAGTTACCGTCTGGTCATTACCTGGTCTGCCATGAAGGAGACGGTTTCGTTCGCGAGTACGATGCCACCGGGAAAATCGTCTGGGAATATGAAATCCCGCTGTTTGGCAAGCAACCGCAAGGTGGCCATGGTCCTGAAGCCTTCGGAAATAAGTGTTTCGCAGCGGTACGACTGGCGAACGGCAATACGTTGATTGCCACCGGTAACGGACACAGTGTGCTGGAAGTGACGCCGCAAAAGGTGGTCACCTGGAAAATCGAACAGCGCGACCTGCCCAACATCATATTGGCCTGGGTCACCACACTCGAAGTCTTGCCGAATGGAAACTATCTCATTGGCAATTGTCACGCCGGTCCAGGACAGCCGGTACTGATCGAGATCGAGCCAAAATCGAAAAAGGTCGTCTGGCAGCTCGATGCCTTTGAGAAATTCGGTAATAATGTGTCGAATTCTCAGGTTTTGAAATAATCGTGGCTGCTGCGAAATAGCCTCCCCAGTGGCCCTGTAGCGGTTGCCCTCGGGAGTCTGGATTCGCGTACGACATCACTCTGTTCCCGACCGCAGTTCCCACCCGCTGATTCCGCACACGTTTGATCACGGGTTGATCAATGGCACTCGCGCCAACTGACTTGAACCTTATGAGCCTCTACTCTGATTTTGAAAACCCGCTGCAGCCTCATGATCGCTGGATGCGAGTCGCCCTGGCCGAAGCCCGTGCGGCATTTGACGAGGGCGAGGTCCCTGTCGGGGCCATCATCGTCCATGAAGGGCGCGTCATTGCCGCAGCCCACAATCAGCGTGAGGCACTTAACGACCCGACGGCGCACGCGGAGATGGTCGCCATTACGCAAGCGGCCGAACATTTAGGCTCGTGGCGGCTGCTGGGGTGCACGCTGTATGTGACATTGGAACCGTGCCCCATGTGCGCCGGGGCCATCGTTCAAGCCAGAATGCCGACCGTGATTTACGGCACGACCGACCAGAAAGCCGGTGCCTGCCATACGCTGTATCAGATTACCGAGGACTCACGGCTGAACCATCAGGCCACGGTCCTGGGCGGCATCTTGAAAGATGACTGCCGGATGATCCTGCAGGAGTTCTTTGCCCAGCAGCGTGCATTGGGTAAGAAGTAGATTCGGGCAACAGACTGTTCCCGACTCCAACAGCCAGGCGACAGACCATGGTTTACTGGCACGGATTACTGATCGAACGGATTCGAACTGCTCAGCGACAAGGCGTCGGGTTCCTTGGGCTGGCTGCTCTGTGAAGTTTGCGCTGTCGCCGGGGCGTCCTGGAAATGTTTCCACGGCCCGGTATCTTCTTCGACGTCCGATTCGGCATCTGCCGTCTTGGATCTGTCTGTCCGATCCAGCGGAATCGTGTTGGTTTTCGTTTTTCCTTTGCTCAACCAGCCGGTCAGTTTTTTACGCGATCCGCCGCTCGTTTTGACACCCGGCTGACTGGGGGGACCGTCGCTGTCCTCTGCGGCGAGGTTTTCAGCACTCGCCGTCTTGACGGGGGCATCATCCTCTGCCAATTCATCGGCCAACTTCTGGCCCGTCTCGGAAGCGCGAGCCACCTGGCTGCCGCGCGAGAAAGAACAGCCACTGATCAGAATCAGACTTAGCCCCACAATCAAACACTGCAGATGAATGCGGCACTTCATGACCTGGTCTCAGCTTTCAGGCAGGCAGCGGTAATCAGACAAGAAATCAAGATCAGTGACAGCGTGAACGCTTTCCACCTTGGAAAACGCAGCCTACGGACCACCAGACAGATCCACTTCCGGGCGACAATTGGAGGTGAATCTCAAAGGTCGGCGTGATACCAAATTTCTTGAATTGCGCGAAGAGAAGTTGTCTCGCTCTCATTACGCTGTGATCAGAAATACACCCAGAATTGCCAGCCAGATCAGCCCCAGGGCATGCCAGAACCAGGCACAGATCTGCACGCCCCAGAAGTATTCATGATCGTACCGAGCGGCAAAACCTTTGATTGTGACATATGACAGGAACATCAATGCCACGGTGAAATGCAGGCCGTGCAGCGCCGCCAGCATGACCACAAATGCATTCACTCCGGTTGATGCATCTTCGGAGCGTTGTTGCTGAACCAGGCACCAGAGTCCAAAACTCTGGATCCCGACGAACAGGGTGCCCGCCCCCAGGGCCGCCAGCAGGGCACGACGAAAGCGGCGTGGCTTCTCGACCCGGACGGCCAATAAAGCCTGATGCAGTGCCAGACTCCCCACCAGCAGGAGGACCGAACTGACGCAAAAGGCGGGAGGAAAATGACCCCAGGCAACTGGAGGACGCCCCGCTGTCGACAACACCAGGCACCGGGCAACCGCGTAGCCCACCACGAACACCGAGAGCGTCAGCCAGAAGAAACGCCGGGCAAACGTACTGGGCTCTCGGTCGTAACGCTCAATCGGGCTGGTAGTCATCGCGCAGCATCAACGTAGGGGCCAGGTCAATCTTTCCCTCATCGTAATCAACCGCACGGCGCTTATCGAGATAACAATTTCCCCTGCGAAGCGGGGGCAATTTCATTGCGGCATACGTGGCTGCGCGGCGCCCAGACGCTGTTGAATCTGCAACAGCATGCGATCTTCCAGCGCCTGATCGTGCCCCAACGCAATCCAGCCCTGCGGAGCAGCATCTCCAACGACCAGCGTCAGATCGCGTTGCAGCGGCCGATTTTCCTGGAAGGTCGAATTACCCGCCGATTTGTCCGGCGTCATGATGACGTCTTCCTGCTCTTTGTAAATTTCGATGCTGACGAGATATCCCCCCTGGGCCGGCGTGACATTGACAAAACCGCGCCGCCGGACCGATTGCAGGGTTCCCTCCAGGCGGTTACTCAGCCCCACCGAATCCTTATGCCACGGCTCTAGAATACTGGCGGCAACCAGGGGCTTGGTCTCGATGATGCCGTCCAGGCGATTTTCGCGGGCGATTTCAAAATAGTCATGAACCACATCGACGATGCGTTCCCAGACAACTTCCTGGTCTTCAATCGGAATGAAGATAGAATTCACGGTTTGTGCCGCGGCCGGCGCCGGTGCCCGTCCGCGCATGCCGATGCAGCCGGTGCCCAGCACCAGTAACATCACGCACAGCCCTGACGACACGTATCTGATATCACGTTCCTTAAAGCAGCCTCCGACGCCAACCGGCGCGTAGTTTCACACTCTCCCCGAAAACGGGCAAGACCAACTCGCAGCCCGAACTTGCGGCAGCTTCGATTGGCCAGCAGTGGCCAGGAGTTACGACGACGGGTGGTACTTAAGACACCACATCTCACGCCGCCTGACCTAACAGAACGCTCATTGCTGCTTATTCTGGCGCAGTTCGACGATGCTTCGTTCCAATTGCCGCTGGTGTTCCTGCAACCGGGCGAGGGCCATCCGGTGCGTTACCTGGGCCGCCAGAAAGTCGGCGAAAGCCAGAATGACAATCCACGTGACCAGCCCCAGCATCAGGCAGACATAAACGAAAAATCCGGCCGGGGATCGCCGCCAGTCGACAAGATGTTCGTTACTGGCATGCAGCATCAGCCCCAGCAGGGTCACCATGGACGACGATTGCATACGACGACGGTACTGACGATGCAGAAACCGCTTTTCCGCGATTCCGATCTCCGGATCGGCTTGTTGCTGCTGCCATTGCGCCTGATGACGCCACAGCATTAACCCGCCAAACAGGCTGACACCCGCTGCAATCGTGTGCAAAATCACGAATTCCAAAAGCACAATCGGGGGCCTCACACACGCGGTCAAAAAATGAAGTGCAGCGTCATCCAACGCAAGAATTATAACAAACGCCCCCGTAAACGCCTCATTGCGTTCCGCAACGAAAGCACGCCAAGGAAAAAGTACGCCAGTGAATCAGGAAGCAGGGATTCGTAACCGTTCCGGCAAATGCCAGCCCGGCCGACCAGTGACTCGGGAACTCTCACCCAGGCAGAAGAGATGCACTCGCTGACGCTGCGGGCTACTATGTGACGTTTTGATACAGAGTGACGTTGTGACACAGAGATTGTGACGCAGAGTTTATGACATCGTGTTACGACATCGTACTACAGGGGAGTGTTAGCGAGTCTGGTGATCGCCCCGGATTTCAAATCCGGTTGTGGAGTCTGACAAGACGCCAGGTGGGTTCGATTCCCATCCACTCCCGTACGCCCGATCCACGCCGCATAATTGAGGCGATAGCCTGGACAGCAGAATGACAGGGCTCGTGAGGCTACTTTTTCAAGCCGGTTTGCGAAGGGTCCACAAAATCAGCTCGGCGCCTCCGCGAGTGCCTGTTTGACGACTCGCGAAGAGATGCACTCGCTGGCGCGCCGAATTCGTCGCAGCCACGGGGGCTTACGTCACGCGGCGCGAAACCCCGTATTCTGCTGCAACTTAATCGTGACGAGATCCAGCAAATCACCAAACGTCTGGACTCGATTGAGTTCGTCCAGACTGAGGCGAATGCGGAACTGACGTTCGACTTGCATGATCAGGCTGACGACATCGACAGAATCCAGCCCCAGATCGGCGATCAATTCGGTATCGTCACCCAGAAAATCCAACGAGGCTCCGGTATCTTCGTTGTACAAATCACGAAGAGCTTCGCTTACGATGGCTCGATCCATGATATTGCTACCCTCCGTGGTGGAATCGTTCGCGGTCATTCCTTGACCGCCGTGGCGCCCGGATCTGACCAATTCCTGACAGACTCTGCAAGAGCGAAGCCCTCAGTTATTGGCGAATTTGAGTTTTCGCCGCGTAATCCCCAGCGACATTGCCAAGGTGTCGGACCACTGGCGGAGGCTCTTTACCCAATCTGCCAAATGGCAGGTCTGGCCGGTCGCTGGACAGCCAATTTCGCGTTGTCCAGGATTCAGGACGTGCCAATCCCAAGAGATTCGAGTTGATTTCTCCGCCAGATTTAATTTTTTGCGATTGGCGCCGCATTGAAGTTCGTTAAAGTGCTCGCTAAGACCTCCATCAATCGCCAGGAAACCAGCGTTCCTGGAGGTCTATTCACAATCTGGCCAGCGTGCATCTTTGGGCCAAACCGAGTCTGTGTTCCAAGGAGGGGACCATGCTGCGTCATCGCATGGCATGTCGGCTATGTGGAATTATCTTTGCGATGCAGTGCTGCGTCGCGCTCGATGCAGCCGAGCCCCCACGTCCCGTGCAACAGCAAGTTCGTGAGTTCGATATCATCGTCGATGGCTCACGCGTGGGAACCAGCCGGCTGGAAATTGCCGAGCATTCCGATGGACGCACAGTCGCCACAACCGACGCTCAAATCAGTATCAGCGTCCTCTTTTTCACGTATGTCCATCGCTACCAGGGTTCGGAATGGTGGCAAGCGGGCCAACCGCGAAAGCTGGAAGGCCTGACCCATGCTGGCACAGATCGCCGGGTCGTTCGCGCCGTCATCGAAGGGAGCCGTACCGAAGTCTCCGTCGATGAAACCCCTCAGCCTGCCGGACCAGCGGTGCATCTGACGACCAGCTATTGGTACTGGCCCTCAGAACTCGACAAACTCAAAGCGATCTCACTGCTGGATGTCGATAGCGGTGAAACGATCAAAGCCAACTACGAACGGCTTGGCGAAGACTCGATTGTGGTCGGAACTCGCACCATCAACTGTACACATTATCGAATAAAAGGAGCGTCGGAGACTGACTTGTGGTTCGATGCGGACCGCCAATTGGTCAGCCGCAAAAGCATCGAAGAAGGCCATCGCACGGAATTGCGTTTACAGAGTATCAAACGGATCGAAGCCGCTCAGCCTTCCCTGGCAGGCAAACCCGTGGCTCCCAAGCAATAGGCGTGGGACCACGCTCTGAATCGCCATTCGTTACATCGCTTACCAGAACTCCGACCGAGGAATTTCCGTGGCCCTGTGCTTCAATCCATCGCCCGACGCGAAGAAACACATCAGCTTTCGCTGCGAACTGGCAGCGTGGACGGTGGTTCGCATGGGGCTGCCCGAATTAGCAGCACTGCGTCAGGAGCCCGGGCTCCGTTTTCCTCCGCAAGTCACCCCCCATTTTCTAAAAAACAGCGACGACCAGACGATTACCTCGCTGGCTGCGGTACACGAAACCATCCGCTTGATGGATCGCACGCCCCAGGATTTCCGCGAATGGGGAGTGGTATCGGCATCCCGGTATGTCGGTCGCGGGGCCTTCGCAGCAACGCTGCACAAGTACGGCAATGACGGTCCGTGGGGCGTCTCTGTGCAGGTTGTGCCCCACAATTTGCTGCATTCCGTCTCCAGTACAATCAGCTTGTCCCTCCCCTGCCAGGGCCCCTGCCTGGGGGCGGGCGGAGGAACTCAGGGTGAGGTGGATGCCCTGCTGGCAGCCGCCAACCTGCTGGCCGATCCGTCGCGTCCTGGTGTCTGGGTGACCTGGAGTCATTGGGATCCAGAGCTGCAAATTGATGCCCGAGGAAAGCCGACTTCCGAATCACACTGCATCGCGACGGTGCTCGCACTGCAGCCAATACGGGAGAACAATCCTCGTGCCGAACTGGAAATTCGGGCCACGCGGGCACCTCAATCCCGAGCCAGTTCAGTCACTGAATCCAAGTCCCCGTTGAAGACGCTGGCCAGTGTCTTGCTGGACGTCACGCGTCTGCGTCCCAAGACATTCGACGTCGTCTGCCAGCTGCAAGGTGGTTTGGAGCTGGAAATGACCTGGCGAAATCCAGCCAGCGAAACCTTGGGACTGCCTGCGCTCAATCCCGTTCTTCCGGGGGTCCGGCAGCCGCTGGTTCTGGCCAGGGCAGGGTAGTCAGTCAGGAGACGCAATCAGCATAGACCGCCAGACGAATTCGACCAGACAAGTAAACATCATGACGCAAGACGCTGCAGTATGGATGACGGGACTGGGGGCGGTGACCCCCATCGGGCATGATTTTCCAGCGATTTCCAAGAATCTGCTCGCCGGAAAGTCCGGAGTGCGGCGCGTCTCGGGATTTGAAAACTCCGAGCATCCCTGTCGCATTGCCGGACAGCTCGATGAGATCACTTGCCCGCCCGGCTTCGATCCCCAGATTTTCAGCAAGCTACTGCCCCTGGAACGCGGTGTTGTCCGCTGCTGCGTCGACGCACTCCAGGATTCGGGACTGTGGAACCAGCGCGAGGAGTTGCGCATCGGCATCGTGATGGGCCTGGGGGCCGAACGCATGCAACTCTGGGATAATGACTACCGGCGCGCCGGAATGAAGCTGTTCGAACCGGAACGCGACACGGGTTCCATTGCTGATCGCACACAACGCTGGCTGGGGCTGAGCGGCCCGGTCATGACCGTTTCAGCCGCCTGCGCCAGCGGCAATCAAGCGATTTCCCATGCCTGTCGCTGGCTGGAACTGGGCTGGGTCGATGTCTGCCTGGCTGGAGCCTGCGACATGGGTGTCACTCCGTATTCGATGGCGAGTTTTGGAAATCTGCGGGCCCTGTCGCGTCGTAACGAAATCCCCGAACAAGCCCTGCGACCTTTCGATCAGGCTCGCGATGGCATGATCCTGGGTGAAGGTGGGGCATTCTTCATGCTGGAACCTGCCAGCAGCGCACGTCGCCGGAACAGCCGGGCGTACGCCGAAGTGGCAGGCTTTGGCGCCTCCAGTGATGCCTCGCACATGGTCATTCCCTGTCCCGATCCGGCACGCGGGATTATGGCCATGCAACAGGCCCTGGCGATGGCTAACGTCCAGCCTGCCGAAATCGACTATATTAATGCCCACGCCACGGGCACGCCGCTCGGCGACCTCTGCGAAACGCGAATCTTGCACGGGGCCCTCGGCGCAGCTTGTGCTTCGATTCCGGTCAGTTCCACCAAAAGCATGACCGGACACCTGCTGAGTGCCGCAGCGGCCGTCGAAGCGATCGCCTGTCTGACAGCGATCCAGGAAGGTGCAATTCCTCCAACGATCAATCTCGACAATCCCGATCCGGAATGCAACTTGTGCCACGTGCCTAACCAGCCGCGCGAGCAGCAGGTCCGCATCGCGGTGTCGAACTCCTTCGGCTTTGGCGGCAACAACACCTCACTGGTATTACGCTCAGTGTCCGCCAAAGGTTGCGCGTGACTTGTCCGGGTTTCCGGCGGGGGGATTCAAGTCCGCAACAACTGACTCGGTATCGATTTCACCCTCGTTTAGATAGGGCGAAACTCCAGGCGGTTGCTCTGCAGGAATGCTTCCAGTTCTGGCCGCGTAAACACGCCACCGGTCGCCCCGCTGCGTCGCACGGCACTGGCCCCCAGGGCACTGCCAATTTCCACGCAACGACGCGTATCCGCCCCCTGCAGCATCCCATAAATGAACCCGGCACCAAACGCATCACCACTGCCGGTGCCGTCGACGTACTCCATCCGGAAGATTCCCGAGCGAAAACGGTCGGACTCACTCAGCACGACAGCACCGTCACCCCCACAGGTAATGATGACCGTACGGGCCCCCAGCCGACGAAAGATCTCGGCCTGCACGAGGGGATCAGTTTCCCCGGTGATCAGCGCAGCTTCGTCGGTATTGGGCATAAAGACGTCGGTCCACGGCAAGACTTCCTGCAGTGTCGTCAAATAGTCGCCGGGCCCCGGAATGACTACGTCCAATATCGTCGGCACACCGACTGCACGGGCTTGCTGGAGCAGCGATTTCAGTGCGCTGGCAGTCAGCTTCGGCAAGGCAAACAGCGCCCCGACGTACAACGCGCGCGTGGCCTGCAGCATCTCTGCCGAAACTTCGCGGCCGTCGAACTCGCCGTTCGCCCCGATCGTATGGATGAACCGCCGATCGTCCCCCTTGACGTTAATGATCAACGTCCCGCTGGTGTCTTGTCCCGGGGTCTCCACCAGATTGACAGTATGCACCCCCGCACGAGTCAATTCCTGGCGCAGATACTCGCCAAACAAATCGTCCCCGATCCGGGCGGTAATCCCCACCTTCACCTGCAATTTGGCCAGATCAACCGAGACATTGCATGCATGTCCGCCGAGCGACAAGGTCAGGCGATCGGTCAGCAGCAGTTCGCCCGATCGGGGCAGACGATCAATCGGCACACAAATATGGTCGGCCACGGCGATCCCGACACACAAGCAATCCAACATGGGTAAAGCGATCCGTAACAAGTCACGATGGGGGAAGGACAAAGCCAGCGAAATCATCAGAAAAGAGCCCGGCGGCGTCAGCCCCGGGCTCCAGTCTGAGGTGTGACCGCCGAGCTATTTATTCTCCGCAGCCGGTTTCTCGTCCGCTGGCTTTTCGTCCGCGGGTTTCTCCTCAGGCTTCTTCTCTTCGGTCTTCTTATCATGCTCATGGTCGTGATCATGATCCTTATGAGCATCGCCCTTCTTTTCGTCATGAGCGTGGCCCTCATGATGGGCTTCTTCGGCTTCGGCAGCGGCCTTCTTCGCGTCAAATTCGACTGCCACCTTTTCGTGGGTCTGGTCCTTGATCTTCAGGCTGGCCAAGGTTCCCTTAAAGGCTTTGACACCTTTCAATTTATCGTCCTGCCCGACAAAACCGTCCTGTTGCTTCGCGGCATCGGCCGGAGTCAACTTCAAGGTCAATGGTTCGGCAGCTTCGGGCAGGGTAATGGCCAGTTCGAGATCTGCCTGATCGACAGTCAACGCTTTCTCTGCCTCGCCGTCCAGAATAAACGCTTCGACCTTACCCGCCTCGGCATCGACGACCAGTTCGATCTGCGCCACATGTTCGCCAAGCATCGTCAGACTGCCATGATGGGGCGCGTGGTGATGGTGCCCATGATCATGGTCATGATCGTGCTCTTTCTTACCCGCGTCAGGGCGTTCCTTTTTAACTTCTTCCGCAGTCTTGAATCCGTCATTCCCACCCTGGCAGCCGGCGACAGCACAGCACGCGGTCAAACAAGAGATCGTGGCCCAATTTCGGAACAGTCTCATCATGGCTCCTCGTAAGAAAATCTTTGTAGTTTCGGTTCGAGTGCAGCGAATGTGTGTCACCCCGGCAGGAGGTGAGGAAGTTGCACCACGGAACAAGTTGACCGGGATGCAATCATATTGCAACAAGTGAGACTCCGCTACCGCGCTGGCCACTCAATTTCAGCATTCGGGCTGCGGCATTCGCCATTCTCTTCCAAGCCTTCTCGATCCGGGGCAGGGCGAGTATCGTTCAACCATCGACGAATTCGTCAGAACCCGACCCACGACTCGCGAACGACTGCATGCCACCTCTGACTCCACTGCCAATTGATGCCGTCATTCCCGAGTTGCTGGCGGCGTTGAAACATTCCGCCAGCGTCGTGCTGCAGGCCCCTACCGGAGCCGGGAAAACGACCCGTGTGCCGCCAGCCATTCTCGATGCGGGACTGGCTGGGAACGGCCAGATTCTGTTGTTAGAACCACGCCGCCTGGCCGCGCGCGCTGCGGCACGCCGGATGGCATTCGAACGTGCCGCCACACTTGGTGATGAGGTCGGATATCAAGTCCGTTTCGACCAGTGCTGCGGTCCGCAGACCCGACTTGTGGCCATCACGGACGGAATCCTGCTGCGGAAACTGCAAGACGACCCCTTCCTGGAATCTGTCTCCGCAATTCTGTTTGACGAATTCCACGAACGCAGCCTGAATCTGGACCTCACCCTCGCGATGGCGAGACGCGTGCAGCAGACGGTTCGCCCGGATCTGAAATTGATTGTCATGTCGGCCACCCTGGCCGCCGGGCCGGTCGCGAAATACCTGGGCGACTGCCCGATCATCACCAGCGAAGGCCGCCTGCATCCCGTCGAAATCCGCTATCGCCCGGCAATTACGACCCAGCCGTTGGTGGAGCAAGTGGTGTCGGCGGTTGATGATTTGTTGAGGTCAACCCCCGGTAATTTGCTGGTCTTCCTCCCAGGAGTTCGCGAGATCCAGCTGGCTGGCGACCGGTTGACGTCGATCGCCGGGCAGGCCCAGGCCATCGTCCTGCCGCTCTATGGTGACCTGTCTCCTGAACAACAGGACCGCGTGCTCGGCCCTCAACCGCAACGCAAGATCGTCCTGGCCACCAACGTCGCCGAAACATCCGTCACCATCGACGGAGTGACCGGCGTGATCGACAGTGGTCAGGTGCGACAAATGCAGTTCGATCCGGGCCTGGGGCTCGACCGCCTCCTCCTGACGAAGATCTCACAAGCGTCGTCCGACCAACGTGCAGGCAGAGCAGGGCGAACGCAACCGGGGGTGTGCCTGCGGCTCTGGATGGAACGCGAGCAACGCGGCCTGTCTGCCGATACCGAACCCGAGATCCGCCGTGTGGATCTCGCCGGCCCGGTCCTGGAACTCCTTTGCTGGGGTGAGAGCGATGTCAACGCGTTTCCGTGGTTTGAAGCCCCACGCCCGGAAGCGGTCGCGCAGGCATTGTCCCTGCTATCGATGTTGGGCGCCATTGACGACGGTCAACCGACCGACCTCGGTCGACAGATGGTGCAGTTGCCGGTCCATCCGCGTCTGGCACGCTTGCTGATTGCCGGGCACCGGTTCGGCGTAGCAGACCGTGCCGCCTGGATGGCGGCATTGCTCACCGAACGAGATCCTTTCGAACGCCCAGACTTTTCTCGCAGACCAGGATCACTGGGGCCGGCACACTATTCATTTTCAGATGTCCTGGACCGCGTCCAGGCGCTGGAAGAATTTTCCAACCACGGTCGAGCTGACACCACTTCAGGCCGCTTACACACCGGAGCTGCCCGGTTCCTGCAGCAGGCGCAACAACAGCTGCTGCGTTTAGTGAACACCGCGAGGCAGACATCGGCCGATGCTCGACAGCGTGTAACTCGACCGCAGCTCGGATGGGAACGGGACGAAGCCGTCTTAAAAGCGCTATTGACCGCCTTTCCAGACCGAGTTGCCCGGCGTCGCGAACCGCTTAACCGCAAAGGGGTCATGGTCGGTGGTCGCGGCATTCGGCTGGCCGATTCAAGTCTTGTCTTGCAGCCAGAATTATTTCTGTGCGTAGACACCGACGCAGGGCAGGGCGAGATCTTTGTGCGGCAGGCTTCGGGAATCGAACGCGACTGGCTGCCTGCCGATCAGATCGAAGTCACCATTGATGTCACGTTCGATGCGAACCAGGAAAAAATCGTCGCCCAGCGCCGGACACGCTATTTCGACCTGATTTTAGACGAATCCGTGACAACTCCGCCCCCCGGCACCAATGTGAGCGAAGCACTCGCCGCTGCCGCGTTGAAGAATCTCACGCGGGCGGTCCCGTGGGACGACCCGGCCGTAAGTTCTTTCGTGACACGCGTCCGCTGCTTGAAAAACTGGCTGCCGGATTGTGACTTGCCGGCATTCGACGACAACACCCTGGCCGAGCTACTGCCGGGGCTGTGTACCGGCTGCCGATCTTTCGCCGAACTGCACCGCGCCCCCTGGGCGGCAGCACTGCGCACCAGCCTGACTTACCAGCAGCAGCAGTTGCTTGACAGAGAAGCCCCCGAGAAAATTCGCGTCCCCAGCGGCAGCCAGATTACTGTTCACTACGAACTCGAACGAACCCCCGTGCTCGCGGTCCGTATTCAAGAACTCTTTGGCCTGCCAGAAACACCCCGCATCGCCGGCGGCCGAGTCCCCGTCGTGCTCCATCTGCTGGGCCCCAACTATCGGCCGCAGCAAATCACCGACGATCTCAAATCGTTCTGGAATAACACGTACCCGGAGGTTCGCAAAGAACTCAAACGCAGGTACCCCAAACACTCCTGGCCAGAAGA
>CAZQUW010000002.1:6923-16177 GCA_964596215.1 uncultured Planctomicrobium sp. | reverse complement strand
CGGAGGTTCGCAAAGAACTCAAACGCAGGTACCCCAAACACTCCTGGCCAGAAGACCCGTGGACTGCGACACCGGAGAGAAAGCCGGGAAGGAAGCCGTAAGTCTTTAATCCGGTTATTGCGATGAACGCGGGTTGCCGCGGCTTCATTCATCGTTCAGCGGAGCTCAGGCGATTCCAGGTCGTGTGAACGACTTGATCGCCTTTTGCAGCCGCTGGTCGGGCGATATTGGGTCAGGACTTGCAGATAGAGCCGATGATTGGATTGGGGCTGAGGATTCAAGACTGCTTGAGCTGCAGGGTCACCAGGGGCAGGGCGGCATTCAGGCTGCCGGAGCGAAAGCCGTCTAAGTCAATCGTGACGAACCTGAACCCCAAGCTTCGTAAATGTGTGGTGATTTCGGCCCGGAGATCGGCAGCAACGAGTCGTGGCAGCTCTTCCACCGCGACTTCGATCCGTGCCAGGTCGTGGGCCTCGTGCCGTACCCGCAATTCGCGAATTCCCAATCGTTGACGCAAAAATTGTTCGGCGGCATCAACGCGTCGAACTCGCTCCGGAGTCACTTCCAACCCATAGGCAATGCGGCTGGACAGGCACGGACTGGCTGGTTTGTCCCAGACGGGCAGATCCCAGTGTCGGGCGAGTTCCCGGACTTCCGCTTTCGTCAAACCTGCTTCAATTAACGGGCTGCGAACCTGATGCTCGCTGGCAGCTTGCATTCCGGGACGATAATCCCCCTGGTCGTCCACGTTGGCGCCATTGACGATGACATCGACATTCAGCTGTTCGGTCATCCCCTCCAACTGGGTATACAGCTCTGTCTTGCAGTGATAGCAGCGGTCCCCCGCATTTCGGAGATAGTCGGGGTTAGCGAACTCGGTGGTTTGCAGTACCTCGTGCCGGATACCGATTTGCCGGGCCAAGGCCCGCGCAGATTCGAGTTCACCGGCGGCCAGACTGTCGCTGACGGCGGTCGCTGCGACGGCGGCCGTTCCACAAGCCAGCTGAGCAGCCTGCGCCACCACCGTACTGTCGACACCCGCCGAAAAAGCCACTGCCACGCGGCCATAGCTGCTCAACAGCCGCAGGAGCAGGTCTCGCTTGGTCATCAATTCCGCGGTCAGGATAGCTTGCATTGAATTCGACGCAACCATTTTTACTGAATGTGTTTAAGTATCGCTTGCCCCTGGCGTCCGGAACACGCGGGCCTAAATATCTGCGACTCGAGATCTTTTCGACTTCATGCGATGTTCGCCGTTCGGCCTTGGCCGTCAGCCGTTCCACACCTTATATTATCAACATCTATTGTGATTGATGCAGATTGTGTCGAATCTTCAAGGCTGCGGCGGGGTTAAACAACTGGCGTCGCTGTGAGAAAAACGGGTCAGGGAGTTCAAACCATCCCCCTGAGCTTACCCAGTTCCCGGGGGTCAGCCCAATCGAATTCAAACAGGGCTCTCTCGCACTTTTGTGCTGACACACAGCGGGCTGTTAGACCAGAGCGATTCCAGACATCATCGTAGTGAGTGGCAAGAATACAGGGAAATGTCCCATGCGTAAGTTGACGTGGTTCAGTCTGATGTGGCTGTTGGCATGCGGAATGTTGTGGAGCGGGGCCGCACTGCCGGTCGGTGCCGCGATCACGGCCGAACATCGCAAGGAAATTGGGGAAATCCGCAAGGAACTCAATAAGGTCCAGGGACACATCACCAAGAAGGAATTCGACGAAGCTCGAAAAATCCTCAACGATGCGCAGGACAAGATTTCGAAGATCGCCAGCGATGCCAAGGTGATGGAGTCTGACAAGAGCCTGGCGCCCATCCTGCATCAGATCGAACTGAAGCGGGCGATTCTCGACAAGAAAGCGGGCGGAGCAGGGGAGGGGGGAATCGATTTCGCAAAAGAGGTCGCTCCGATTCTGGCCGCCAAATGTGCCAACTGCCATAACGAAGATCGTTCCGCAGGTGGACTGAAACTCGACACGTTCGCCGGGCTGGAAGCCGGCGGTGAGAATAAGCCGCTGCTGGTTCCGGGCCAGGGAGCTCGCAGCTTGCTGGTCGCGCGACTGAACGCGAATGGCGCGCAGCGGATGCCCAAGAACCCGCAGCCCGCGCTGTCGGCAGTAGAAATTGCTGCGATTACATCCTGGGTGAACCAGGGAGCGAAATTCGAAGGGGACAAGGCCCAGAAATTCCAGGCAGCCGGTCCCGGCGGGGCTGCTCGACCCAACAATCTGCCCCCGCCGACCATCGCCCGCGCCAGTGGGAACGAGAAGGTCTCCTTCACGAAGGACATCGCTCCCTTTATGGTCAATTTGTGCCTCGGCTGCCACAGCGGCAACAACCCCCGTGGCGGACTGAATCTGTCGACGTTCGAAGGCATGATGAAAGGCGGGCAGAGTGGCCGCGTGATTCTGCCCGGAAACATGGAAGGCAGTCGCCTGTTTCGCCTCGTGGGGGGATTGGAACTTCCTCGCATGCCGCAGGGGCAGGCCCGCATCACCCGCACGAACTATGAAAACCTGAAAACCTGGTTTGAAGAAGGCAACAAGTTCGACGGGCCCGATCCGAAACAGCCCCTGCGCGAAATCGTCCCGTCCGAAGAGGAAATCGCCGCGGCCAGGCTCAGTAAGCTTTCGCCCGAAGAATTCAACGCGATGCGCAAGGAAAAATCGGAAGATCAATGGAAGCGGTCGAATGCGAAGGAAACCGCATCAATTGTCGAGAGTGCCGATTATCTGGTCATGGGCAACGCCAGCGAAGACCGACTGAAGGAAATCCTGGGCTGGGCTGACGAGCACGCCAAAACACTTCGCGAAGCCTTCGGCGCCAAGACGAACGAAATCTGGAAGGGCAAGCTGGCCATCTTCGTCTTTAAGGATCGCTTCAGCTTTGAAGAATTCCCCCGGGTCATCGAATCGGCCGAAGTCCCCCGGGAAACGATTGGCTTGTCCCGCGTCTCCCCCAGCTTCGATGAAGCCTATGTCTGTGTCGAAGATATTGGTGACCAAGTTTCGGCCGAATCGCCAGGGATGAAGCTCAGCGTGATCGATCAGATTACGGGTGCCTACCTGAAGCGATCGGGCGACAAGATTCCTGAATGGCTGATTCGTGGCCTGGGCCTGGCTCTCGCCTCCAAGGACGATAAAAAGCACGAATTCATCCTCGCCCAGCCCGCCATGGCGATGGAATCGCTGAAAGGGCTGGAAAGCCCGGAGCAAGTCTTCGAGAAGGGGAAATTTTCCTCGGCCGATTTGGGGCCCGTAGGCTTCACACTGGTGCAGCACATGCTGGCCGCCGGGGGGGCTCCCAAGCTGGGCATGCTGATCGACAAACTGCAATCAGGCACCGAACTGCCGGCCGCTTTGAAGGACGTCTACAACGCCGACCTGAAAACCTTAGGTTTGTCTTACGCGACGACCCTCGGAGCGCGTCGACCGGGTAAGGTCAAGAAGAAGTAGTCGCCATCACCCCAGGCAACTCAGCCCATTCAGCCCGGTTTCTCTACCAGAGACCGGGCTTTTTGCTTTCGGTCAGCTGACAACCGCCAGTTCCATTCGTTAATCTAAATCGCGGCGAAGGCACCAGCACTGTGACTGGGCCCACCGACTTGGTTTGTCAACTTCGTGTGCTGCTGTTCCAAGCCGTTTTTGAACAGCAGGCCTTCAAGGACACGCCGACGCGCCGAGTTGTCCCCGCCAGAAGTTTCACTCCGACGCCCGAGGCCCGGGCTGTGGAGCCTGAAGTTCAAGTTGACCCCAGTCAGGAAATCATCCACGTGCCAGCCGCTGATTCTGTTCCCGATGTGGTCATTGTAGGTGGCGGAGTCATCGGGCTGACGACGGCCTATTTCCTGTCTCAGCGGGGTGCCACCGTGACGGTGCTGGATCAAAGCCAGCCGGGACAGGAAGCATCGTGGGCCGGAGCCGGAATGCTGCCCCCCGGCAATCTGGAACACGCCCGCGATGCCGCCGCGCAACTGCGCGCTTACAGCCATCAACGCTGGCGGTCCTTCAGCCAGGAACTCCGGGAACTGACGGGAATGGATAACAGCTACCTGGAATCAGGCGGGCTGGAATTGGGATTCGACGGGGAAGGGGACCGAATCGCAGCGGAGATCCAGGGGTGGACTTCCGAAAGGGTCCCGCTGGAAGAATTAAACCCCGCGGAACTGCAACGTCTCGAACCGGCCCTCGGCCCTGATCTGCGTGGCGGCTACCGGCTGCCTACGTTTGCTCAAGTCCGCAATCCACGACATTTGAAGGCCTTGATCCTGGCCTGCGCGTCACGCCACGTGCGCCTGGTCGCGGGTGCCCCCGTCATGCACTTCGATACTGAGGGCGATTCACAGGGTGGCCGTCGCATACTGGCTGCCCGGACCGCAAATGATCGCTATCGCGCAAAAAACTTCCTGATTGCGGGCGGCGCCTGGACAGGGGGCCTCACACGGCAGCTAGGATTCGAACTCCCCGTTCGCCCCGTCCGTGGCCAGATCGTACTCCTGTCCGCCGTGCCGCTGCCCTTCAGGCATGTCTTGAACAACGGTGCCCGCTATCTCGTACCCCGTGCCGACGGGCGCATTTTGATCGGCGCCACCGAGGAAAATGTGGGGTTCGATAAGCACAACACGGTCGAAGGCGTCTCGGGCTTGCTGCAGTTCGCCCAGCGGCTGGTGCCTGTCTTGGCGCAGGCCAAGTTGGAACGAACCTGGTCCGGCCTGCGGCCGGGCTCACCCACTGGCAACCCGTTTCTGTCCCGTCTGCCACATCACGCGAATGGGTTCGTCGCAGCGGGACACTTTCGCGCGGGACTGCAACTATCGGTCGCCACGGGGGATCTGATGGCCCAGTTGATCACCAGTGGCAACACGGCGATCGATCTGGAAGAGTTTCGCATCACGCCATAGCCCGACTTGCCTGGATTGAGCGTATTCCCGAAGCACAATGGACCGGACTCTCGAGAGCCGGGCTGCAAACCAAGGATCAAAACGTGCGAGCTGTCGTCCAGCGAGTCTCCCGGGCCAAGGTCACCGTGGCTGGCGAAATTACCGGCGAGATCGCCCGGGGCTTTGTCGTCCTGCTGGGGGTCGCTGACGGCGATACGCAGGACGATGTGATCTACATGGCGCAGAAGATCGTCGGGCTGCGGGTGTTTGAAGATGCCGAAGGCAAAATGAATCTCAGCCTGGCCGACATCGGCGGCAGCATGCTGGTGGTAAGCCAATTCACGCTGCTCGGCGATACGCGCAAAGGCCGCCGCCCCAGCTTCATCGCCGCCGCCCGCCCGGAAGTCGCGGACGCGCTCTACCGCAGCCTGATCGCCGAAGTCCAGGGGCAGGGGATCACCGTCGCCACAGGCCGCTTCCAGACGCACATGGACGTCGAACTGGTCAATGACGGGCCGGTCACATTGCTGATCGACAGCCGCAAAGACTTCTAAATCAGGCTGGCTCGCGCGAGTCCCATCGATCATCTTTGGCACCCGGTTGTCGTTTCAGAAAAGCGACGCGAATGGACTGTCAGGATCTCAGGGGCTTTAACAGTCCGATTTGACGTCGACCGCCACCAACCCAGCCTGCCCATAGTTACCACCCTGCTTTACTCCTGTAGAAACTGGTCTTCATCCCGGCGGGGCAAAAACGGTATATTTCCGGCACTCAAGTTGGAACTTGGTTTAACAGGCAGGGATGCCATCATGTGGTTTGATCTCTTTATTTGTGCGATTCTGCTCTTTACCACGATTCGGGGAGCGGCCAAAGGTGTCGCCTGGCAATTGGCGGGCATCGGCGCCCTCGTGCTTTGTTTTCTCTTCGCGACGCCACTCTCCTTGTCGCTCGCACCCATGATCAAGCTGGCTCCGCCACTGAATCGCTGGGTGGCGATGCTGGGGATCTATCTCGTGTTCTCGTTTGGAACATTCGCGATTGCCCGCGGCTTTCGCGAAGCGCTGGAAAAAGCCAAGTTTGTCGAGTTTGATCGCCACATGGGGGCGCTGTTCGGCCTTTTCAAAGGGGCCATTCTGTCGTTGGTCATTACGTTCTTTGGGGTGGCCATGTCCGAGAAGGCCCGCGAGTTGATCCTGACGACCTACACGGGGTACGCGGCGGCCCACATTATGAACGCCCTCGACCCGGTCATGCCCAAGGAATTGCACGCGATTCTGGAGCCGTATATTCACGAACTGGATGCAGTCGATCCCAAACTCGAACGCGATCGCGACGCACGTCATGACGAACTGGAACTGGATCCGGATGCCGATCCGCGGACCAGGCCCCGTAACTCACGCGATGGCTACCTGCCCGCCACTGGTGAAAGCGGGGACGGGTTGCCCCGTGATCCCTTTCAGGCCGACGCCGGCGAGGAAGGCGCGCCCGCGCTGAACGATCCCCACGAACCGCCCACTGCAGCTCCGACCTTCATGGAAGAAGCCGAGCAACTCCTGAGGCGGATCCCCAGCCTGGCGTCAAAAGTTGGTCCCGCCGTCAAACAGCAGGTCATGAAAGCGATGCAGAATACGCTCAGCGAACATCGCGACGAACTGGTGGATCAACTGCAGCAGGCCCCCACGCCAGAACACGTCAGCAGCGTGGCCCGGGCCTGGCAAAATGGCCGCCCTGCGCGGAGGCCCGTCGATCCGATGGGGGATGACGAAGAACCGTTCGAGAGTTTCAACAACCGGCCGAATTCCGGTCGTCCAGTCGCCGGCCGGCCGCTGCCGCAGATTCCCGGTCGCAAGACGATCAACTCGCCCGAGCGGCTTATGGATGACGAAGATTTACATCCGCAACGCCAGGCATTGCTGCAGGGCATTGCCCGTGTCTTCTCGAGCCAACCGAGTCAACAAGCCCGTAAGATGACCGAAATCGAAACAGTAATGCTGGGACTTCCCGATCCAATCGCCGTCGGTGCGCTCAGCGACTGGCTGTCCGACTTACGCGGCGAAGACCCCGATCCCGATCCCGAAACGGATGTCTCGACGCTGCTCAATGTCCGCATCGCGCGACAAATTGAGGCTCAGAACATTCCACGCAACCGCTTGCCCATTGAATGGCAAACGCGCCTGGAGCGTTACCTGCGAAACTGATTCGCAGTCAGAGACCCGCCTGACTGCAGGCTCGAATCGCCAGCACGTCAATTCAGCTCAAACAATGCAGCCTGCAGTCGCGGGCGTTTCGAGCAGGCCTGAATGGTTGAGTCCACGAACTGCGGGCAATCAGCTTGGCGAGCCAGCCGGTGCAACACGCATCGCGATCGATATCGAATGCCGCTTGCTGGTCATCCAATTCGTCCGTTCGTGGCCTTGCGGTATCTAACACATCCCGGCGATTTCCGCAGCATCGTACGCACAAGGCAGAGGACAGCAACCGCAACGTCCGATTTTGCACGCCGCTGCCGGCGGTAAACCGGAAACCTCAGTATTTCCAGGCTTTCCTGAATATCGAGTTAAACATAACAGACATTATCGGACGTTGCTAATTGGTGGGTTTTGGACTCTGGATTCGCTTTGATCGACGCTGCGCGGTCAGACTGTGAACGTCCACACTTGAGTTCACGGGCCCTGTTCCGTTTCCAGTTCGAGCCGCGCCGCGAACGCTCCTGCCAAAGAGAATCGAGTCGCCCGGAGATGCGGACGACTCGATCGTCGCAATTCATTACGCGCGGCCGGATGTGCCTCGTTCCCGAACCGCGACGGAGTCTTCGGCAGGCGATGAGCAACAGCCAGCGGACTATGCCGGCTTGGCGATGACTTCGGCTGCGGCCTGCTCTTCGAAGACGCCCATCTTGCGGAACTTGTTGTAGCGCCGGTCGAGCAGTTCGTTCGACTTCAATCCCGACAGCGACCGGAAGCCGCGAACGAGGAATGACTTCAACGTAGCGGCCATGGCGCGATGGTCGCGATGTGCGGCCCCGAGCGGTTCCTGGATGACTTCATCAATGACTCCCAGCCGATGCAGATCCTTGCTCGTGAACTTCAACGCCTTCGCGGCCAGGTTCGCGTACTTGGAATGCTTCCACAGGATGCCGGCGCAACCTTCGGGACTGATGACCGAATAATAGGTGTGCTGCAACATGGCAATATGGTCGCCGATGCCAATCCCCAACGCACCGCCCGATCCCCCCTCGCCGATCACCACGCAGATAATCGGGGTCGGGATCCGCGACATCTCGCGCAGATTCAACGCAATGTTGTAGGCCTGGCCGCGTTCTTCGGCACCAATCCCGGGATGTGCTCCCGGAGTATCGATGAAGCAGATAACGGGGAGTTTGAACTTGGCCGCCATCTGCATTTTGGCCAGCGCCTTCCGATAGCCTTCGGGATGCGGACATCCATAAAAGCATTCGGCGCGTTCCTTCAGGGTTTTGCCCTTTTGCTGACCGATAAACATGACCTTGCGGTCTTCGATCTTGGCGAAGCCCGTTCGGATCGCCCGGTCGTCGCCAAACGACTTATCACCGTGCAATTCGACAAACTCGTCGAAGATCAGTTCCAGGTAATCGTCGGTCTGCGGCCGTTCGGCGTGCCGGGCCACCTGGACCGTCTCCCAGGCGTCGAGATTATCAAAGATGTCTCGCTTGAGGCGGCTGACTTCCATCCGCATGTTGCGGATTTCTTCCCGCACTTCGGGCGTGGGCACTTCGGCCCGCCACTGGTTTTCGAGAGCCAGCAGCTTCTCTTCGAGATCGTAAATTGGCCGTTCAAACGGCAGACGATGCGTGATCGCCATAGTTGATCCAACTTTCCAACAGGACTTGCGCACCGGTTACGAAGTTGACGTAATCCGGACGTTTTTTATTGATTATGGGCGAACCGCGGATTGTAGCAAAACGCCGATTCGGTGGGGAGTGCGGTTGATTCCTGAAAACGGATCGGTGACGACCAGCGGACGGGCTTCAGAATTGTCAGCGGCGCGAATTCCGGAAAATCACCAACGTCAGATCGGCTGGATCGGCGTTCCGCATCAATCCAGTGGACGCGATTGCGACTTTTTTGCGAGGTTTCTATTTCCCGCAAACACGTACTGAATAGTTGGTTGCGACCAATGATTGACCTGCGAGTTCGGTCTGCGGCGGCGTCAATCTCGCGGCGACTTTGCCTAGCCGCTATAAACGACATCAAATAACCTTGATGGATTATCGCGAGGCCTCTGTCATGCAATTGAGTCGCGCCTGGTTTGCCGTACCTGTATTTTGCCTGGGTATCCTGGCGAGTCTGGGGGCCGATGCGCCCCCTGCTCCGCAGTTGCTCGTCCATTACC
>CAZQUW010000002.1:0-6823 GCA_964596215.1 uncultured Planctomicrobium sp. | reverse complement strand
CTGGCGAGTCTGGGGGCCGATGCGCCCCCTGCTCCGCAGTTGCTCGTCCATTACCCATTCGACAAAGATTTCAGCGCTGCCGTCGGCAAACCCACGTCACAAATGGCGACCGGCGGAATTGCAGTGAAAGATGGGGCGGCAGTCTTCGATGGGATCGATGATCTGGTCGAAGTCGTCCAGAATCTTCCCGAAACTGACCTGACGATTGCCATCCGCTGTAAGACGGCCGTTCCCAACTGCGGGTTGTTCGCCGTGTATGCGGGCCCGCTGGGCCAGGGTGGCAACGACCGCCATATGTACCTCAAAGAGGGAAAGCCGCAGCAGCGCGTCTGGAACAATGAAACGATCAGCGCGACGGAAGGCAATGTCGCCGATGGCCAGTTCCACACCTGGATGCAGGTGCTGCGCATGGGGGGTGGCCAGCAGATATTTCTCGATGGCAAACTGGTCGCGTCGGGTCCCAAAGGTGTCAGCGATTTCAACACGGAGCAGGGGTTTCTGATCGGTTATTCAAATGACGCCGGACAGCCGTATTTTCAGGGGGAAATTGATGATGTGAAGATCTGGGATCGCCCGCTTACCGAGACTCAAATTGCCGCCGTGCTGAAAGGCGAACCGCTGGATGGTGGCTTCAGTCTGGTGGCCCTCGCCCTGCCCGCCGGTCTGCCTGCAATTAACCCTTCGAATGCCAAGTCTTCGCCATCTCTGGCGGGGCTGGCAGCCACCGGTTCCAGCCTGGCCTTCAGTCCGAATGGTCAGCAAATTGCCGGGGGCTACTTCAATAACTCATTGCGACTCTGGAATCTGGCTGACGGCAAGACCACCGACGCCACTGCTCATAAGGGGGGAATCACTGCCGTAAGATTCAATCCTGCGGGCGATCAGCTTGCGACGTCCGGAATGGACAATGCCATCCTGATCTGGGCGAACCCGCCCGCCGCGATGCCCGCGAAGACTCTGGCCGGACACACGCGCTGGGTCCGCGATCTGGCCTACACACCGGATGGCACACGCCTCGTCAGTGTCGGCGACGATCGTGTGGTTCGCGTCTGGAATCTGGCGGATGGCAAAGTATTGCACGCACTGACCGGGCATACCGACTGGATCATGGCATTGGCCATTCGAGCCGACGGCCGTTATGCCGTTTCCGCGGGCTATGACCAGACGATTCGCCTGTGGGACCTGGACCGTGGTGCCGAGGTCAAACAGTTCTCGACCAAGGGCCAGATCGTGGCGGATCTCGCCTGGACCGCGGATGGTATGAGTTTGGTTTCGGTCGGATTGGATCGCATCGCTCGCGTGTGGAATCCTCTCGACGGACAACAAATTCGTGAATTAGTCGGGCACACTGATCAGCTGCATTGCCTGGCGGTGCATCCTGCCGGCCAACTGCTGGCGACAGCCGGAGCCGATCGCCTGGTCCAACTGTGGAATGTGACCACGGGAGAAAAGCTGAAACCACTGGAAGGAGCGACCAGTTGGGTTCATGGGCTGGCCTGGTCAGCGGATGGCACCAGGCTGGGGGCGATTGGAGTCGAGCAGGTCGTGCGAGTGTGGGAATTCCCCGCGAATTAATGGGCCAGTTTGGCCACAGAAATTAGCGGCGTTTCCTCCACGGACGGCCCCGGCTGAAAAGCAGATCATCGCCGGACAAGGCCGCAGCAGCCCGGAAGCGAATTGTGCAGGAAGGATCGCCGCATGCTGCGCGAATCGGTGTTTCCTGCGCGGCAATCGGTGTCGAACGACTCTCTTCTCTTCAGCCTCCAATACGCAAACAGCCGGTCCCGAAATAACAGGACCGGCTGAAATGGAACTTGGATCGACTGCTTGCGATTCGCCTATTCGGGCTTCTCGGCAGGCTTCTCTTCGCCGTCTTTGCTCGCGCCTTCTTTTTCTTCCTTCACAGTGGGTTCGGCAGCGGCCGGAGCGGCTTCTTTCTTTTCTTCTTTCTTCTCTTCCTTTTCCTTGGAAGCCTTCAGATCGGCCTCGCTCTTGGCGAGCTTCTCTTTCGTTGCGGTCAATTCCGCGGTCAAAGCGGCCTTCTCTTCGGTTAACACCTTATTGGCTTCTTCAGCCTTCTTGGCAGCTTCGGTCACGGCCGCCAGCTTAGCGGTATTCTCTTCTTGAGCCTTCTTGGCAGCGGCTTCAGCGGCAGCCTTGCCCTGGGCGGCGGCTTCGGCGGTTTTCTTGAGATTGGCGGCAACCGCGGCCTGCTTCTTGGCATCCGCTGCGGCGGCTTCTGCTGCGGTCCGAGCCTTGGCAACTTCCGTGGCCATATCAGCCTTCAACTTCGCCACTTCAGCCAGCAACTTGGTGCGTTCGTCGGTCAAGCTGGCCACGGCGGCTTCAGCCTGCGACGCGTCTTCGGCGCGACTGAGAGCAATGTGGTACGGCAGGATCGAATACTGGGTATCGACGCTGCTGGAGTAAACCCCGGCCGTGGGAGTGGGCATGGCCGGACCGCAATAGCGCCCCCGGCCTGCTTCAACCTGGCCCACCATTGTCGTAACACTTGCCGCCAGCAACCATGACATCATTCGCTTGTTCATAAGTGATCCCCATCGCACAGTTCAGGAAGTTGTCTGATCCAGCCGCCCATCATGACTCGAAAAACGCATGGCTCCCCAAGGCGTGCCCGGGGCGTCAACGGGGCAGTCTTGAGGATCTAAATTCGGAATGTTCTATTGTTAATTTGATCGTGCACAATGCACCCTGCAGGCAGCGCTCACTGATCAAATTGAATGCGGCGGGTCCAACCCAAACTTGGCGGGCCATGGCGGAATGCGGCTCGGCTTTCGCGGTCCGGAACACTCAAGGCTTAGAGTGCCGGGCACGTTGCGGAACGAACGCACGTCTTCAGATGGCAGAGATCGCAACGAATATCCGAATTCGTCGCCGACGATAAACCTGGTAATCTTTCATTATTCTGCAGCATACTACACATACAGCAATAAAAAACGGTTGGCAAGGCAAATGCCACGCATTGCACCCGTCGACTCACTTTTCGTGATGAAGCTACCGGTGCCAGCCTGCTTCCAACTCCGGTGAGCAGGACTGCTCGGAATCTTTCGTCACAAGAAACATCTCGGCAAATTCGCATGTGTCCGTTGCTGCTACCGCAGCAAACCGTCAAAATACGTGGTTTTCCAAAGCAGATTACGCCAGTTGAACTTGCTGTTCTGAAGTTACCGAATTTGCGGCAGAAGGATCCTACTCACCATGCCACTTGTCTTGAGTCTCAAGCAGCAGACGTCCATTCCGATCGAAGTGGATACCATTCGCATGGAAACGATTCGCACGCAAACCTTAGACGAGGTGCGAGCAACGCGGATCCATTACGGCAACAAGACCCCTGCCCTCTCAGACTATTTTGATGTCTCGGGCTCGGCCGCCGATGACGCTGAAATCATTTACGAAGGGGATTGCTCGAAGATCAAGCTGATCGGAACGGGGCTGACTGCAGGCCGCATCGTCGTGCGCGGCAACGCGGGAATGCACCTGGGTGCCGAGATGCGTGGTGGCGAGATCATCGTGGAAGGCAACACGGCTGACTGGCTGGGTGCGGAAATGCATGGCGGGCGAATTCGCGTGCGTGGCAATGCGGGTCATCTGGTCGGTGCCGTTTATCGCGGCGGCCGCAAGGGGATGACGGGCGGCGAGATCTTGATCGACGGCAATGCGGGTAATGAAATCGGTAACTCCATGCGACGCGGACTGATCGCCATCGGTGGCACTGCGGGCGATGCCATCGGCTACAACCTGATTGCCGGCACGATACTGGTATTTGGGGGCGTTGGCATACGACCGGGAGCCGGCATGCGGCGCGGAACGATCGGCCTGCTGGGCCCTGCGGCACCCCCTCCGATGTTGCCGACCTTCAAATCTGCAGGTCCATCGCGGCCGGTCTTCCTGCAGATTTATTTGCGGCATCTGCGACAACTGGGATTTACGGTTCCCGAGGACTGCTTTTCCAGTGCTTATGAACGGCATTGCGGCGATTTTCTGGAATATGGAAAGGGTGAGATCCTGGTGCGGGCGAGTTGCTAAGTCGCGGCGTGGAGATCATGATTCAGGCGAGCGTGGAGAGCGACTCCAACCTGCTCGCCCGTGAATTCGTATGACCCGTTCAGCTCGGCAGTCCGCTACCATGTTCCCCGCCAAACCCCATTCTGCGGCCATTGTCAACATCGCCGAGAAACTGCGTGAGTCCGCTGCGGCCGCGCCCTATCAACGAGCCGTCGTCTTTCCGGTCGGCCGCGATTCCCAGGGGCGCGTCACGTATTCGCACCTGACCTTTCAACAGCTCGATCGCGAATCTGATCGCCTGGCACGCGGACTCCGGCAATTGGGAGTCATCCCGGGAACCCGGTTGGTCCTGATGGTGCGCCCCAGCCTGGAGTTCATCGCGCTGACCTTCGCCTTATTCAAGGCGGGCGCCGTCGTCGTGCTGATCGACCCCGGTATGGGACGGACCAGCATTTTCCGGTGTCTCGATCAGGTCGAACCGCAGGGCTTTATTGCCATCCCCATCGTCCAGGCGATTCGCGTGTGCTCCGGATCACGCTTTACAGCGGCGCGTATGAACGTGACCGTCGGAGGCCGCCGCTGGTTCTGGAAGGGGCCGGATTACCAGGAGTTGCTCGGCACCGACTGGGAGCCGTTCGAGACCACACCGACTTCGGCCACCGATCCCGCGGCCATCATTTTCACCAGCGGCAGCACGGGTCCCCCTAAGGGGGTACTTTACGAACACGGGATGTTCGCGGCCCAGGTCGAACTCTTGCGCGAGTTCTATCACATTCAACCCGGCGAGGTCGATCTGCCCGGCTTTCCGCTGTTTGCACTCTTCAATTCGGCGATGGGCGTCACGACAATTATTCCGGACATGGACCCCACCCGGCCGGCGCAAGTCGATCCGAAAAAGATTCTCGAGGCGATCGATAACCACGGTGTGACGCAAGCGTTTGGCTCACCTGCCATCTGGAACCGCGTCGGTCGCTACTGTGAACAACATAGTCGCTCAATCCCTCGCTTGGGTCGCGTGCTGTCCGCCGGAGCGCCGGTGCCGATCCCGGTGATTGAACGGATGCTGCGGGCTCTCGACGCTTCGCCCCCCCCTGCTCCGCTCGTTCCACAGTCGGGAACATCCGCCACTGCGACGTTGGAACCGGGACAGTTGCCAGACATCCACACACCGTATGGCGCCACAGAATCACTGCCCGTCTGTTCGATTTCCGGACGTGAAATCATCCAGGAAACAGCTGCCAGAACCCGTACCGGCGGGGGCACCTGCGTGGGCCGTCCATTCCCCCGGATGGAACTCAAGATTATCGAGATCACTCACGGCCCCATCCAGCACCTGGAACGGATCCGCGAACTGCAGCCGTATGAAATCGGTGAGATCCTGGTGAGTGGCCCGGTGGTGACTCGTGAATATTATCGCCAGCCCGAGGCCACTTTGCTGGCCAAGATCCCCGACGGGGACCGTTTCTGGCACCGCATGGGCGACGTGGGCTATCGCGACATGGAGGGCCGGCTGTGGTTCTGCGGCCGCAAGGCGCACGTCGTAGAGACCGAACAAGGCCGCATGTTCACAATCTGCTGCGAAGCCATCTTCAATCAACATCCCCGAATCTTCCGCAGTGCCCTGGTCGGTGTCGGTGAGAAACCGCAGCAGCGCCCGGTGATCATTGTCGAACCCGAAGCGGGGCAATTCCCCCGCACCCCTGACGACCAGCGGCAATTGCAGGCCGAGTTGCGACAACTGGGGCTGGCCAATCCTCTGACGCAACACATCGAAACGATTCTGTTTCACCCTTCCCTGCCGGTCGATATTCGGCACAATGTAAAAATCTTCCGGGAGAAGCTGGCTCCCTGGACCGAACAGCAATTGCGGAAGAAATGACCAGCCCAAACCCGACTCTCTGAGTCGAGTCTCTCTTACAGTGCTTGAATCTCGGATTGGCGCGAAGTGAGCGTGTGAGCGAATTGGAGTATGAGGGGATGAGGATCAAGACGGGGCTCAATGGCATTTCAGGCCATACTCGTTACCTGGTCGCGCTCATTCTCACACGTCCTCTCGATCGCGTCGATATTCAAGCGAAACCGCTATCAACAACGAGGGATACCCGGCTCAGCGCGTCGGGCTACAGTTTCACATGCGTGTTTTAGTCACTGGCGGCGGCGGATTTCTCGGGCTCTACATTACCGAACAACTGGTGGCTCGCGGCGACCAGGTTCGCGTTCTGTGCCGCGGCAACTATCCGCGGCTGGATCAACTGGGAGTTGAAACAGTTCGCGGCGACGTGCGCGATGCCGCCATCGTAACCGGCGCCTGCGTCAGCATGAATGCGGTGATTCACACCGCCGCCGTGCCCGGTATCTGGGGTTCGTGGGAACACTACCACAGCACAAACACCGTTGGCACCCAGAATGTTCTTGATGGCTGCCTGGCCGCGGGTGTCCGCAAGCTGATTTACACCAGCAGTCCGAGTGTCATCTACGACGGACTGGACCATCATGGCATTGATGAGTCGCATCCCTACCCCGCCAGCTACCTGTGCCACTATCCCCACAGCAAAGCGATCGCAGAACGGGCCGTGCTGGCAGCGAACGGCAGGAACGGCCTGGCGACGGCAGCCTTGCGCCCCCACCTGATCTGGGGACCTCGTGACAATCATCTGATCCCCCGTCTCATCGCACGCGCTCGCAGCGGCCGACTGCGACGCGTCGGTGATGGTACGAACCTGATCTCCATGAGCTACGTCGAGAATGCAGCCCACGCACACCTGCAAGCCCTCGATCGCCTGGAACCCGGATCTCC
>CAZQUW010000001.1:74525-76309 GCA_964596215.1 uncultured Planctomicrobium sp. | reverse complement strand
CCCGCGATTCCCCCCGACGGAGCCAACGAGCCGCCAGTTCTCACCTCGGCAGAGGAACTCGAAGGCTTCCACATCATCCGCGCGATCCTGCGCGAGGTGGTCAGCCCGCGCCGGATTGTCATGCGCGATGCCCAAAGCTATTGCGCCATCATTCTGGACGACAACAACCGCAAGCCCATCTGCCGCCTCAGGTTCAACAATACCCAGAAACTCGCGGTGGGCCTGTTTAACGACAAGAAGGAAGAAGAACGAGTCACTTTAGATGCCTTGGACGACCTCTACTATCACGCAGAACGTCTCAAGGCGACAGTGCAATTCCACCTCTCCTCAAACGAAGTCTCGAAGGACCCTGCGCCGGCAATGCCGCTCGCGGAATAACGAGTCAGCGAAGTCGGCGGGGGCCTATGCCCTGACTTAACCTCGGTCAGATCACATGAACGGCTCTTGCAGTGAAGGCCTGCCGTAAGAACAATGCGCGTGAGTCATACTGCTGACCAAGTCAGCGCCAGATCGACTTCACGGCAGGCTGCTCTCATGAATATTTCCCATTCATTGTCATCACTCGAAGTGACTGCGCAGAATGCCTTGGGACAGCCCGTCGGGTTTCCGCTGCCCAATTGGGTGCCCCCACCCTGTCCGCCGCGCGAGATCCTGACAGGCCGCTACTGCCGCCTGGAGCCGCTTGATCCGGAACGGCATGCGTCCGCGCTGTACGCGGCGAACAGCGCGGATGTCGCCCAGAGAATGTGGACTTATCTGCCATATGGGCCGTTTGAATCCCTGGCTGGCTATCAGTCCTGGATGCAAACCGTTTGTTCCGCACATGATCCGCAGTTCTCGGCCATCGTCAATTTGCAGACCGGTCAACCTGTGGGAGTGGCCAGCTACCTGCGCATCGATCCGGCCGCAGGGTCGATCGAGGTTGGCCACCTGGCATATTCTCCCCAGTTGCAGCGGACCCCTGCCGCGACGGAATCGATGTTTCTGATGATGCGTCGCGCTTTTGAACTGGGGTATCGGCGATACGAATGGAAATGTGATGCCTTGAATGCCCCCAGCCGGGCCGCCGCGGAAAGACTGGGGTTTCGCTTCGAAGGGCTGTTTCGACAGGCCACAATCTACAAGCAACGCAATCGTGATACGGCCTGGTATTCCATTATTGATCGCGAATGGCCTGCCCTGGAGGCGGCCTATCACCGCTGGCTTGATCCGGCAAACTTCGACAGCCAAGGCCAACAGCGGACTCGGTTTTCGGATTTGACCGCTCCGTTAAGGATGTCCTGACAGGATGTGTGGATCGAAAAAGCGTCGAGGCTACGAGGACGCTCAAACTGTCGAAAAAGATCTCTGCATTTCAACTGGCGCAACACCGCGCAGTGACAGCAGCACCGTCGAAAAACAAGACCAGTCGTCGCGTTCCGCGGCCCCGGATGTGATCTAATTTTCACATATGCCTTCCATTGCACTACAGCGAATCGCTGTGTAAAGTGTGTCGAGTAGTGACACACCTGGAGGGACTTCACGTGATCACGATCATCCATGCCCTGGTAGTTCGCTGCACTCTGTTGGCTCTATTCTCTGGAGCGGTGTGGGGCATCATTGCCATATCACAGGCCCTGGAGGTGATCTCCAGCCAGCCCATGGCGGCCGACGAGTTTAACTCGCCACGTTCCCTGCCCTTGTCGCACTGGAAACATTTACCCGATCCCGGTGAACCCCACCGGTATCTGGAATATCGCCAGCCGCGTCGAGTCCAGTCGACTGCGGTGACGGCAGCACGCTGA
>CAZQUW010000001.1:52656-74425 GCA_964596215.1 uncultured Planctomicrobium sp. | reverse complement strand
CCGTGGCCATCTGGCTTCAGGCGGCTCACCGACGACGTAAAAATCCGCTGGCGACGCTCCATGGTCTCGGGAGTCGTCGTCTGGGCTTGCTGCAGATCTTCGAAGCTCGCGAGACACCGGCGGCAGCCGATGGTTTCGAGATGGAATCGAATATAGTCGCGTGGACCGGGTTCTAAAGCCTGCAACAGATAGCTGCCCAGCTCATGCCGGGTTGGACAGCTCAGCTGGTGTCGCCGCCAGACCTCACCCACGGTCAATGCACCGTGGTCGCGCTCCGAGATCAACCCGGACACGCGCCGTTGTAACTCGGCGCTGTCCCGGAGTTGTTGCTCGATGTCACTCATGCGCGCGGGGAGCAGATCCTCGTCCAGCCAGGCGAGGAGTTCCGCGTCAGAGATGGGGTTCGTGTCAGGCATCAGACGGTCAGGCCAGCTTCAACAGGGGATGTTCGCGATTCTTCAACGGCAGGGTGACCGGCCCCTGCGTGCGGTGTGATTCGAAGACCGACATGATCATCTCGATGATGGCCCGGCCTTCGTAAACGCTGCACAAGGGTTGTCCATCGGTCTCGATGCAGTGAATCAGATTCTTCACGGCGGCGACGTTTCCGCCGTGCAGTCCCGTATCCTTCAGGCTCTCGGGTTTCGCGGGGCCGTTGGACGAAACATTTTCCCAGGCGATGCCGCTGCGCAGGGGTGACCATGTCGGATCGGGCAGGAACTTCACGCTGGGAAGATACCCCGTGACGACTTCCACGATCCCCTTGGACCCGAAGATCTGGATGCCAAACCGGCTCCTGCCACCCCCCTGGCCACGGTGCGACCCGAAGTAGCCCGTAGCTCCGCCGCTGAGCGTAAACATGGCGTTCACACCGTCGCCGGCAAGCGGGCCCAGCCCTTCACGCCCGGTGACCACATCGGCTTTGGTCGCAGGCTTGCCGTCCTTGGTGACGATGGTCGCATAGCAGCTGGTTGGATCACCACCGAAGAACCGCATCAGATCCAGCACGTGCGAACCCAGGACCCAGAGATCCTCGGTCCCGCCCCGTTGATCCTCTTTGCCCCGGGCGCGGATTTCCAGGATTTTCCCCAGCTTATCTTCCGCAATCATTTTCTTGACGACCGGCAGCAGCGGGCTGTAACGGGTCTGATGAGCCAGCGCGAGCTTGACGTGCTTTTTCTCGACGGCGGCCACAATCTGGTCCGCTTCAGTCAGCGTCCGGCAGAACGGTTTTTCGAGATAGATATGGCAGCCGCGTTCGACACAGGCCATCACCATATCGAAGTGCTGATCGATCCAGCGGGGGCCGATGGCGACGATCTGGGGGTTCGTCTTATCGAGCATTTCGCGGTAGTCGGCATAGCCAGCCGGGGCTCCGGTCTCCTTGAGTCCCTTGGCGCGCCCGGCTTCGTTGTCGTCCGCCAGAGCAACCACTTCGGCCTCCGGGATTTCCTTCCACACGGTCGCGAGTCCGTGGCCGTAATCCCCTCTGCCGGTACTACCAATAATCCCCACGCGGTACTTCGCCATGTCGAGTCTCCCGTAGTTGTCTGTTCTGAACGCGATTAACAGTCAAGTCGATGCAACAACACTCCCGCGATCACTACGCAACTTAGATGGACATTGAAACGCCCCTCGGGTGCGGTCTCTGGTCGGAAGTATTCTACTCGCGCAAACTCTCCACGCGTAGTCGGTCGGCCAGCCAGGGGACGACTTGCGGGGCCAGATGATTGAAGTACTCCCAGCTGTGTCCGCCGTGCGACGTCTCGGTATCGCCATCATAGGGGATGCCGGTGGAAGACAGTTTGCTGGTCAGCCGAACGAGAGTTTCCATCCCTTCCTTGTCGGCGGGGTCGCAGGCGAGGAACTGATTGCGGGGCCAGTTCAGGGGATGAATCTGGAGCGTCGCTGTTTCCTGGCGAGCCGCCTCGGCATTCTCATACATCGCATCCAGCGGCAGGCCCTGGCCATACAGCATTTGAAAATCGACGATCGGCGACAAGGCGGCCACGACCCGGAACTTCATAGCGTGGCGATAGGCGATGCGCAGGGCCCCCTGCCCTCCCATGCTGACACCGAACAACGCAATCTGCGGCGGCTGCAGGTTCCAGTTCAGCTCCACCCACGGCAGCACCTCGTCCAGGATATGTCGCTCGGGAGTGACCACGGGATCGAACTCGGTGCAGACTCGATTCAGCCACCAGGACCTCTGGCCGTGCGGGCAAATGACTTTCAGACCGAATTGATCGAATAACCGCGAATAGGCGGCATTTCCATTGAGGGTGATCAGGCCGTGCCCGTGCAGGAACAGTACGGCTCCGGGACCATTCGGATTGGCCGGTTGAAAGATGTCCGCGGTCTTACCCGCAATGGTAACGGGCCGCCAGGTGCCTGGCATGGTGTGGTCCTAACGAGGGTGGCAAGTGAAACCGTGGGACGGGTCTCCAGGCCCGTCCGTCAAATGTACTGAGTCTTGTTGAGGGAATGCTGGGGCACCGGGGGAACTCGATCGCGTGTGCCCTGCGATGCGAGTGACGGGCCTGGAGACCCGTCCCACGTGTCGACCGGCTGCACCGGGAGCTCGCCGCGATCTACACGATCTCGTGCAAGGCGGTCAGCAACTGATCGATTTCCGGATCGGTTCCGACGGTGATGCGCAGCCCGCTGACCTCGCCCGTGGGAGAATGCGCGTAATTCGGGAAGACCATGTAGCGTACCAGGATCTTGCGGTCCTTCAGACGCTCGTAGAGTTGCTTGTGCGGGATTGTCGGATGCGTGGTCCAGACAAAGTTCGCCTGGCTGGGGACGACGTCAAACCCCAACTGCTGCAAGGCGGTGCTGAGTCGTGCGCGAGTGGCCCGGATCTTGTTCGTGTTGGCCTGCATCCACGCCTGATCCTCGATGGCCGCGGTGGCTCCGGCGAGGGACAGCTTATCGCAGTTGTAGCTGTCTTTCATCTTGCGCATGCCGGCAATCAGGTCGGGATGGGCCAGGGCAAAACCGAGTCGCAAGCCGGCCAGGCTGTATGATTTGCTGAGGGTTCGCGTGACGATGATTTGTTTGCCGCGCGGACTGCGCAGCAGCTCACCCTGGTGGGGTTGGTCGGCGAAGTCGCCATAAGCTTCGTCCAGGACGAGTAACCCCTGGGGCGGGACGAGATTTTCAATGTCCTGGTCGCTCCACCGATTGCCGGTGGGTGAATTGGGATTCGGCAGAATCACCAGCTTGGCCCGGGCCGCGGCGGCTTGGGCAGCCGGCATGTCCCAGGACCAGTCGGGTTTCAGGTGGAGCCGTTCATGCCGGCCCCCCTGCAGGTCGACCAGGGTCTCGTAGAGGATATAGCTCGGATAGGGATAGACAACCAGATCTTCGGGGTTGATAAAACACCGCATGATGATCGTCAGGTTCTCATCACTGCCGTTCGCCGGCAAGACCCAGTCGGGGTCGACGTGAAAGAGTTTTCCCACCGCTTCACGGAACCGGGTCCCCAGGGGATCGGGGTACAGATTCAGGCGATCGCGGATCACCCGTTCGAGGGCTTCCAGCACCCGGGGGGAGGGAGGATAGGGGTTCTCGTTGGTATTGAGTTTGATCCAACCCGTATCCTGGGGTTGCTCACCGGGTACATAGCCTTGAATGGCATCAACATTCGAACGAAAGAAACTCATGCGGAAGACTCGGAGGTAAGAAAAATCAAAGGCAAGAAAAAATGGATCGCGGCTGGCTGGCGTGCCCCGATGGGGCTGAGTTCGCCCAATCAGGATGACCGACAAGAAAATTCGCAGCCAGGTTCACGGCTGGCACCAGGCCGCATCCTCGGGCTTGGCGACTTCCTGCAACGGCCACAATGGCTTGCTGATGTGCTCGAACTTCAGCCGGTGGAAATTCGGCGTGGCACAGCCGGGTCCGTCGGCGAGCAGGATGGCCTTGCAGAACGGCTCGTAGTCGGCCCGGAAGCCTGTGGGCGACTTGGCCACGACCATGCCGCATGTCCGCGGATCCAGCCCGGCGGTTTCATACAGCAGCGGGGTGCTGCCCGGGCCGGTCCGTTCAGTTAAGACAATCGAGACATCGCCCGACTTGATGACGGCGGCGCGGCCCATGTCGATCGGCATCTGCTTTCCGCCGTGGCCGTTCAAAATGAACTTCATCGGCAACAGCCGCTCAACGGTCCCCTGCACGCGCACCGGATTGGAGTACTCCGGCGAGAAGGTGGCCCCCACGTGCATGTCGAAGTTCCCGCCGACTCCGGCCGTGTAAGCAGCGGCGACGGCATCAGGATCAATCACGAAGGTCAGCGCACCATGCGGGATGGGCTGTTGCTTGAGGAACTCGCGGAGCAACGCGGTCGAATCACCCGGGCAACCGCTGTTCGTGGCATCGGCTCCGTCGCCAATGGCAATCGGATGGACCCCCAGCGATTTGGCCCGTGCCACCACTTCTTCCGGCGAGAACCGTTCAATCTCACACATCGCGGGCCGAATTCGCCAGCATTCGTCAGCCAGTTCCTGCACGATTTTGTCAAATTCGGGATCGGGCTTATCGGTATACAGCGTAATGGTCCACCCGAGTTTCGGGCAGTCCAGCCATGGCATGACCATATACAAACCGGCGGATAACACGCGCGGATCGCGTTCCAGGGCTTCCAGTTTGCGATAGAGGGGCGCGGGGACGCCGGTGAAGGAGTTGTGGCTTTCCGCGGGGGTCATCATCGGCAGTTTGCGATAGTACTTCTGCGGGCGGGTTCCCGTTTCGATCATCCGCCGCAGTCCGCGAACCCCGCGCTCGCCCGTTTCGAAGTGGTCCAGATGCGGTGACGTGTGATAGCCCACCAGCAGATCGGCCTGGTTCATCATTTTCGGCGTGATGTTCGCGTGCAGATCGAGTGTCCCGACAATCGGCACTGTCGGACCGACGATTTCCCTGGTCAGTTGCAGCAATGAGCCGGTCACGTCGAATTCATTTTCGGCACACAGCGCACCGTGCAGAGCCAGAAAGACACCATCCACCGGTCCGGCAGCCTGCAGTTGTTCGATGAATGTCTGCCGGATCCGTTGCCAGGTCGGGACGTCGATCGAGCCCCACGGCCAGCAGACCATGCGGGCGAGACCGACGAATTCGATGTTGGGGTCCCATTTGGCACATTCGGCCACAAATCCACCGAGTTCACCCGTTTCCCCGTACTTGCCGAGGACCTCCGGCCCGGTCGCAATCCCCCAGTCCTTGAAGTCTGACAGCGTCGTCGGGTTGCGATTGAACGTGTTGGTCTCTTGCCACAATTGGCCGACAGCAATCCGCATGGCAGCAGTTCTCTCTTCAGAAATTCAATTGGGAAAAGGGTTTAGCTAACGGAAGTGGGACAGCCCAACAGGTGTTGGGTTGCCACGCGACCGGGTCGCCAGGCACTACAAACCAGCGAGCAAACCAGGGAGACCTTGACTGCACACTCTAAAATAAAGACGCCTTGATCGCCCTCGGGCGATTCTACAGGGATCATGGGTAAAGTGCGATTAACGCATCAATCTCCATTGCCGGAAGTCGCTCGCTGGCTGTTGGTGGGATGATTCCGTATCTTGATTCCAATAGTGTTTGTGGCGACAAGTCATTCTCTGCCCGGCGGAGAAGGCGAGTTGCACAAGATCATTCCGGCGATCAGTTGTCTGATGGATGACCGCGCACGGTCTATCGCCAAGTGTGGCAAAAGTCTGGCCCCATGGAAACCGAGTCGCCCCCCTTGCTGAGTTTCGATTCTGGACAGACCGCCACGCGACATCTGAAGGTCCCCCGCACGGATGGCGCCTGGTTGATGTTGCCCTCGCCCACCGACGCGGTCGCCATGGTGCAGCAGAACCTGCAGGCATTAACCCGGGTCAACCAGGACGTTCAAGGTTGTACCCTGTCCCGGCTCCGGGAGTGGACTCGCGAAGCTGTCTTCAAGGCCGCCTGTGCGTATACCGGGACGTGGACGTCGGCACTGCCTGCCAATGCGGCCGACCCCGATTGGTTTAAAGGGGCACCGTGGATCGTCGGAGGGCATCAACCGACCCTGTTTCATCCGGGTGTCTGGGGGAAGAACTTCGCCCTGGCGCGGCTGGCCCGGAAGCTGTCGGGGATCAGCCTGAATCTGGTTGTCGACAATGACACGCTGGCCTCGCAGAGCATCAAGGTACCGACGGGAACCGTGGCAGCGCCGCAACTCGTACCCGTGCCATTTGACCGTTCACAGCTTAAGCAGCCATGGGAAGATGTGACCGTTCAGGATCGGCAGGTGTTCGAATCTTTCGGACAGCGGGTAACCGAGACCTTACGGGGCTGGCACTACGAGCCGCTGATCACCGACTTCTGGCCGCGGGTGGTGGCTCATCAACAGGTTTCCCGACGCGTGGCCGATGGATTTACAGCGGCCCGCAACCAGTTCGAGCGTGCCTGGGGCGTCGAGAATCTCGAACTGCCGTTAAGCCAGTTGTGCCAGCTGCCCCCCTTCCTGTGGTTTGTCAGCCACATCCTCGCCCACCTGCCCCGTTTCTGGACGATTTACAACGCCTCGGTGCGACAATATCGCCAGCGAAACGGCATTCACAGTACCAGCCATCCGGTCCCCGAACTGACGCAGGCGGGGGACTGGCTGGAATCCCCCTTCTGGGTCTGGCGAGCAGGCGACCAGCGCCGGTCGAGGTTGTTTGCGCGGCGTCAGGGGGATTTGGTCGAGTTAGCAGTGGATGCCCAGGAATCACTCGGAAAATTGCCGCTGGACGGTGGCTGCGATGCGCAACAGGGAGTGGTGCGACTGCAGGAATTGCAGGCCGCCGGATTGCATCTGCGGACACGCGCGTTGACGACGACGCTCTTCAGCCGAGTGTGCCTGGCCGATCTGTTCGTGCATGGGATCGGGGGGGCGAAGTACGATGAAATCACCGACGATTTGATCGCACAATTCTGGGAATTGCCCGTTCCGCGGTACTGGACTGTGTCCGGAACATTGCAGCTGCCGTTGGGATCGCAACCGGTAACCCAGGCGGATCTTGATCAGCAGCGCCGCAATCTGTGGGATCTGCAATGGAATCCGGCGCGCGCGCTGGCGGGATCAGACGAACTGGCCGTGCAGCAATTGTGTGCCGAATTTGAAGCGGCGCTGGCCGAACCCGCCCGAGACCTGTCGGCACGTCGCACGAAACATCGTGAGCTGTCGCGGATCAAGACGGCATTGTCGGAGAGTGCGCGAGCCCGCATGCCGGCCGTCAGAGCCAAAATCACCGAGATCACGGGGCAACTCGCAGCCAATCGGATTCTGCAGGATCGCGAGTACTCCTATGTGCTATACCCCGCGGGTAAGCTGCGAAATTTCCTGACGGCGGATGGCAGATAATACCGGCAGTTGGCTTTGGTCAGCGCAAGCAATTTCGGGGCGTATTTTGACCCGCGCGGCTGAAAATTGATAACAGCCCGAACGCCCCGTGTTGGCGCTTGGCGAATTTGTCTGACTCCACAGCGCCAGGCCACGTTAATCGACACTGGCGTCGGTCTGATCCTTCCAGGCGTCCCGTACCAGATTGAGCATGCGTTGAATCGTACGCCGGGTATATCCCAACTTTTCGGCGATTTCATCGTTGGTGTAGCCCTCTAGCTTGAGCATCACCAGGGATTCCAGTTCCGGGTCGTTGAGCAGCGTTAACAGCCGCGAGCACTCTTCAGCCATTAAGGCGGCGGATTCGGGGCCCAGTTCCTTAGTCGGCAACTTGTCGAGGCGGGAGTCGGCCCCACCCAGGTACGTGTGGACGTCGTGCGGAGTCTCCTGATTGCCCCCCCGCTTCTCGGCCGCTTCAATCTTCAGCCGATCATTGGCCTTCCGCAAAGTAAATGTGGCCAGCAGATGCCACAGTCCTTCGCTGCCGTCGAGCTCGCTGTAGCGACCGTCCTGAATGGCGCGACAGAAGTTCTCGAAGGCACTCAGGGTCACATCTTCTTCGTCGAATCCACCATGTTTGGCAGTCCGCAGACGAGCCCGGGCCAGTTGATTCATCCGGCGCGAATAGCGGTCCCACAGCGCGTGGGCCGCCTCACGGCTTCCACGTTTGAGTTCCTGCAGCCAGATGACAACGGACTCCGAATTCGCCACAACTCGTTCCACTAAATGAAGTTAACCGCAGTTCATGTCCGCGTTAAGCTGCCGTGCGGCAGTTTTATCAAAAAATTTCCGCCCCGTTTGTCACATCCGACGGCGGTTCTTCCTTGAATCCGTATGAGTTGAACAATCCCCGACCCGGCGGCCGGCAGTTGCGGATGGATCTTCCATCTGAAGCGGACACGACAAGGGGAGTCAATCGGAGAATCACCATGCGAGGCATCCTGAGGAGAGATGCTTCGCGGGAGATGGTCTAATCGACACGTCCCTTACATGAGGTCCTGGAGCAAGTACAAAAAAGGCAGTGGCCATCAGCAGTTCGTCCTTTCACTCCTGTCATTCCGGGTAGCATTGAGAGACCGGAATTACCGGAGGGCGTAAGAATGAAGTGGGAGCAAGCCGCTTGAGATGCGAGAAACAACCTGAGGAGGTGCAGAGACCGTCCAATTTTTATTGGACGGCTCTGTTTGTTTTTTGACACACTCCAGCACGAGTGGCCTGGTCGAGGTGGCCAGGCAGTGACAGCGCCCCAGGGCAATTACGCAGTGAGCGGCAGGGTGCCCACCAGGCCCGGCACAAAGTCGGTCCTGTTGAGAAGAGGTCATCCCCCAGGGCGGCTGGCGCGATCAGGGATGTTTTCGCGGTTTCAAAAACGGATTGTGCGAATTCCGCGTCATGTACCAGAAACAGCGGGGGAATTGCGATCCGGCTTTTGAGTCGCATTCGTTAAAGGTCTTGTCGTTGGCAGCAGGCCTGGTCTCATTCTGGAAAGCCTGCCAATACAAAATGGACTTGTGATGGAGTGCGGTCACAATAGAGTGCGTGGCAGGCAGCGGAGCGAAAACGCCGGCCACGAGTTGCTTTCGGAAATCAGTGGCCAGCATGAAAGAACGGGAGTCCCTGCCAATGAGACATCGCCAGGCGCTAGTCATCGTTGATTTCCTCGATGCCCATCAGACAGTACGCAACGCGTTCTCCGAGCAGATCCACGCTCAGGACTGGCGGCGCTATCCCGGGGTGGCCAATGCCTATTGTACGACTTTCGTCGGCGATGCCCCCGACGAAGACCTGGTGGCCCAGACCGAAGCCGATCTGCAACAGGCTGCCGAAGGTGCCGGAATTGACGAATGGGACGCCGTTTGCCTGCTGGACGATGCTGTGGTCGTGATTACAGAACCTGGCCGGTCACACACCGCCGCATCCTGAGGCTGGTGTCTCACACGACATGACGCCTCTCGCCAGGCCCCACAATTGCCGGCTCGAAGCACCCGCGAGGACATCGCCGGGGATCAGCACTCCAATTTCACTCAGCTGAAAATGCTCGCGCTTCGAACAGGCACCCGCCAGGGAGTGTCCCGCAATCTCCCGGGGCGTTTTAGCCTTCTACCTGGGCCTTCGCCATCCGCGCCTGACAGGCGGCAATTTCTTCCTGCAGCCGCTGCACTTCGCGAATGTCGTCCATCTGCTGCTTCGCCCCGGACAATTGCAGCTGCAATTGGGCGATCTTTTTCTTTTCGACCTCGATCTGCTTCTTCTGTTTCTTATTGAGCGTCATCGTGGCGAACTTGCATCCAGAATTGGGGGCTCGGCGAATCTCCGCGGCAACATTGCCGAACGGCCTGCAGGGCGTCTATTCTATTGACAGGCGCGAATCAGACCATTTCACGGCGTCATCCGCGAACCGAGGTCTCCTTCAAAGCCGTGTCTGGTATAGAATAATGCTCGGCAGGCGAAAAAGAAACGTGCGGCCTGGCCCGATTTGATTTCATTCCTCACCGCGACGCCTGATGTCATCCTACTTTTTGTGCTCACACTGCTACAACTGGGTTCGCCCCTACAACGGGCATTGCCCGGAATGCGCCGCGGGGATTGATGTCGATCAACCCGATCCACCGCTCGATCAGCTGCAGTCAGACATTGGGGATCTGATTTCACCGCTGGGACCAGTCCGGATTCCGCGCCGCAACCTGCCGGGCCAGGGCCTGCTCTACGCGACGACACGCGGGCTGTTTTTTCTGCCCCATCGGCTGGAGCATGTCACGCGATTTGAAGAACGTCACGTCGGCCCACCCTTGTTGTGGCGGCTCGCCGCGCTCCTCTGGTCCCCGCTGTACCTCGCCCTGTTCTTCGTCCGCAGCCGCGAAGTGCGCGAAGTACAGGTTGCCGAACAACGGCCCCAGTTACTGGAATCGCACGAGGGAGAACTTCTTCCCGACCTGCTGATGGACAATCCCGGGGCGTTCTTCCTGCCGCTGAATTCGATCCGCGGCATCGAACGCCGCCGCGACCGCTGGGTGATCGACCGCATCTATGGTGGACGGGTCACCGTGCAGGCCGATGCGGACAAAAAGCTGTTCGACGATCGGATGTGCGACCATCTTGATTCACCCGAATGGCGACACATCGTCAGCCGTTGTTGAACCCCACTGCGAGAGTTTACGTGCGCACAAAGCCTGAGAACCAGGCCCCCAGGATGCCGCTGACAATGATCGGCAACCATGCGGCCAGGTCGAGGCGGATCACCCCCCCCTGGGCCAGGTACGAGCAGCACTGCTGCATCCCCAGTGCGAAGGTCATCGCCCCCAGGCTGCAGGCCAGATTGACCACCAGGCCTCGGCTTTCCTTACGGATCACCACGGGCACAATCATCAGGACGACCAGCAGATTGAACAACGGGCGGGTCATGCGGGAATGCAGATGCACCGTCTGGGCCCGCAGTGAGAGTATCCCGAACGAGGGATTGCGGGCGTTCTCGAGCAGTTCGCGGGTCGACAGATTCTCGAAAAACTTGTTGCGGTTCACGAGCTGATCGAAGCTGACGTCGGTGACAATGAAAACTTCGTTGGGGGCGTCACCCGGCAGGACGATCTGGCGACCACGCTCGGTCAGTGAGAGCTCCGCATAGGTGGGGCTGACCTCGGTCAGGTACCAGCCCGCCAACGCCTGTTGCGCGGATTTCGGCCGATAGACCGCCGTGCCCGCATGCAGCGTGGTCAGCTTCGTCACCAGCTCGGGAACGGGCAGCACAAAGTCAGTCTTGCTCAGCTTGCGGGCTTTCAGAAACAGCTTACCGCTGAGAATCTGGACGTGGGTGGAAAAATCCCACACCGGCCGGATCTTATCGGCGGAATCGGCCCCCTGCCCCGGCCGGACCTGCAGTTGTTCGGCGACACGAGGTATCAGCAGTTCCTGATTCGCGACCAGCAGCATGCTGACAAACACATTGCCAAACATCAGGGGCACTGCCAGTCGATAGGTGGGAATTCCCGCCGAGAGAATCGGGTTCAATTCGCCGTGCCGCATCAGCATGGCCAGCGCCATCAGCGCCGACATGACCGACACGAAACTGCCGACCGATTCAAAGAAGGCGAAACCGCGAAACAGATAATACTGGCTCATGTCCTTCAGGACCTGGCCGACTCCTGCGGAGTTGCGCGTGAATTCATCCAGGTTGGTAAAGACATCCAGCACGACATACAGGCCAAACAAGGCCAGAAAAGTGACCGCAAAGGCCTGCCAGTAGCGTTGCAGCAGATAGCGGTCGATTAATGTCGTCATGGGTTTATCGGATCTGCGTTCACCGTGTGCAAAATGCCGCCCCGGGTCACCGATCGGGCGTGGCGAGCGGCGTCTGACCCTGGTTGCTACGTTTCTCAAACATCAAGACTGGGCATAGCGTGGTTCGATCCTATGCGGCGCGACTTCGTCGGTGTTGAATTTCGGACCAGGTTTGCAGGACACCCTGCCAGACGCGTTCAGGCGTCAGCTCCTTGAAACATGCGAGGTTTGCCAGGCCGGACTGCGGGCATTGCTTGCAGTAGCTGGCGGCGCAGGGCAACTGCGTAGCCACCATGCGACGCAGGGGTGCCGGTGGCGGTCCCGAACGCACCGGGCTGGTACAGGTGAAAACTCCGACGACGGGCGTCCCCAGGCCCGCTGCCAGGTGAAGCGGGCCGGAATCGTTCGATAATACCAGGTCTGCCTGCTGCAGTACCGCCGCAAGTTGCTTGATGCTCGTCTTGCCGGCCAGGCTGTGGATCTCACCGCGTGGAGCGACATGCTTCACCAGTTCAACCAGTTCTTGTGCCGCAGCACTTTCACCGCGGCTGCCGACCACGATCACCGACAGACCCAGTTCTTTGACCGCACGGCGTGTGACTTCAGCGTATTGACGGATGGGCCATTGCTTCGTCTGCCAGCGCGTTCCCGGTTGAATTACCAGCAGCGGCCCCGACAGACTGGCCCGCAGCTGCTCGGCCCAGTTACGGTCGTAGTCGGGGATCACGATTTCCGTGTTCGCACGCAGTTCACCAAGCCCGAGTTCATCGGCGATTCGCCAGGCACGACGGTATGCCGGGACCTGGATTCCCGAGTCGGGGAGCAACTGGTGACAGGCCAGATGCGATCCCTCGCGCGCCGTCTGCAGACCAATGCGAATCGGGGCACCAGTCGCGAGAGTCATCACTCCCGTCCGAAACAAGCCTTGCAGGTCAAAGACCAGATCGAACCGCGATCTCCGCAGTCGCTTCAGGAGTTTCCACCAGGCCCCCACGCCGCCGCGGCGATCAAACGGGATCAACTCGTGGATGCAGGAATTCCCGGTCAACAGTTCGGATAGCTCGCGATTGATGACCCATGAAATCTGGCTCTCGGGAAAACGCTGACGCAGCACAGGCAGAATCGGCAGCGATTGCACGACATCGCCCAGCGCGCTGGGCTTGATCACACAGATCTTCCGAACCGTGTGCTTTGTCAGTCGAGAACTCAGGCTGTCGGCATCCATGCCTTACATCACCCCATCACAAGATTGTCGCGGCCCGGCATCGCAGCACTCATGGCCACCGCCGTCGTGATCGCTGCACTCGCCCCGATTATGGCCGCAGCCCGGAATGCCACGCAGCTCAGGCCGCCGCGGCTGCGAGCCACGTCGAACGCGGGATGTTATCGCGATTGCCAGCTTGACCTCAAGAGCAGTCCCGGAAGCTGGGTGATTTAGGTCATTGGCAAGCCGCCTGGTAAGCGCCGGCGAGGTCCTCGCTGCCCGTTACGTCCCAAGGAACGCAAACGACGGACGGGAAAGACCGGGAAAGTCAAGGACCTTCAGTCCAGAAGCGGGGCACTCGCTGTGCGTCACCCGAATGCTTGCATCGCGGGAACAAGTTGCCATACTGCAGGCAACTGCGGGAGTCTCCCCGTGGAGTCGACATGACCGCAGGCAATTCGACGATCGAATACTGAACCTCTACTCCCTTCTCAGGAGCAACATGATGGCCGATATCCGTAAAGCAGCTGTGACATTAAAAGGTGGTCCCGTCGATCTGGCCGGCCCGGCTCTGAAAGTGGGCGATACGGCCCCTGACTACAAATTGCAGGACGTTTCGCTGGGTGACGTGACGCTGGCCAATTCCGCCGGCAAGACGCGGATTATCGTGACGATCCCGTCGCTCGATACGTCCGTCTGCCATCTGGAAACGAAGAATTTCAACGAGTCCATCAAGGATCTGCCCAACGCCGTATGCCTGGTGGTCAGCATGGACCTGCCGTTCGGCCAGAAGCGTTGGTGCGGTGCCGAAGGGGTCGAGAACGTGATCACCTTGAGTGGTCATCGCTGCCAGAAGTTCGGCGAAGACTATGGCGTGCTGATTGCCGGCGGTCCGCTCGATCGCTGCCTGGCCCGCGCCGTGTTTGTCGTGGACCCCGCCGGCAAGATCACCTACTCGGAATACGTTCCCGAAATCGCCTCGCACCCGAATTACGAAGCGATTCTCGCCGCCGCCAAGGCCTAGAGTTCGGTTCGATAAACAGATACGTGAAACAAATATGTGCAGGTGAGCCCGGTGCCGTGTCGGCCGGGGTTCTTCACATGGCTGAGCGTCTCGCGTGCCGATTAACTCCCACTCTCACGGGACGGGACTCACCTGCCTCATTTGTTCGCGTACTGAATTAGAAACTCTCACAAAGCCGATTGTGGGAAGTGCCGGTGTGGGAAGTTCAGAACCGCGGTATTTCAAGCGGTTCCGAACTGATGCAAAGGTTCTGTTAGCGTTGCCTAGAAGAACTCGTCGTCGTCTTCCAGGTTGCTTTCGGTAATCACATTCAGGCCCTGCTCGGTCAAGATCTGCAGCGCCATTTCCACGTCGTCGACATACATCGCGATGGCGCCCCGTCCGTGCCGTCGATAGAGCAGCGGGTAGGTGTAGGAAATATTGATCTCGGCGGCGAGCAACGCCATGCAGATCTTGAGGTACGGCTGAGTATCATCCGGCAGTTCGACCCCGACCAGATCGCTTTCTGAAAAGGCGAACTTCGAGAGTTGAAAGACTTCCCGTGCCCGGTCGGTATTGTTGACCATGACCCGGACAATGGCACAATCGACGGAATTCGCAATACTTAACGCCACCACGCGGATTTCGTTGCGTTCCAGGTGCCGCAGCAAGTCGTACAGACCTCCGACCCGATTCTCCATGAACACGCAAAACTGTCGCAAGCTGGGCCAGCCGCGGCCTCGCATGGTTGCGGAGTCGGTGTGTTCATCGTTACCAAAACTCATTCCAGAATCCTCATGAAAGTTCGTATCAACACCGCGGGGCAGCATCAATCCATAAACTTCGATGAGTCCCGGTGGGTTTCTTGATGATCATTGAGTCTTATGCGAATCGTCACAGTCCGTCAATTGGGGATAATGGGCGGACACGCGAATTCTTGCCAGGGGACGGCTCGCTGCTCAGCGGCCGCCGTGAGCCCCGGGGTTCTTGCTGAAAAGATTCCGGGGGCTCACGGCGCCCGGTTCGCTCAGACCCGGGAACAAAGTATCATTCGCAGGTCACCTGCCCCCCTTTTTGATCTCGAGACCCTTCGCGATGATTGATACGTTCTTGTTCGATATGGGAAATGTCCTGGTTCATTTCTCACATCCGTTGATGTGCCAGCAGATCGCCGCTGTATGCGGCAGTTCCGCTGCAGAGATTCAGCGGCTCCTGTTCGACTTGAAGTGGCAACAGGCCTTCGAATCGGGGGAACTGACCGAGGCGCAATTCCAGGCTCGGCTGGAAAACCATTTTCAACGCCCGATCGATCTGCCGGCACTCGTGCATGCGGCCTCCGACATCTTTACCCTCAATACGCCGATGGTCCCGATCCTCCAGTCGCTGCGGCGGCAGGGGAAGCGGCTGGTGCTGCTGTCGAATACCAGCATCTCCCACGTCGAGTTTGTCCGGCGTCAATTTGATGTGTTGAGCTACTTCGATGACCTCGTGCTGTCGTACGAAGTCGGAGCCATGAAGCCGCAGCCGGCGATCTTCCATGCCGCTCTGCATAAGATCCTCTGTCCTCCCGAACGGTGCTTCTATACGGACGACATTCCGGCTTATATCGAAGCCGCGCGGCAGCATGGATTGCAGGCAGAAGTCTTCACAACTGCGGAGTCACTGCAAGGCCAGCTGGCCAGTCGCGGAGTGTCAGTCGATTAGTGCTCAATTATCCACAATGCCGGCCTGGCGCCGTTCGATGGAGGGACACACGTGTGGTCCTGAGGAGGGAGTTGCCCTCCCGTGGTTGGCCGTCGTGTCGGGGATTGCCCAGCTTATCTCTTGGATGCAGACTGGTGTTGCAGGGGGGGCTTGCTCTTGAAAATGATCGTCAATTGACTGATAACAGCAGCCAGTGGCGGTGCTCACGTGCCGTGCGCGACTTCCGAGCCCCATACAGGAGTCGAATATGTTGTCTGATCGTTGTCCTGATTGTGATACTTCCCTCGAGAACGCGTCCGACGTTTCACGTCGCCGTTTCTTGAAGACTGCTGCAGCTACGGCCGCAGTGGCGACGCTGCCTCGTATCATCCTGGCTGCCGATGAACCGAAGCCAACTTCGGAGAACCTGGTCAAGAAGTTGTACGAGTCGCTGACCTCGGAGCAGAAGGCTGAGATCTGCTTTGACTGGGATCACAAGGACGACCGCGGACTGTTGCGCACGCATGTGTCCAACAACTGGAACATCACCGATACTGGCTGGAATGTTGCCGGCAAGCACTTTACCGCTGACCAACAAGGGATGATCGAGGCGCTCTTCTGGGGCCTCTATAATCCTGAATGGCATGACCGACTGCGGAAGCAATTGCAGGATGATGCCGGCGGTTATGGGAAGGCCCAGACGATTGCTCTCTTCGGCACACCGGGAAGCGACAAGTTTGAATTCGTGATGACGGGTCGGCATCTCACGATTCGCTGTGACGGCAATACGACCAGCAACGTGGCGTTTGGCGGACCGATTTTCTACGGCCACGCCGCCAGCGGTTTCAATGAACCGGCTGACCATGCGGGCAATGTCTATTGGCATCAGGCTCTGAAAGCCAATGGTCTCTACAAGATGCTCGATGGCAAGCAGCGCGACAAGGCGCTGATCGCCATGGCCCCGCACGAGAGCAAGGTGGGCTTCCGGGGACCGTCCGAAGAGATTCCCGGCCTGCCGGTCAGCGAACTCTCGGCCGATCAGAAGAGCCATGCTCAGGAAGTCCTGAAGGCCTTGCTCGAACCGTATCGCAGCTCCGACCAGGATGAAGCTCGCAAGTGCCTGGAGTCCAAGGGTGGTCTCGATCAGTGTCGCCTGGCCTTCTACAAGTCGGGCGATCTGGGGAATGATGGCGTCTGGGATAACTGGCGTCTCGAAGGCCCGGCGTTTGTCTGGCACTTCCGTGGCACACCCCACGTCCATGTGTGGGTCAATGTCGCTGATGATGCAACACTGCCGTTGAACGCGAAGGGTTAGCGAAACTGCCCTGATTTCATTCAGCAGATTGTCTTGGGGAAGACGTCCTGTTGTATGCGTCAGGCTCAGCGTCAGAAGCAGTCCGCCGTAACTTCTGGCGGGCTGGGGTCAACCGTTGATGTGCTGGGAAAGTTGACCTCGCCGTGTTCCATCAAATCTCAGGCTGTCCTGACTGACTTGGTTCGCGGTGTTTCGAAGAATTGAAGAACGATGGCACGGGATTCGCAAAATCTGTGTCAGACCTGTTTCTCATGGACACCAAATTGTTATTCGAGTGGCCTTGGCCAGTTCGGATCTTATTGAGGACAGGCTTGGGGGCAGTCGCCAAGTTGCAGGAAGTCTGATTCCAGACAACACTGGCAACGACGGCCATAAGGCTCGATACCTGGATCAATTCCTTCAGCACTGTGAGACCATCTTGGCTCGAGATAAACGTTCGCTCGTAAACCGTAAATCATTTATGCCATCACAAGTGAAACCGGTTTGCGAAACCTGGCCCCTTCTCGAACGACTGGCTTTTCATCAGACCACGACCCATCGACAGTCCTTCAAGCAGGATGTCGAATCCTACAGCCAGCTGGGCGCTCGGGCGTTTGGGGCCTGGCGTTTCAAGGTCGAAGACTTCGGCGAGTTCCGCGCGTTCGATCTGTTGAAAGAACGGGAACTGACCGTCTCCAGCCTCTCCTGGGCCGGCGGCTTTGCTTACTCTGATGGCGAGGCGTACGAAGCCGCAATTGCCGATGCCTTTGATGCCGTGAAGATGGCCCAGACCCTGGAGGCTTCGTGCCTCGTGGTCTTGCCCGGCACACGGGGGTCTTATACGGTCAATCATGGCCGTCGCATGATTATCGAAGCCCTGCAACGAGTGGGAGACTATGCGGCAACACGCGGGGTGCAGATTGCCCTGCAGCCGGTCGACAAGGCGTTTGCGGGGGACGGCTGCTTCCTCGACTCGCTCGATAAGATGCTCGATTTCCTGGCAGACTGTCGTCATCCCCAGATTGGCTTGAACCTCGATTTGTTTCATCTGCGCAATACCCCCCGTTTGATGGAGCGCGTCCCCGAGTTACTTCCGTGGATCCGCCTGGTGCAACTGAGCGATTGCCAGCAGCAGCCGACCAGCGACATGGACCGCTGCCTGTTGGGCACCGGCACCTTGCGTGTCGCCGAGCTGGTTGGAACTCTGGAAGCTTTGGGCTATCGCGGCTTCTATGATGCCCCGCTGATGACCACTGCCGGCCGGCAGGGCGACTACTCTGCAGTGCTCCAGTCGACCCGGCGAACCTTCGAAGAGTTGGCTACCAACCGCTAACCTTGTAAGATCTGTAAGTCGAGCTCGAGTTGTGAGTTCGACTTCAAGCATCAGGCAGTGTGTGTCAGATCAACGGATTCGTGCGGTTCATGCGAAGCGACCCAGATACCAGCACGCACTAGCGAGTGCCACGGCTTGTGTCAGCATTCTTGGAATGCACTCGCTGGCGTTACGAATGTGTCTCGACAGGATTCGCTCCACGCATCCCAGGATGACTTGAGGTGACAACCGCAGGCTGACCTTTTCCGGGATGGGGTTATGGATCATCAGTTGCTCAACCTGGATCAGCTTGCTGTACGCCTGGGGCGCGATCGGCGTGAAGTGGAGCGCCTGGTGCAGCGTGGTAATCTGCCAGGCCGCAAGGTCAACGATCAGTGGCAGTTTCATCCCGCCGAGGTCACCCAGTGGCTGGAGCAGGAAATCCGCGGCTACAACGAGGCCGAGCTGTTGCAGGTCGAGGGAGCTCAGCAGTCCAGGGAATTGGATCCCCAGTTGCCGGTGATGAGCCTCCTGAAGCCGGAACTCATCCAAGTCCCGCTCGAGGCCCGCACCAAGCGCTCGGTGCTGGAATCCTTGTTAGAGGTGGCAGGCCGGACCTGGCATGTTTGGGAACCGGCCCCCATCCTGAAAGCCATGCTGGAACGTGAAACGGCCTGCTCCACCGGTTTCGAGAATGGCGTCGCCATTCCCCACACGCGAACGCCGATGCCTGATGTGCTGGGCGAATCACTGATCGCGTACGGCCGCACGTTCTCCGGCATCCCCTTCGGGGCCCCCAAGCGCGCCCTGACCGACATTTACTTCCTGGTTCTCTGCCGCGACTCCCGGACTCACCTGCAGGTCCTCGCCCGCCTGGGCCGCATGATCCAGCTGCCCGGGTTGTTAGAGGAACTGCGAGCCGCCGACGATGCCCAGTCCACCTATGAAGTCATCGCAGCCGCCGATCAGAAGCTGTCGTAAGGCTATTGAGCTGTCAAAGCCATGAAGTGGGGTGCCACTGGCTCGGCCAGTACTTTTGGCAAGTCAGATCACCCCCGGCAGAGCCAGTGGCACCCAATCCTTAGCTCAAACGTTGACAAAGCACTACGCTTCCGCGGCAGCATTAACCACGCTTGCGAGTTTGCCCCGAACGCTTTTTGCCCTGCTTTTCGGGGCGAAATTGCTTCTCCCGCGGGGGTTGCCGACGGGGCTTAATGTCTTGTCCTACTGACGAACGGGGCGCTGTGGTCTCTTTGTTTTCTTTGGCTTCTTCTTTTTTGGATCGCCCGCGGCGATGGCGGGTGCGGGCGCGATCGCTGGGGGCTTCGCGCTGCAGTTCGGGGCTTCGCGTCGGGGCCGGGGGATACTCGGGATGATCCGTTTCGACCAGCAGCACGCAGCGGATAAAGCGTTCGATGGCCAACAGGGCATCGGCGTCATCCGGTTCGCAGAACGTGACGGCAATTCCGCGATTGCCCGCCCGTGCCGTCCGCCCGATCCGATGCACGTAGGTCTCGCAGTCACGCGGCACGTCGTAGTTCACGACGTGTGTAATCCCATCGACATCGATTCCCCGGGCCGCGATGTCGGTGGCCACCAGTACGTTGACCCGGTTGGCTTTAAAGTCCGACAGGGCTTTTTCTCGCATCAGCTGGGTTTTGTCGCTGTGAATGGCATCCGCCTTGATGTCATGCCGCACCAGCTGCCCGGCGACACGGTCGGCGTGATGCTTCATTTTGACGAAGACCAGCACGCGGCTGGCCTGGCGCGACATCAAAAAGTGAATCAGCAACTGCAGCTTGTTATGTTTCTCCACGTGATAGACATACTGATCGACCGCTTCAACGGTCGGATGCTCCGGCGCCACATGGATCTCGGCGGGATCCTGCAAAATATCGGACGCGAGGTCCACGATATCCGGGGGCATCGTGGCGGAAAAGAACAGCGTTTGCCGCGCGGTGGGTAATTCCCGGATTAACTCGGTGACGTCCGGCAAAAAGCCCATGTCGAGCATGCGGTCGGCTTCATCGAGAACCAGGATCTCGACATACCCCAGATCAACGTGCTCCTGTTTCAACAAATCGAGCAACCGGCCGGGCGTGGCGACCAGGATATCGACGCCCGGCTTGAGCGTCTTGATCTGGCGCGTGGCACCGACGCCGCCGAAGACCAGCGCGTGCCGCAACGGGCTGTGCTTGCCGTAGGTGCGAAAGCTTTCGTCAACCTGTGCAGCCAGTTCCCGAGTGGGGGTCAGCACCAGGGCGCGGACCTTCCGCACCTGGTTCTTCGGAGGCTGGCGGCATTGGGTCAGGCGGTGAATGACGGGCAGTGCAAACGCGGCTGTCTTGCCGGTTCCCGTTTGCGCGCAACCCAGGACATCCCGCCCCTCCATAATGAGGGGAATCGCCTGGACCTGGATCGGGGTGGGAACCGTATAGCCCGTCTCGCGAATCGCCTTTACGATGGGTTCGGCCAGATCAAACTCGTAGAACGAGTGCTCCGATTCTTGTTCCTGCTCGTGATCCATACAGCGCTGTCCGAACCTTTCCGATGAAATCGCTTCTCATTTTTCGCGTGATTTGCAATCGGGTATTGTAACGCACGCGAGGATGGTAAGGAATTGACGTTCATTTGAGAGCGTTTCAACGCGTCCACTGCGCCGCGCAGTCCAGCAGTCTTTCCAGATAAGTCTTTCTCGATAAATCGATAAAACGGAGTCCCACCATGCCCATCCGGTTAGGAATCCTGGGGATGTGGCATGTCCACACCGCCGGACTGGTCGCGCAGATTGCTCAGCACCCGGACGAATTTCAACTGATCGGGGGCTTTGATCCCGAACCCCAGGTCGTATTGCAGCGGCAACAGGCCTGGAAAACGCTGCTGCCGCAGTTTGTGTGGCATTCGACACCCGAGGATTTGTTAAACGAACGACTGGATGGGGTCGTGGTCGAGGGACGAGTGCATGAGAACCTCACGTGGGCCGCGATGGCTGTCGACAGCGGCCGGCCCGTCTTGCTGGAAAAGCCGGCCGGCGACCGCTTCCAGCCATTTGCGACGCTGCTGGCCGCGGCCCGGACGAAACAGCTGCATGTCCAGATGATCTATCTGTTTCGTTACATGTCGGCCATTCAGGAGCTCCTGGCGCGCGTCCAACGAGGGGAATTGGGGCAGATCTACGAGTTTCGGGGCCGCCTGCCCAAGGATCTGTCGGGCTACGATGACTACGTGCGCGAATTAGGTGGCTATCCGGGGGGAATCTTCTTCGAGATGGCCGGGCATCTGGTCGACTTGATCGTGGCCACCATGGGGCAGCCGCAAGCCATTACCCCGTTTTTAGCGCACCATCACCCGGACCAGGTCGCGGCGTCCTCCCCGCCGTTCATCGATAATGGCGTCGCAATCTTCACTCAGCCGCAAGGCTGGGGCATCATTGAGGTCCCCGCATTGGAGGTGGCACCCTACTCCCGCCGGATCGAAGTCTACGGCACCGAGGGAGCATGCATCATCCCCCACTTGGGGAGTGGCCATCTGGGAAACCGTCAGGTACAACCCCTGGAAATCTACCGCCGGGGACAGCCAGGCTGGGAGCAGCT
>CAZQUW010000001.1:20279-52556 GCA_964596215.1 uncultured Planctomicrobium sp. | reverse complement strand
GTCAGGTACAACCCCTGGAAATCTACCGCCGGGGACAGCCAGGCTGGGAGCAGCTAGAACTGCCCGCCGCTACGCTGCAGATCAGCGACCTGCGAGAGTTTGCAGCGGTCATCGCCGGTCGGAAAGCACCCGATTTCACTCCGCAGCACGATCTCACCGTTCACGAGGCGTTGCTCCGTGCCAGCGGGATGTGGTGTTAAGTTATTACCTCTCAGAGCATTACGTCGACAGTGGCCCCCATGCAGGGGCACTCTTGCCAGTCTCGCGCTGGCGTTGTGGTCAGTCTCCTGGGCGGCTCGGCCGTTCGTTGCCGGTTCTTCTTGGAACTCAACGTACGGTTCAGTGATCACGGGCGGAATACAATTTGCGGATTGAAAAAATGGCTGAGAGCCAGGTTTCTCGGTCGGGATTCATTCACGGGCGGTCAAATTCCGTCACAATCTGCCGCTAAACTCCGACAATTCATCAATTTGCGTCGATCGATGCCTGGTCTGCGGCCATCAGGCAGGCACCCTCTGGGAAGGCCGGCGGTGTGCGGTTTCGAGAACGACTCGCTTTGTGTAGGATGGGGTCGTTCCCCACGCGGAACTCCGTAGAAATTGCGTATTTGAGAGGAAAGTATTGCGGTATGCTGGATGCCATCGAAGTGATCCCTGTTGCGGGCCCTGTCCAGGGGCGAATTCGTCCCCCGGGATCCAAAAGTCTCACCAACCGCGCCCTGATTGTGGCCGCGCTGGCACATGGGGCGTCGCGTTTGCAGGGAGTCCTCGACAGTCAGGATACGCGCGTCATGATTGACAGCCTGCGGCGTCTGGGCCTGCAGGTCCAGCACGATGCCGCGGCGTGTACCGTCGATATCACCGGTTGCGCGGGACACATCCCCAATTCACAGGCCGATTTGTGGCTGGAGAACAGCGGCACCAGTATTCGGTTTCTGACCGCCATGTGCGCTTTGGGGCATGGTGTCTATCGCCTGGATGGCAACGAGAGGATGCGGGAACGGCCCATTGGGGAACTGGTGAAGGGACTTCAGCAGCTGGGCGTCGATCTGGAATGCGAACTGGGGACGGAGTGCCCGCCGGTCGTCGTACGGGCCTCCGGATTGCAGGGGGGCGTAACTCACGTACCGGGAAGTGTTTCCAGCCAGTTCCTGAGTGCCCTGCTGATGGCAGCACCGGCGGCGAAGGGGCCGCTGGATATTCAGATCGACGGCCATCTGGTCTCGGAACCGTACATCGATATGACGATGGGGGTGATGGCCAAGTTCGGAGTGCAAGTCCAGACTCCCGAGCCAGGACTCTATCGCATTCAGCCGCAGGCCTACAAATCGAATCACTATGACATCGAACCCGATGCCTCGGCCGCCAGTTATTTCTTCGCTTTAGCCGCGATCACGGGGGGCGAGATTACAGTCGAGGGCTTGTCGAGATGGTCGCTGCAAGGGGATATCCATTTCGTGGAGGCCCTGGAGCAGATGGGTTGTGCGATTCGTTATGAGCAAGATTCGGTGACCGTGCGGGGCAAGCCGCTGCGGGGGATCGAAATCGATATGAATGCCATCAGCGATACGGCCCAGACCCTGGCCGTAGTGGCTCCGTTTGCCTCGGGGCCGACGCGGATTTACAACGTGAAACATATGCGGTTCAAGGAGACCGATCGGATCACCGCCCTGGTGACCGAACTGCGTCGCCTGGGGCTGCAGGTGGATGAAACCGAAGACGGGCTGACCATTCATCCCGGCCCGATGAATCCCGCGACAATTGCTACTTACAACGACCATCGGATGGCCATGAGTTTCGCCCTGATCGGGCTGCGAACTCCGGGGATTTTCATTGCCGACCCGGGTTGCACGGCCAAGACTTATCCCCGGTTCTTTGAAGACTTGGCCGCACTGACGAAGCCCTGACACAGAGCGCCGCGCGGCTCATCAAGTCAGTTCGACATCTGAAGTAGACGCAAATCATGGGCAGCTTTCGTGATGTCCGGATGATGGGGTTTGCGAGTCGTACCCTGGTTCAGGACGCGCTGGCGTGGATCGACGCGCAGACCCGGCGGTGTGACGCCGAGGCCGTTCCGTTGGCCCGGTGTGCGGGTCGTGTGCTGGCCGCGGACGTGCTGGCAGCCATGTCAGTTCCCGAGTTTGCTCGTTCGGCGATGGACGGCTATGCCTTACGGGCCGCCGAGACCACCGGGGCCGGGGACTACAACCCGCTCAGCCTGCAACTGTTGGGTGAAGCGTTTCCCGGCCGGGCGTTTGAGGGGGAAGTAATACCCGGTACGGCAGTGCGGATCATGACCGGGGCTCCCCTGCCCCGCGGTGCCGATGCGGTGTTGCCAGTGGAATTTGCCCGCGAAGAGGGGCAACAGGTGCAGGTCCTCGCGCCGGTGCCCAGCGGCAAGCATGTCGGAACGCCGGGTGAAGACGTGCAGGCGGGGCAACTGCTGCTCAGCGCCGGACGCCGGCTGCGGCCCCAGGATGTGGCCATCCTGGCGTCTATTGGTATCGCCGCAGTCAATGTCATTCGCCGGCCGGAGGTCCTGATTCTGGCGACGGGGAATGAACTGGTAGCGCCGGGACAGGTGCGGCAGCCCTACCAGATCTACGACGCCAACTCGAGCATGTTGCGGGGACTGATCGAACGCGATGGGGGTGTCGTTTCTTCCGCTCAGTTGCTGCCCGATGGCCGCGACATTCTGCAGCAGGCGTTAACCGCGGCGTCCCCCGATGTCATCCTGATATCGGGTGGCTCCAGCGTCGGGGCGGAAGATCATGCCCCCGGCCTGGTTCGTGAACTGGGCGAATTGCCCATTCATGGCCTGGCGATGCGTCCCTCCAGCCCGGCAGGGATCGGCCGGATTGGTCGGTCCCTGGTGTTTCTGCTCCCTGGCAATCCCGTCTCCTGCTTGTGTGCTTACGATTTCTTCGCGGGACGAGCCCTCCGGCAACTCGGGGGCCGCAGCGCACAGTGGCCTTATTCGACCCTGACGGCACCACTGGACCGCAAGCTGGTGTCGGCGATCGGCCGTCTCGATTATGCCCGGGTCCGGCTGGTCGACGGGAAGGTCGAGCCTGTGGCTCTCAGCGGGGCTTCGGTCCTGTCGTCGACAGTGCGGGCTGATGGATTTGTGGTGATTCCCGAAGAAATTGAAGGCTATAGTGCCGGGACCGAGGTCCAGGTGTTCTTATACGATGCCGTCGGTTCAGGCGGATGAATGAACTGTCGCCGGGCTCTCCAGAGCCGGGTGCTTGTGAATGGTCAATTCGCCTGGCTCTGGAGTGTCAGGCTACGGGCTGGCAGTATGCAATCACCCCGACCTGAAGAGATTCGTCGTGCTGCCGAACAGGAGCAGTTCCTGGAGGTGATCTCGCGCGATGTGGCCGAGCAGCGGTTTCGGCAACACCTGCGACTGGCACCACTGGGGTGCGAAACCCTGCCGCTGGGGCAAGTTCTAAACCGCGTGCTGGCGGTCGATGTGGTCGCTGCGGTGGATGTTCCCGGGTTTGATCGTGCGAACGTCGATGGTTTTGCCGTGCAGGCTGCGGACACGATCTGTGCGTTAGAAGAGCGACCGCGTCGCTTGCGATTGAATCACGAGATTCTCTCGCCGGGGATCGAGCCCCAATTGACCGTCGAACCGGGAACGGCCACGCCCATTGCCACGGGGGCCATTATTCCCCGGGGAGCCGACGCGGTGGTGATGGTGGAGTTCACGGAGACGGATCCTCGCAGCGAGCCGGCGAGCATTATCGTCCGGCGGTCGGTTTCCGAAGGGGAGCAGATCACGTTTGCCGGGACCGACGTGGCCCAGGGTGAGACCGTGCTGCGCGCCGGTCAGCTGCTGACGTCGCGGGAAATTGGTGTCGCGGCCGCCATTGGTCGAGCCGAACTGCCCGTCTTTCGCCAGCCCCGGGTGGCGATTATCTCGACCGGCAACGAGATCGTCGCACCGGGACAGCCGCGGCCGGTGGGGGGCGTCTATGATTCCAACGCCGCCATCCTGGCGGCCGCCGTGCAGGAACTGGGTTGCCTGCCGCTGTCCTGGGGCTGTGTCGGGGATGACGAAGTCCAGCTGGCTGCGGTATTTCAGCGCGCGTTCGATTCCGCAGCCGATGTGATCCTGTTGTCGGGGGGGACGTCGAAGGGAACCGGGGATCTTTCCTACCGGGCCGTCAGCCGTTTGCAGAACCCGGGGATTGTCGCCCATGGCGTCGCTCTCAAGCCAGGGAAGCCGATCTGCCTGGCCGTGGAACAGGGTCGGCCGATTGTGATTCTGCCCGGTTTTCCGACTTCAGCCATCTTTACGTTTCACGAGTTTGTCGCACCGGTATTACGGGCCTTCGCAGGTTACCCCGAACGCCCCCGGGAACAGGTGGCGGCCACCCTGCCCTTACGCGTGAACTCCGAGAAGGGACGTACCGAATATTTATTAGTGGGGCTGGTTCGCACACCGAGTGGTCTCGCGGCCTATCCCATGGGGAAAGGGTCGGGTTCCGTGACCACCTTCAGCAGTGCCGACGGGTTCATCACGATCCCGACGCAGACCGAAATGCTGGATGAAGGGAGCCAGGTGACGGTGCAGCTGCTGGGACAGCGACTGGAGCCCGCCGACCTCGTGGTCATCGGCAGTCATTGCGTGGGGCTGGATTTCCTGCTGGGCGAATTGCAGCGCCGCGGAGTCAGCACCAAGTTTTTAAGTGTCGGCAGCACCGGTGGGTTAGCGGCGGCGAAACGGGGTGAATGCGATCTTGCCGGGATGCATCTGCTCGACCCCGAAACGGGGATCTATAACCGCCCGTTGTTATCCTCGAACGTCGAACTGCTGCCGGGCTACCAGCGTCTGCAGGGGATTGTGTTTCGTCGCGATGACACACGCTTTCATGGCGAAAACTGGGAGGCCGTCAGTTCAACCGTTCTGGCCGACAGCCATTGCCGCATGGTAAATCGCAATGCCGGCAGCGGGACACGGATTCTGATCGACCGCCTGCTGGGAGGACAACACCCACCAGGCTATGCGGTGCAGTCCAAGTCGCACAATGCGGTGGCGACCGCGGTGGCCCAGGGGCGCGCCGACTGGGGCGTGGCGATCGATACGGTCGCGCGGCAATACAGCCTCGGTTTCCTGCCGCTGCAGGCGGAGCACTACGACTTTGCGATCCCGAAAGCTCGCTGGGATCGACCTGCCGTGCGGCAGTTCCGTGAGTTACTGCAGTCGGCTGAAATCCGCGCGGAACTGGAGTTGAAAGGTTTCCGGTTTTAAATCCGGGTGGCCTGACTGGCAGAACGATTGATTCGTTGAGTTGTCGAAGAAATCGTACTTCCTGCCGTCTGTGACTCGCTTACCTGGCCGGTTTCTTCCCTTCAGGCTTATCGGCCTGGGGGGGCTCGTTGCCCTTCTGTTTGGCGAAGACCGGGATCAGCTCGATCGTGACCGGTGTGTCAATCTCCGGCAGGCGTTCGGTCCAGGCTTCGAACAGCAGTTCTTCGGAACCGCTACCGCTGCGTGTGGCGATGTCCAGCGTGGCACTGCCGAAGTTGGCCACGCAGATCAGGTCGCCGTCTTCCGCGCGGTAGTATTTCTCCTTGGTTTGCTCGTCCTGATAGAACCCGCTGCCGGCAAAGACCCAGTGGGCGTCCATCGCCCGCGGCTGGGTCCGGGTGTAGAAACTTTCGATACATTTGCGGAACGCTTTGTCCTGCGTCATGGCCAGGTAACGTTTCTTCGCGTCGTCCGACATCGGGCCGTACCACAGCAACTCTTTGTTCTTGGCGTCGAATCGCATTTCATCGAGTCGCTCGGTGATTTTCACATCGGGCGGCAACTTGTCGAGTTTCTCGGCGAAGAAGCGATGCGTCGCGTAGCGAATGAGTTCCTGGGCCGGCACGCGGTGGGCCTTCCCCTTGGGGTCCGTCCAGTTGACGAAGATATCAATCTGTTGTCCGGTGGGAGGCTTGAACACGGGGTCGAATTCGACCGGCTTCCCCTGCTCCGCCCCCAGTGCCAGCAATCCGGCGTGAACGACATAAGCTTTCGTGTCGACACTCAGGATGGCTTCGTGCTCTTTGGTCTGTTTCAGGCAGCACAAGAGCTCGAGGGCCCCTTTCTTCAGACAGACGCGGCCACGCAGCAGCAAACGCTTGTTGGCGGCATCCAGCAGCACGGTTTCCTGTTTATTCAGCGGTTGCAATTTAGCCGGGGCCGCCCCCTTGTCGCCGGCGGGGGGGGCGGGAGACCTGGTCGCCGGTGCGGGATCAGCCCCGAGGCCCAGACATGACATCATCGCCAACAGCCAGAATCGCGTGTGAGGGAGAGACGTCATGGCAACCATCCTTACTGCCGGACGACATTCGCCCGGGCAACCGTTGTGAACAGGAACTGGTCGCGACCGCGGGACGAAAAATCTGGCCCCCGAGTCGCGTGCATCTCCGAATTGTACGATGCCAGGTCGCTGCCAACGAGCCTGAATGGGATCGGAAATCTGCGGAGATCGTGCTAAGCTGGAGTTCTCAGTCCCGCAGGTTACATTCCTTTCTGAAATCCTGGCCCCCACGTCATTGAACCCGCGAAACCCGTGAAGTGACTTCGGACTGCCTGCTTACTGTGCTGATCCCCATCGAGATGAAAGTGCAATTCTGAGATGAAAATTACGTTCTTCGGTGCCGCGGGTGAAGTGACCGGCAGTCAGCATTTGATCGAATGCGGCAAGCTGCGAGTGTTGCTCGACTGCGGGTTATTTCAGGGGCATCGGGCAGAATCTCGCCATAAGAATCAAACTTTTGGCTGCACGCCGCCGGAGCTGGACGCGGTCATCCTGTCGCACGCCCACATCGATCATTGCGGCAACCTGCCCGGCCTGTACAAAGCTGGTTTCCGCGGTCCCATTTACTGCACTGATGCCACGGCAGATGTCGCCGATCTGATGATGATGGACAGTGCCAAGATTCAGGAGGAAGATGCGCGGTATTTGTTGCGGCATCGAGCGACGAACCTGCCTCCCATCCTGCCCCTCTATACGATGGAGGACGCCGAACACGTGACCCGGCTGTTCGAGCCACTGTCATATGGTGAATGGCACGAACTGGCCCCCGAATTGCGTATTCGATTCCGCGATGCTGGACACATCCTGGGCTCCGCGATCACCGAAATGGAGTTCCGCGAGAAGGGCGACATCCGGCGGGTGGTGTTCACCGGCGACCTGGGCCGTCGCAGCCTGCCGGTGCTGCGCGATCCAGAGCTCATTGATCATTGTGAGATTCTGATTACCGAATCGACCTATGCCAACCGTATTCATCCTGATCCCGGTGATCTGAAGGCGGCGCTGCTGAAGATCATCCGCGAAGTCGAAGGCACGGGAGGCAAAGTGATCATCCCGGCGTTCAGCCTGGGACGCACGCAGAATGTCGTCTATTTCCTGAACGAACTCTACAATTCCGGCGAACTCCCCCAGGTGCCGGTATATGTCGATAGCCCGCTTTCCCGCCGGCTGACCGCCGTGCATAGCCGCTATGTCGATATCCTGGATGCCGACGTTCAGACAATGCTGAGATCGGACAACGATCCGTTTATGTTTCCCGGTTTGCGATATATCGGGAATCAGCAGGAAAGTATGGCTCTGAACAATCAGTCCGGGCCGATGGTGATTATTGCCGCCAGCGGGATGTGTGAAAGTGGCCGCGTGATCCACCACCTGAAGCACGGGGTGACCGATCCGAAGAATATCATCCTGATCATCGGTTACCAGGCGGAACACACGCTGGGCCGGCGCCTAGTGGAACATCATCCGTACGTCCGAATTTTCAATAACGAGTACCCACTCAAGGCACGTGTGGAAACGCTGAACGGCCTGTCGGCCCACGCCGACGCCGAGGACTTTAAGTGGTGGTGCGGTCACCTGGGGCGCACGTCGGGCATCAGCCAGGCATTTATTGTCCACGGCGAGCGCGATGCCGCGCAGGCATTGGCCGCCATCCTGCACGATTTTTGTGATCACGATCCGGTCGTGGTTGAGCGATTCCAGACGGTGCATGTTTAGTCCTGTTTTATAGCCCGGTTTATAGCCCGGCTCGCCGAGTCGAGTGCTGATCCGATCAATAAGTCCCAACTCACTGAGGCTGATATGCGAGGGTTCCTCACGAGTGCCGCCTGGCTGTGTCTGGTGGTCACGTTGTGCGTGCCGTATGCGGCGGGTGCTGATGCGGTACCGGTCCGGTATGATCTTGTCATTCGCAACGGGCGGGTGGTGGATGGGACAGGCAACCCCTGGTTTGTGGGTGACATAGGGGTCCAGGCCGATCGAATTGCGGCGGTCGGCCGCATTCCGGCCGGTGCGGGAACTCGCGAGATTGATGCCACCGGACTGGTAGTCTCGCCGGGCTTCATCGACATTCACACGCATTCCGATACGCTGCTGCTCGAAGACGGCCTGGCCCAGAGCAAGATTCGGCAGGGAGTCACCACCGAAGTCCTGGGCGAATCGGATTCGCCGGGCCCCTCGCAAGGCAAGCTGGCTCCGCAGAAGCTGACCGTTCGCGGGAAAACCTTGCGCTGGGCGACCCTCGACGAGTACTTCAGAACACTCGAACAGGAGGGAACTGCCGTCAATGTAGCGTCATACGTGGGGATGGGGCGAATCTGGCGCTGCGTCATGGGGGACTCGTTCGAGCGTCCGACTGCCGAGCAGCGTCAGCAGATGCACGAACTGATCCGGCAGGCAATGGCCGATGGGGCGATGGGGATGTCGAACATGCTGGCGACGCCCCCGGGGCTGCTGGCCACGACCGACGACATCGTGGAACTCTGCCGCGAAGTTCAGAAAGCCGGCGGGATCTATTCATCGCACATTCGTAACGAAGGGACCGGAGTTTTCGCGGCCGTTAAAGAAGCCATTGAGATCGGCCGCCGTGCGGACATTCCCGTCGACATTATTCATCTGAAGATTGCCGACCAGCAGTACTGGGGGCGAATGGGTGAGATCGTCGGTCTGATCGATGCGGCTCGCGCGAGTGGTGTCAACGTGCAGGCGAATGTCTACCCCTACACGCGCGGCAACAATGATCTGGCCAGCATTGTTCCTCCCTGGGCTCATGAAGGGGGAACGGCCAAGCTGTTGGAACGGCTGAAAGATCCCGCTCAGCGGCCGCGGCTGAAGCGGGAAATCAAAGAGGGGCTGCCCGACTGGTACAACCATTACACGGCGGTGGGCAGCGACTGGAGCCGCATGCTGATCAGCAAGGAGACCACTTTTAAGGGGCTTACCATGGATCGGGTCCTCGCGGCACGGGTGAAAACCAAGACGCCGCCGCCCGATCTGGTGGACGAGTTTCTGGACTACCTGATCCAGGAAGGAGGCAGCGTCGGCACGGTTTATGCGCATCATACCGAAGAAGACATGACCACCGCGTTACAGCAACCGTGGTGCTCGATAGGTTCGGACGGATCGTCGTATGCGATTGAAGGACCGCTGCGTCGTGGCAACCCGCATCCGCGCAGCTTTGGAACTTTTCCGCGAGTACTGGGGGCTTATGTTCGCGAGTTAAAGGTGCTGAAACTGGAAGATGCCATTCGCAAGATGACCTCGCTTAACGCCAGCAAACTGGGTATTCGTGACCGTGGCCTGATCCGTGCGGGCTGCTACGCAGATCTAGTGATATTTGATGCCGCGACGATCATCGACAAGTCCGCGTATACGGAGCCCTTTCAGTATGCCGAAGGGGTCCGACTGGTCGTGGTCAATGGGGACATCGTGCTCGACGGTGGGACCCATACCGGAAAGAAGCCCGGCAAAGCCCTGCGGAGGCTCCAGTCCGCACCAGCGGAATCCAGCCGGCCGTAGTCGCCGTCGCACGTGGCTGCGGTAGCGACAGCGTCAGATGCGTTCTTCAGGTCCGTTTTACCGGTAAATCTTACTGGTGCCGTTCATACATATTGCCGGCTCAACATTTCCGCGGCCGTTTCGTCGAGTTGTTCTGAGCAGCGAACTTCCTCGAACCGGGCCAGCAGATCTTCGGGTGTCAGCCGTTGTTTTTCCGCGCCCTGAAAATCATGCAGAATCCGGCCTTGAACCATCATGATCAGCCGATCGCCCAGATTGGCGGCCTGGTGCATGGAATGGGTGACCATCATCGTGGTCAACCGGTCGCGGCGGATCATTTCTTCGGTCAGCCGGATCACTTGATCGGCGCTCTTGGGATCAAGGGCCGCGGTGTGTTCGTCGAGGAGTAACAGATCAGGCTTCAACAGGCCCGCCATGAGGAGCGTCAGGGACTGACGTTGACCACCAGACAGGCTGCCGATGGCATTGTCCAGCCGGTCTTCCAGTCCCAGTCCCATCGCGCGGACACGTTCATAGAGGTCCGTTTTTACGGATGATCCGAGGGCCCACCCCAGTCCACGGGCTCGCCCGCGTTTGGCGGCGAGGGCCAGGTTCTCGGCGATCGTCATCGAGGGGGCCGTGCCACTGAACGGGTTCTGAAAGACGCGGCCAATGAACTGCGCGCGGCGATGCTCGGGCCAGTGAGTGATCTCGTGGCCCTTCAACTGCAGCCGGCCGGTGTCGACGATAAAGCTGCCGGCGACGGCGTTCAACAGGGTCGACTTACCCGAGCCATTGGTGCCAATGACGATGACAAACGAACCAGGCTCGATCGTCAGACTGACCCCACGCAATGCGCGCACTTCGTTCGGCGTCCCGGCGTGAAATGTTTTGGCGATGTTGTCGATTTCCAGCATGGAAAGGCTTCTTCGTAGGCGAGGTTCACGGCGACCGGGGTCGAAGTACGAGTTCTCGAAATTAACTTGTCAGCAGGCCGAATCGCGGGCGCTACACGCGACTGGCCCATCTCAATACATCGTGGCGCTGACCCATGATGTTGAATTTACGACGCGACCGTCAGGCGTTTACGCAGCCTGGCGATCGCGTCGGGCAGCACCAGGGCTCCAAATACAAACACGGCGGTGACCAGTTTGAGGTCGTTGGGGTTCAACCCCCAGCGGAGTGCAATGGCCACCAGCAGACGGAACAGGATTGAGCCCATAACGGCTCCGACCAGCAATAGACCGATTTGTCGTGACCCCACCAGTGATTCGCCAATGATCACGCTGGCGAATCCCCAGACGACCATCCCGATGCCCATCTGGACGTCGGCGAATCCCTGGTACTGCACCAGCAACGCCCCAGCCAGGGCGACCAGGGCGTTCGAGAGTGCCAACCCGAAGGTCAGCATCCAGCCAACCTCAACACCGAGGGCACGAATCATCTGGTCGTTGTCGCCCGCGGCCCGCATGGCCAGTCCGAGGTTGGTGCGGAAGAACGCAAACATCAACAGGGCCACGGCGGTGATCAGGCCAACCACCATCACAATGACGCACACATCCTGGACGGAAACATCCCAGCGGCCGATGATCCACTTTGAGTCAGCCGAGGCGAAACTTTGCGCAAAGGTGACCAGTGTCGATTCCTTCATCAGGGGAAGATTACTCTTTCCCATCACGCGGAGGTTCACCGAGTACAACCCCGTCATTACCAGGATGCCTGCCAGCAGACCGTTGATCTGAAAACGTGTCGCCAGGATCCCGGTGGTCGTGCCGGCTGCCGCCCCGGCAAAAAACGCCATCAGCGTTGCCAGCCAGGGATTCCAGCCCGACGCCAGCAGGATTGCGGCCACCGCGCCCCCCAGGGTGATCGAGCCATCCACGGTCAAATCGCGGAAGGACAGGACTCGAAAGCTGATCAGCACCCCCAGCGCCAGCAGGGATAAAATCAACCCCATCGTGAACGAACCGATAAGTAATGTCATGTTACACGCCCTCCTGCCGAACCGTCGCCACGGGACTGATCCAGCAGGCTCCGCGAACAAACTCGCTCTCGCCACAACCGATGATCGGTCGGTCGTCATGCAACAAGTGCAGCACGCCCTGCAGGTCTTCAGATTCAAACAAGGTCGTCACCGTTTCATTCAAGTTCAGCTTACGTTTTTTAAAAGGGCGATAGGTAAACACGGCCGCGTGAAAATGTCCGGAGATGATCGATTGCGGACCGAGCGGACGGAGCAGCGAAGCCAGCCGGTCCTGCTCCGTCGGTGCCCCGCGCGCCGCGATTCCAACAATGAGCGCCAGCGAGTGGGGATAGACTCGCTCAGGACTGAACGAGAGCCAGCGTCGCACTTCAGGATGGGCAAACTTGTCTCCGGAGCCCTCGTCGGCCAGGGCCGGTGAACGTCGGAGCGAAGCCCCGACCAGTCCGGCCGTTTCCGCCAGGAACACCATCCCGGCCAGATTGCTCTTTGACAAATTCAAGGATTGCTCAACCAGCTTCGAAAAGGAGATTTTCTCCTTCGGGTCATGCGGCTCGAACCTGTGCTGCAAGGCAAAACCACCCTCGCAGCGCACTCCATACAGCGTCTGGACCGCAGGAATAAACTCCCCAGTGCCCAGCTGATAATCGGGTTTGCCAGTCCCATTTGTGGGGAGCTGGGCGGCCGAGCCGCCGACCGCGAGGAACTCGCCGAACCGGTTGGCACAGTCGGCGAAATCACTTCCGAAAGCCCCCTGCCCCAGGCCAAAACTCGTGGCGGGAAACTCGTACCGCTGGCACTGCTGGCTGCCATAGGTGGCATGGGCCAGGCGATCGGGATTGCCGATCAGTTCCGCGGTCAACGTCGCCCCCGGCTGGATATCGTAGACTTCAAACAACATGCCCCCGAGCGCCGCGAAGCGAAACTCGGGCATAACCGTACTTTGGAAACGGGGCGCTGATTTGGGGAGTTTCGCCGGATCGCACAGCAGCATCTTGGCCAGTCCGGTCAGGCGGATGACCTCGGACACTTGCGGGGCCGCTGTCCCGACACCAAAAAAACCGTGGATTGCCTGGAACTGCTTGTGGGCTCGGACCAGCGCGCCGATCCCCGCCGAACTCAGGTACTCCACCTCGGTCAAATCCATGATGATCGAATGCGAGCCCTGCCGGATTGCATCGTCCAGGGCCTTCGACAAGTGCGCCGACCACTCGTTGTCGAGCCGGCCGACGACTCGCATCTGGAGGAAATCGCCATTCACTTCGGTACTGATCTGCATGGTCTCGCGTGCTTTCGAAAATTACTCCTCAATCACCTGATCGGCCGATTTCAGGAATTCAGCGGAGAAGGTGATGCCGCACGTTCTCGCTGCGGATTTGTTGAAGATCAGTTTGCTCGTGCGAGCCTGATGAAAGGGAATGTCGCTGGTGTGTTCGCCCCGCATCACGCGCGCGGCGATCAAGCCAGATTCGACTCCCATGTCGTAATAGTCGCGGGCCAGAACTACCAGTGCGCCCTGCGGAGCACTGCCTCCGAAGAATCCGAACACGGGGACCCTGGCCCGATGGGTCGCCTGAATCACGGTCGGAAAGCTGGAACCGACCAAATTGGAATTTGCCAGACAGATGACGTCCACTTGATCGGCCAGCAGCGACTGCGTGACTTCGAGCACATCCGACGACGAGTTGACCCCTAATGCCAGCAGTTCGTACCCGGCTTCCCTGGCCGACTGCACCAGCAGGCTATGATTGAAGACCGAGTTGACCTCGGCGGGAGCGAAGATGGCGCCCATGCGTTTGGCCTGCGGGACCAGCTTGTGCAGAATGGGCATCATCGCGGCCACGTCGTTGGCTCCGTAGCATCCCGTGAGGTTTGCCAGATGAGCCTTATCGCTGGTGCCAACTCCGGCAGAAAAGGGATTCGCCACCATCGTAAAGACGATCGGCGTTCCCTTGGACCGCTGCACGCAACTTTGCAGGGCCTGCGTCGAAACCGTGAGCAGCAAGTCTGCACGATCGGCAAGTGCGGCATCGACCATGCCATTCAGTGCCGACATGTCTCCCTGTGCGTTGGAGGGTTTGAGAACATAGTCGCGCCCTTCCACCAGCTGTGCCTTCTTGAGCCCATCGCGCAGCCCCCGTTCGGCTTCTTCGGCATCCGGTGAATTGACATAGCTGAGGCTGCGCAGCTGCCAGGTTTTATCCAGTGCCGGTAACTTTGCGGCAGGCGGTGGCGCCGCTTTTCGCGGTTGCTTTTCGTGCGTACCCCGGGCGTCGATGACGGCGTCGGCTTTCGTAAGCACACTTTCCGGGATCGACCAGCCCTCGTGCAGGCCTTCCAGGGCGAGGGTATTAATCAGCAGCTTCGGGGGGATCGCCAGTTCGACCGGTAACTTGGCGATCGATTCTCCCGAGAGGACGCGCGAGGCCAGTTTTCCGGTGCTGCGGCCAACCTCATAATAGTTCGCACCGAGGTCAAACAAGGCCCCTTTAGCCGCATTGCCGGGCATGCACGTACAAACGGGAATGTGAGCGTCCCGGGCAACCTTGACGACCACATCCATGGCTGCCAGCACCGTCACGTCACCACCGATCCACAGCGTGTCGACTCGATCAGCAATCGACGCAGCGGCTTCCTTGACCCCCGCCGTGTTTTCGACGGTCACTTCCGTCAACTCCAGGTCGAGCTTCTGGCACGCCTGGCGAGCCAGAACCGTGCACACTTCGGAGTTCACCTCGGCCGGATTCCAGATGACGCCAATCCGTTTCAGATTGGGATTGAGTTGTTTCGCCATTTGCAGCGATTGCGCCACGGGCTGCAGAGTGCCGATTCCCACCATATAGGGCGGATGATCCAGCGGGTCTTGCCCGATGCCAACACCAGCCTTGGTGGGATCTGAGACACCGCCAAAGATATGCGGCACATGCTGTTGCCGATTGGCGTTGGCGACGGCCTGCAGCGAAGTAGTCGTCAGCGTAATGATGTATTGATACTGTCCGCCGGTCAGTTCCTGCGCCATGGCGTTCGCGGTCGCCATATCTCCTTCGGCATTGAATCGCGTCAACTGCAGTCGCTGACCTTCGGCATATCCATTCTCCGCGAGCGCATCAATGATGCCAGCGGCGGCCTCATCCAGGATCGGCTGAGAAGCCATCTGCATCAGCGCAACGGGAATGGGGGGCTCATTGGCCGCCGACTTGGTTGATCCCGAGGGTTTTCTTCCTGGGGCTCGCGGCGCGTCCGAGAGCAGGAGAATCGCCGACGCCACCGCAATAAGAGAGACACCTAATGACAACCGCTTGATCGTATGACCCATATCGCCAATCCTCCGTGGCGGCATGGTACGTGGGGAAGTGTCTTGATTTCAATGGTGAGTCATTGATCACCGCGCGTTCCCCGTCGCCACACTGCCAGCGATGAAAAAAGGCAACGTGGATGAGCCGAATGACCTACAGCACATGGCCTGCCCGATCACTTCAGGAAATCGGACTCTATGACTCAGACAACCGAAAATCGCTGGTCTCCCTAATCGCTACTTCCCCTCAACGGGTGTCGGGCCCAGTCGCTGGTTTAACAAAAAGGTTAGCAACGCCCGCAGCTCTGTCTCGTTTAACTGCTCGGCGACGTTCGACGGCATCGGGGATAAGTTGGAGAGTCGAGACTCTTCGATGTCGGCCAGCGGAATGCGCACTTCTTTCCCGAGATTGTCGCCGAGGATCACCGCTTTGCCCTCTTCACGCAGCTTGAGTCCCGTGACAACGACTCCGTCGGTTCTGGCGATGATCGTGGCCCGGAATGCGGCATCGACGTTGCGATTGGGATCGAGGACGTCCTCCATCAATCTCTCGAGGCCGCGGTTGCCGACTCCATCCAGCTGCGGGCCGACTTTGCCACCTTCATTGTTGATGCGATGACAGCCGGCACAGGTCTTCTTGAACACGGCCGCCCCTGCTTCGGGCGACGATTTGTTCGCCAGGAAACCGCTGGCCAGTTTCGCCGTCAGCTGCTTCAGCCGTTCGTCGGCCGCCGGAATGCCCTGGGTCAAATCCTCGATCCGTTGCTCGCGATTCGCAATCGGTACCGTGCTTAAGCGATCGAGCAGCGGCTTGTCCTGCAACAGACGAGCAGAAGCACGCCCTTGAGAAATCATGCTGAACAGCATTTCGCTCCCCTGGGTCGTGCTGGTCATGGCCAACGCAATGGGCTGTTGCAGCGGACCGGGAGCCGTGCCGAGAGCCGTCGCCAGCGCCAGCAGCGATGGCTGGGTATCGATGGGCCCCAGCAGTTGGGCCGCCACGGTGCGCAGTGTGGCGGGCTCATTGGGGTTCTGCACGACGGCGATGAGCGCCGCGACCGCCGCGGTGCGATCCAGATGCACGCTGGTCTGTGCCGCAGCGATGCGAACCGGGGTATCAGCCCGGCTGCTCTTTAATTGCTCTACCATGGGGCCTGCCAGTGATTTCAACTGCAGTTGTCCCGCGACCTGAATCGCCATGACGAGCGAACGATCGACAAACCCAAAGCCCTCGACCGGATTGGCCACAACCTGCGGTTCAAACCGCCCCACGGCCAGCCAGGCGTAACCCGATCCAGTTGCCGCATCGACCGCTTCAAACACACCCTGCTGCCCCGCCCATTTCTGCAGGTCCCACGTATATTGCTGGGCCACATCGTTCCGCGGCGGCAGCTCTCTGGCGATGATCTCACCCGATTCGACGAGCCGTATCCGGACATGATTCACGGGCTCCGGATTCGTCCCGGGGACGCCATTGTGTCCGCACATCCAATAACTGAGTTTGGCTGGAATCACAAAGGGGGCTGACGTCAGCACTCCGGTCAGTTGCTCTCCATTCACGATGCTATCGAAGAAACGGGCATCGCCGTTTCCATCGGTCGAGTTGCGATGACTGATCCCCCACGGGCTGCCGGTTGCGGGATTGAGGAGTCCCGGCACGGCACGGTTCTCCCACGGGGGAGAAGTGATGCGCTGCGGATCAAGGAGCGTCGCGGCAAGATGCGCGGCCCATTTACCGAGTGCCGAATCGGCAGACAGCTTGGCGCCCCGCTGGGTCAGGCCTTCAAACAATGACTGAAACAGCACCGCCTGGCGTTGAACATCCTGGGGAAATTTCTGCTGCACGAACGCCGCAACCTCGTCGAGTCGCTCGTGGCCGACATGCCGGGCCACATGCTGCAGGCAACGTTCCACCATGGCCTGGTCGACTTCATGCTGGCGGATGTAATCAAACGTGAACCAGGCGGCTGATTCGCTGGGAACGGCAAGTGCGATGTCGACGACCTTGGCCAATTCGTCCCGATTCAGTTTCACCCTGGCAATCTGGTCCACGGCCGCCGCCGGACGCAGCTGATCTCGAATGGCAATCCGCGTGGCCTGAATGAGCTGTGTATCTTGGGACGGCGTCGTATTCCACAACCGCACCAGCGGCTGCAGGTTGGCCGCATCGGGATGGCGTCCCATCGCTTCGACGGCAGCCCGTTGGACGAAGGGATCCGAATCGGCCAGCTTAGACCTGACGAGCTCTTCAGTTTCGGGAGTCCATTCAGTTGTCTCACCCAATGCTCGCATCAGGTGCATGCGGACCAGGGCTGCAGGATCTTTACCTAGTCGTTGAATCAATCCCGCGTCGAGTTTTTCTAACCGCCAGAGCAGCCACAAGGCTTGCACGCGCGCTGCGGCTTGTGGGGCTGACTTTGCGGTCGAGAGCTGTTGCTCGAGCAATGATCGTGCTCGGTCGGGGGCTTCTGTTTCGAATCTCGCTTGCAGGTCTTGTCCCGCGAGATTGCGCACGGTGGTGTTGCTGTCGGCAAGGCGTGCGACCAGTTCCTCAATCGGTAAGGCGTGGAGATTAGGGACGGCGGGCGCCGGGACCTTCTGGTCGGTACCGGTATACACAATTCGCCAGATACGGCCGCGGTGCCGGTCGCGCCGGGGATGCTTCAGATCGACTTCGTAGTGCCCGATGATCGAGTTGTAAAAGTCAGACACATAGAGTGCACCGTCGGGACCGAGTTGCAGATCCACCGGGTGGAACCACCAGTCGTCGCACGTGACAAAATCCTCGACCTTTTCGACCCAGGGGGAGGAACCCCGCCATTCAAGCGTATCGCGGTGAATGATGTTCGTGACGACATTGCCCACAAACATGGAGCCACTGTATTCAGCCGGGAAGTTGCCGCCGTCATAAGCGACGACACCCGCGATTCCGGTGGAACCGTGATCGTTTGAAGTCGTGATGGGGGCATATCCCAGTCCGTCGTCTTTCTTACCAAAACTGTCGTAATATCCGCCGCGCAGAATCATCGTGATCGGCTTCGAGTGGCAATCAGCGGTGAACCGGTCACCGCGGGCGTCGATGCACATACCAAACGGATTCACCTGGCCCCAGGAAAGTTGCTCGATTGCCGAACCGTCTGCTTTGAAACGGTAGGTATTCCCCGACTGCATCTCGAGCACGACCGGCCCTTCCCCCCGGAGCTTGATCTTCGAAGCATTCCGAAATCCGTGACAGGCGTAAATCCATCCGTCATTGCCCAGGCGAAACGCGTTTTGGTCACCATGCGTATCAACGAAGTCGAACGGCCCATACAGGATCTCGCGCTTGTCGGCCTGGCCGTCGTCATCAGTATCAGTCAGCTTCCAGATGTTGGGAATCGACCAGACGATGGCTTCACGGCCGTTGGGCAGCGGCAGCACGCCAATCGGGATGTTCAACTTATCGGCAAATTTCGTGACCTTGGTCGCTCGTCCGTCGGGACCAATCCCGTCGAGAATGGTGAGTCCATCGCGAGCTTGTTCGGAGTCCGCCGCCGCGAATGGGTATTCAATGGAATGGGTCACCCACAGGCGGCCCCGTGCGTCGAAATTCAGGTTCATCGGCTTCTGAATGTCGGGTTCGGCCGCGACGAGCTGGATTTCAAATCCCGGGCGCAGTTTGAACTTGGCGCGTTCCTGCTGCGGGGTGAGTGGTTCCGTCGGGGCAACCGGGGGGCCGGCAAACACGACTGAAGTCGCGAGCGAAACCCACGACAGGCAGAGGACGACAGCAAAAGAACGGGGGCGACCGGCGAGCATGACGAGCGACTCCAGGACAGCAATTCGAGAGCACAGCGAGTCCGTCAGGATAGCAGCTCTATTGAAAAGTTGAAAATCAACGTGTGTCGCTGCTCGCCTCAAGTTCAACGACGCTCATTTCACACACTCAATAAATGCCACGGGCGGATGGGTGTTGAACGGCGACCAGAATTCTCCACCAAACTCGGCCAACCCCTGGGGCGAAAACTGCGGCGGATGCCAGCGCGTTTCGCGAAACCCTGCTGCCTGAAACGCCGCCTCATGGATTGCGACATCCAGATAGTAGTTTTCAATATCGAAGCGGGAACCATCCAGGTAGAAGGTCCACTTGATCGGCGAACCTTCACGAAAGTCGCCGCCGATTGTCGTCTCAAAGCCAAATTTCCGGTAGGAGGGTGCCTTGGGAAAGTCCAGGGCGGGATTCGAGTTAACCGTGACGAACCGTCCGCCCGGCTTCAGGCAGCGCGCAATCCCCTGCGTCATGGCAGCCAACTCCTCGCGATCCTGGGCATAGTTCAAGAGATAGGCCGCCACGACCAGATCATACTGCTCGTGCAGATCCAGGTTCCTGGCATCCCCTACGAGATAATCAATTCCCTGCTGATGGAGTGTTTCCTGCTTTCGGGCGAGGTCGATCATGCCTTGAGACAGATCCACACCGGTGACCCTGGCGGCCCCCTGTTGCCGCAGTAACCGCGTGTAAAAACCTTCGCCGCACGCCACATCCAGCACCGACAGCCCCGCCGGATTGCCGATCAACTGCAGCAGGCTGTAGGCCTCGATGTGCGTCCGCCACGGCTGTTGTTTGGATAGCTTGTATTGCTCCGCGATCGGATCGTAGTTCGTGGCCATTGTGGCGTCTCAATTCAGGTGGTAAGGCGGTCGGAGGAACATGCAGCGTCAAGGCTGCGGTGCTGTCTCAGTCGTTCGGATTCAGTCATTCGGATGTCCGCGACAGCGGCCCGGGGTTGATCCAGACTGATTCCAGCGATTACTCTGCAGGGATCATGAAACATACCTCATTTCAGACGCTCGTGGCCCTCATTTTCTGCCTGGCGTCCGCTGCTGGCCTGTCCGCGAAGGACATCGACTTCGCTCATGACATTGTCCCCATTTTGAAACAGCATTGTGGTAAGTGCCACACGGGGGATCAAAAAAAGGGGGGATTGTCGCTGAATACGCGTGAATCCCTGCTGGCAGGGGGCGAATCGGGGAAAACAGTCATCGAGGGGATGGGCAGCCGGAGCGAACTGATCCAGCGCGTTCTCTCGTCGGATGACGGTTTGAAAATGCCACCGGACGGAGCCCGTGTGCCACCGGACCAGATTGCGCTATTGACTCAATGGATCGATGCCAAAATTCCCTGGGCCGACGGGTTCACGTTCGGCAAGCGCAACTACGAGCCCCCGCTGAAGCCGCGGCGGCCGGAATTGCCACCCGCTGTCGACGGTAGAACACACCCCATTGATCGCATCATTGATGCACACCTGGCGCAGCAGAAGCAGGCTCGTCCCCAGGGGATCGACGACGCCACGTTCGCTCGTCGCGCTTATCTGGATGTGATCGGCCTATTGCCCACGCCGGCCCAGCTGCAAGCGTTCCTGGGAGATTCCCGGCCTGAGAAGCGGGAGCTGTTAATCCAGGAACTATTGGCGCGGGATGTGGATTATGCGGAGCATTGGCTGACATTCTGGAATGATCTGCTGCGGAACGACTACACGGGAACCGGTTTTATCACCAGCGGGCGGACGCAGATTTCCAAGTGGCTCTATCGGTCACTGGTCACTAACAAGCCCTATGATGTCATGGTCCGCGAGTTAATCGCTCCTCCGAACGCGGACAGCGCCGGATTTGCGAACGGAATTCGTTGGCGGGGCGAAGTGAGTGCCGGGCAAACTGTGGAGATTCAATTTGCCCAGAGCGTGGGGCAAGCGTTGCTGGGGATTAACCTGAAGTGTGCCTCGTGCCATGACAGTTTTATCGATCGCTGGAAACTGAGTGAAGCTTATGGCCTGGCCGCGATCTATTCGACCCGGCCACTCGAGATTCATCGTTGCGACAAGCCTGTCAACCAGACAGCGACGGCCGCCTGGCTGTTTCCGGAACTCGGTCAGATCGATCCGCAGGCCCCGCAGCCCGAGCGTTTAAAGCAACTCGCGGCTTTGATGACCCATCCGGAAAACGGACGTTTCACCCGGACCATCGTGAATCGCTTGTGGCAACGGATGATGGGACGCGGAATCGTCCATCCAATCGATGCCATGCAGACCGAACCCTGGAATCATGACCTGCTGGATTATCTCGCCAGTGAGTTTGCCGACCGGCATTACGATCTGAAGCAGATGATTGCATTCATCGCGACCTCGCGGGCTTATCAGGAGCAAGTGCAGAAGATCACCAAGGATCTTAATGACAGCCAGTACGTATACGCCGGCCCTCGGGCCCGGCGGCTGACGGCCGAGCAGTTCATGGATGCCGTCTGGCAACTGACGGGCGACGCGCCGAAGCGTATCGATGCACCTCTCCTGCGTGGTAAGCCGGCCGCCGACGCTACACCGCAAACCCTGCGGGGAAAGTGGATCTGGTCCCGTGCGGACAGTTCCCAGGCGGCTGCGGGCGAAACCATCACCTTGCGACAAACGTGGGAGTTGAAGGGGGCCCCGACGCAGGCCGTGGCGGCCATCACTTGCGACAACAGCTATGTGTTGACCGTGAACGGGCAACTGGTCCAGGCGGGCGAAACCTGGAACGCCCCTGACGCCAGCTTGCTGTCGAATCGATTGCAGGCTGGTAAGAATGAGATTGTGATCGTCGCCAAAAATGGGGGCAGCGGCCCGAATCCGGCGGGGCTGTTTTTCGAGGCTCGGGCCTATCAAGCCGATGGAACGTTCGCGACGCTGGCTTCCGATGACCGCTGGCAATGGACGTCGCAACAGCCCGATCGGAACGGACGTTTTTCAACCGCTCCTACCGATTGGCAGCCTGCTGCACTCGTGGCCCGGCCTGAAGTCTGGTCCGGTCAGGTCGCGCCGGAACTGGCCACGATCTTATCCCAGGGAGCGGAAACCGCCGGTCTGATGGTACGTGCCTCACTGGTGAAGAGTGACTTCCTGATGCGGTCCCTGGGACGCCCCAATCGCGATCAGATTGTCACCGTTCGTCCGTCCGATTTAACGACACTCGAAGCCATTGACCTGTCCAACGGCCAGATTCTCGCCGACACTTTAGATCGCGGATCGAAGCAGCTGCTGGCCCGGAACTGGCAATCTCCGCAGGAATTTGTCCAGTGGCTCTTTCGCTTTGCCCTCAGCCGGGAACCGTCCACGGAGGAACTGGCCGTACTGACGGAGGCCCTGGGTGACACGCTGACGGAACAAGGCATTCAAGATGCCTTGTGGAGCGTGGTGATGCTGCCAGAGTTCCAGATGGTAAGATAAAGAGACCAGCCCGCAGCGCCAGCAGGCGGATGCCCGGCATTCACCCGGGTATCAGACTGCCGGGGCTTTGCGGCGGGTATACAGGCATTTGCCGACCGGTGAATGCAAACTGAGTGTTGGATGCAGGAAGAATTCCGAATCATGAGCTCGAACTTTTCACTGGAATACGAAACGCGCCGCGAGTTCCTGCAGAAGATGGCCGCGGCCAGTGCAGCCGCCCTCATGCTGCGCGAGCCACGTCTGCTGACCGCTGCGGAATCGGGTGAGAAGATCGTCCATCCGGCGGCGAAGGCCGATTCCTGCATCCTGCTCTGGATGGGGGGCGGCATGGCGGCTCCTGATACGTTCGATCCCAAGCGGTACGTCCCGTTCAAGGCGGGAGTGCCGGTAAAAGACGTCGAAAGCACGTTTCCCGCCATCGATACGGTCGTCGACAACATCAAGATCACCCAGGGGCTGGAAAACATCGCCCAGGTGATGGACCGTGCCTCGCTGATTCGTTCGCACGTGCTGCCTGACCTGGGAAGCATTCTGCATTCGCGGCATCAGTACCACTGGCATACCGGCTATATTCCGCCGCAAACGGTCGCCTGCCCGCACATTGGGGCGTGGCTGGCCCGGATCCTGGGTCCCCAGAATCCGGTGATTCCCCCCTTCATTAATATCGGGCAACGGCTGGAAGGGGTCGGTGAGCAAGAAGAATTGAAAGCCTTCACCACCGCGGGTTTTCTGGGGAGCGAATTTGGTCCGATGAATCTGCCGTTTCCCGAGGAGGCCGCCCAGTCGGTCCGCCCGCCCAAAGGAATGGAAACGGGCCGCTTCGAGAACCGGAACAAGCTGTTTCGCAAGTTGCTCGACAAGTCCCCGCGGCCAGAGTACCTCAGCGACTACCAGCAGGAATCGATGTTGCGGGCCATGGACAACGCCTATCGCCTGCTGGGGGCGAAAGAACGCGAAGCGTTTGATATTTCGCTGGAGCCGAAGGAATCCTACGACAAGTACGACACGGGGCGTTTCGGTCGCGGCTGCCTGCTGGCCCGGCGCCTGGTGGAAGCGGGGGCCCGCTTTGTCGAAGTCACGACCGAGTATGTTCCGTTCCTCAACTGGGACACGCATGCCAACGGTCACACCACGCTGACCGCCATGAAGAAGCAGATTGATCTGCCCATTGCACAGCTCATTCGAGATCTCGAATCCCGCGGTCTGCTGGACCGGACGCTGGTAGTTCTGGCGAGCGAATTCAGCCGCGATATGATCATGGAGGGTAAGCCGGGGTCCAAGGCCCAGGACCAGGCGACCGAGCGGGTCGATGTGCTGCAGGAATTAAAGCACTATGGCCAGCATCGGCATTTCACGGGCGGGTCATGCGTGGTCATGTGGGGCGGCGGCGTCAAGCGGGGCTTCTTATATGGGGCCTCGGCCCCGGAACGCCCCTTTGTGGCGATCGAGAAGCCACTCAGCGTCACCGATTTGCATGCGACGATCCTGACCGCGATGGGGGTCAGTCCCAAGACCGTGTTCGATATCGAACAACGACCGTTCTACGTCACCGAAGACGGTCAGGGCACCCCGGCGATGGAGTTGTTTGCGTGACCGTGTGCTTCATTATTTCACCGCGCGCTGTAGGGTGACTTGCCCGAGCAGGAAATGGGACTCAGTCCGGCAACTCGAATTCTCGACGGCAGCAGCTTCAACTTCAGCAGTGCCGGCAACTTGAGCGTCGAACGCAAGACGATGGGTCTGCCGAGCTCTATCGCAAACTTACCTCTTCTCAATTCTCTGCCAATAGCTCGAGTGTTGCGTTTCGGCAGCATGTCGTCAGAGATCATCTTGTCGTCGCGATGCCTGGCACTTGGCCAAAACCCTGCCGTTTCGCGGCTTTCAATTTGGCGTTCGCGGGACTGAAGTCAATAATTCGTACGTGTTGACTGTGTTTATTGACAACACACCGGGCGAATGAATTCTGGCGTCAATCTGTCAGATCTACGTCAGCCTGCGGGGCAGACTCTCGGCTGTTGAAACGAGCCGCAACAATCCATCGCGACGCTCACATTGTGAGGAAGTCGCCAGGGCAGATCGCGATGGGGCGTTTCAGGCTTATGGAATGTCGCGACGCAGCACGCTGAATCCAGAACAAACTTCCAGGAGCCGCAATGGTTGTCACCGCAGCCCCCACGTCCGACACTGCACAGGACGTCATTAACGGCCAATTGTATCGTGAAGTGGACCTGGTGCAGACGTATGCGCCGGTCAAACTGCATCCCTCGGAGGCGACCGCCCTGGTACGATATCGCGATGATATCCATGGGCAGCGTGTTCTCGATCTGGGCTGTGGAGCGGGTCGGTTGACGACCTATCTGCGTCCTCTGGTCAAACAGTACGTCGGGCTGGATGTCTCGGCCCATATGGTCAAACATTGCCAGAAGACATTTCCAGGGCTCGACTTCATTGAAGGCGATATGCGGTCACTGTCGCCATTTGACGACGGAACCTTCGATACTGTGTTTGCGGTCGCCAATCTGTTCGATGCCGTTTCGCATCCAGAGCGGCTGCAGGTTCTGAATGAAGTGCGGCGTGTCCTGGTCCCGGGGGGATTACTGGTCTTCTCGACCCACAACCGCAACTTTATCCACGCAGGAACTGGTCCGCAGCTCAAGTTTCATCGGAACCCGATCACACAGCTGCGCGAGCTGGTGGACTACGTGCAGGCGAGCCTGAATCATCGGCGAATTAAGCCGTTCCACCGCTGTGAGCTGGACTACGCTCTCTTCAACGATTCTGGAAACAACTACCACACCCTGCACTATTACATCGCTCGTGATGCGCAATTGCAGCAGTTAATTCATGCCGGTTACGAGCCGATCGAGTGCCTGGGGGATTGGGGAGAAACCCTGGGCAGTCGCAGCCGTGATGAGGTTTATTCGTCGCTTTTATATATCGCACGCCGCGGGGACTAGTGATCTGTTAAAGCTAAGAAGTACGGTGCCTCTGGCTCGGCCAGTGCTTTCTGCGACTCAAAGGGCAACCGGTACTGGCAGTGCCAGTGGCCCCCGACCCCAGAACCAAACAATGACAAAATGCCAGTGCCATGTTGCGAGACCTGTCAGCCGTTTGAGACCACGATTTCGGGTTCGGCGGCCTACCAGACAGGCAGGCTGCCACTGACGGAAAGTCTTGCTGGGGCAAGAGGTTCTAGAAAACTCTGACGCAGCACGGAGCCGTGTCAGATAACGGAAAAAATGTGAACATTTTTCGGCACAGCGAGCGGGCGTGACCTAGACTTCGCTGATGTCGCAAAAAGCGGACGTTGGCCTGCGGGTCAAATGGGCAGAGAAGTTGGCAGAGCGCTGGAGCAAGCACGCGTGACCGCGTTCCTGGCAGGTGTCATGACCGGCCAGGGTCCAGCGTAACACTACAGAATGTCTCTGGGGTGCCCCCTGCCAAGCTGAAGTTGATTGCATGACGACGTTGGCAAAGTGTCAACGTGCCGTGGCCGGTTGGCGCGGATGTAGGAATTACACCGCGGGCGACATTGGACTGGCTGTTTCTACTGGACTTGAAATCGGGAGCCTGACATCGTGAGCGACACCCCTGTGAAGACGTTAATCGACACCCATGCCATTCGCGAAGTTCTCGCCCAGCACGGGCGTTTGTCAGTCGACGTTCACAGCCTGGACGAGAACAGCGATCTCTACAACGCCGGCCTGACGTCCCTGGCCACAGTGGGGATCATGCTGGCTTTAGAAGACCGTTTCGATATTGAATTTCCTGAATCGAAGTTGAGTCGCGTGACGTTTCGCAGCGTCGCCACCATTGCCGAAGCCCTGTCTGACATTGCCGGCTAGTCAGTACACAGCCGTCACTAACACATACTGCTCGCGAGCGCCGTGCCAATTCAGTCTGATTCACGGCCGTGCCGAGTACGATCCTCTGGAAATGCAATCTCACCATGATCACGCCCGTCATTGAAGTAGCCGAGGAACCGGTGCTGAATTGCGATGACCTGTTAAAACAGGTGCACGCGATCGGTAAAGACGTCCTCGCGGTTCACGCGGCCGATGTCGACCGCGATGCCCGGTTTCCCGCGGAAGCCATGGCCGCGTTATGCAATGCAAAACTGCTCAGCGCCTACGTTCCCACCGAATATGGCGGGATGGGGCTGAACATCTTACAGATCGCGAAAATCTGCGAGGCGCTCGGGCAATATTGCGGCTCGTCGGCGATGATCTATGCGATGCACTGCATTCAAGTGGCGTGCGTCGTCCATCATGCTCAGGAATCCGCATACTTCCGCCAGTACCTTCGCCGCCTGGTCGACGAACAACGGCTGATGGCGTCGGCCACAACCGAAATCGGTACCGGCGGTGATTTGCGTTCCAGCGTGTGCGCCATTGAGATCGACGGCGACAACTTTACCTTAACGAAAAAGGCACCGGTGATCTCGTACGGCGAAGCCGCAGACGACATCCTGGTGACCTGCCGGCGGGCCCCGGATGCCCCGGCGAGCGAACAAGTCCAGGTGCTGGTGAAGCGCGGCGAGTTTACTGCCGAGCCACTTTCCACATGGGATACCATGGGGTTCCGCGGCACCTGCAGTTCGGGCTTTACCCTGACGGCGATCGGGGCTACGGAGCAGATCCTGCCGACCCCGTTTAATGACATCCTGTCCCAGACAATGCATCCCTACTCACACATTGTGTGGGGTGCCCTGTGGTCGGGCATCGCGGCGGATGCAGTCAATCGCGCCCGCGCCTTCGTCCGGGCCGAGGCCCGTAAGACACCCGGCGAAACGCCCCTGTGTGCGATTCGCCTGGCGGAAGTCGATCAAGTCTTGCAGGAGATGCGGCACAACGTTCTCAGCCTGACGCGCGAATACCAGGACTTGCTGACGGCCGATTGCCCCGACCTGTTTCACGGCTTCGGGTTCTCGATTCGTACCAACAATCTCAAGGTGTCGTGCTCGCAAAGGATTGTAGAAATCGTCGGCGCGGCCTTGTTGATCTGCGGGATCTCGGGCTATCGCAACGACTCGAAATTCAGCTTGTCCCGGCACCTGCGAGATTCCTACGGCGCCGCCCTGATGGTGAACAACGATCGCATTACGAAACTTAACGCCACAATGCTGATGGCACATAAAGAAGGCTATTAATCATGTGTATCGCTACCACAAACATCACCGAAGCGTACCGCGAATGTCAGTCGAAATTGCTGGAGGCGGGCCTGCTGGTCTCGTTGGGGGTGCCAGGTGTCTATGGACATGCCGGTGCCTTCGAAGGTGTGATCGAAAACTTTGAAGCCTATGTGACTAAACGCGCCCAGCCACTGAAGGCCGAAGTGATTCGCTTCCCGGCCATTTTCAGCCGTAAGAACTACTTAAAAACCACTCATATCGAATCGTTCCCCGACCTGATGGGCTCGGTCCACAGCTTTACGGGGAATGAACTCGATCACGTCAAGATGCTGCAGAAGCGAGCTGCCGGTGAAGACTGGACGAAGGATCTCAATCCGACCGAAGTCATGTTGACCCCTGCGGCCTGCTATCCGCTCTATCCGACAGCGACGGGGATGCTGCCCGAAGGGGGACGGCTGGTTGACTTGCGATCGTTCGTGTTCCGTCACGAACCGTCGATTGATCCGGCCCGCATGCAGATCTTCCGCCAGCGGGAATTCGTCCGCCTGGGGACGCCCGAAGAGGCCCTCGAACATCGCGACTACTGGCTGGAACTCGGCCAGGAGATCTTGCTGTCGGTCGGTCTGGAAGTGGATTGCGTGATAGCCAATGATCCGTTCTTCGGACGGGGTGGCAAGATGATGGCTGCGACTCAGAAAGAGCAAAACCTCAAGTATGAACTGGTCCATGCCGTGGCCACCGACGAAAAGCCCACGGCGATTACCTCGTGTAATTGTCACCTGGACCACTTCGGCCACACGTTTGACATTCATACGGCGGATGGTGAATACGCACATACGGCGTGCATTGGGTTCGGCCTCGAGCGAATCGCCCTGGCCCTGTTCATGAAGCACGGTTTCAATACGGACAAATGGCCTTCTGATGTGAAGAGTGTACTCGCATTATGACCAAGCACGTGTTTCTCGCGGATCCAGAGAGTCATCAGCGACATCTGATCCACACCAGGGAACGCGATTGGGCCGAAACGAATTGCTACGTAGATGTATTGATTGAGCTGCTGCACGGCTGGGGTTTCGAACCGCTGGCCGCGCTGCCGTTCACTCTAGCGATCGATTTCGAAGGGGACCAATGGACGTTCTTTAAGTTTCCGCACAGTGACCTGCGGGAACTGTTCGGGCTGGACATCCAGGAACTGGCGGTCTGGCGTCCCTTGGTCGCGCATATCGAAGAGCAGGTGGGGCTCGGTCGGCCGGTCCTGGTCGAACTGGATTCCTACTATCTGCCCGATACGGCCGGGACGGCGTACCTGCGCGAGCATGTGAAGTCGACGGTCGCCATTATTGATATCGACGTCGCTGGTCAGCGCGTGGGCTATTACCACGGGCAAGGCTTTTATCATCTCAGCGGGGATGACTTTTCCAAGGTCTTCCGTATTACAGGTCCCAATGGTCCTGAGATGCTGCCCCCCTATTTCGAGTTCGTCAAACGGCGAACCAACGCGGCGCTGGCGGGAACAGATCTCGTCGAAAAGTCGCTGTCATTGCTGCGGCGCCAATTGGAAGCGTTGCCGGAAGCGAATCCATTTGAAAAATTTAAGCCCCGCTTTGCGGCTGACCTGGACTGGTTAGCCCAATCGCCGCTGGAAGTTTTTCACCAGTATTCGTTCGCCACATTGCGGCAGTTTGGGGCATGCTACGAACTCGCCGCCACGTATCTGCAATGGCTGCACGCGCACGAAGTTCCAAATCTGGAACAACCGGCCGCCGCGTTCGCCAGACTGTCCACCAGTGCCAAGTCGATGCAGTTCCAGCTGGCCCGCGCCATGATGCGCAAGAAGCCGCTCGACCTGACTCCTGTCGATGACATGGCCGCTGTCTGGAGTTCGGCGATGGACCACTTGAAATTGAATTTACTCCGGTAATCAGGACAGACCAGCGAGCCCGGCAGCGTGAGGCCAATGCCGAGTTATCGTATCGCGACTATTCTGAGGATTCTTGAGGAACTCCGTCGATGCACGACGTCCTGGACGTACCCGCTAATCAGACCACGAACAGCAGCCCATGGAACCTGGGCCAGTGGTCGTGTTGCGCACATCGTCCGCATGAGGTCTCTCATCCTGATCAACTTGCTGCAGCGAATTCCGCATGGATGCCGGCGGCCGTTCCTGGCACCGTCGCCTCCGCGTTGCATGCGGCTGGCCGCTGGAGCTTTGACGAACCGACGGATATCGATGCCCAGGACTGGTGGTTTCGCACAACCTTCCAGGCACCCGAGCGCATCACGGGCCAATCGTACCAGTTGTGTCTCGATGGCCTGGCGACTTTAGCGGAAGTCTGGCTGAACGGTCAGCGACTACTCGTCACCAATAACATGTTTCGCGCGCATCGCGTCGATGTGTCGAACCTCTTAATGTTCAATGCCGGGAACGAACTCACAATTCGGTTCAGATCGGTGGCCGAAGACCTGAAACAGAAGCGGCCACGCCCGCGCTGGAAAACGAATCTCGTCGCCCAGCAGCCATTGCGCTGGCTGCGTACCACATTGCAGGGACGAATCCCCGGCTGGTCGCCCACGGCACCCGCAATTGGCCCGTGGCGCGACGTCCGCATCGAGTGTGCACCGTTCATTTTGCATGATGTCCACCTGCCATCGCGGCTTGCAGGGACAACCGGGATCGTCAACGTTACGGCCCGCCTGACGTCTGCCACTTTGCCCGATGCTGTGACGTTGCATGTGGGTGAATCCGAGGCGCGGCTCGCGATTTCCTCCGAGACGGCAGGATGCGTCATCAGTGGCGAGATCCAGATTGACAACCCGCCGCGGTGGTGGCCGCATACGCATGGGCGGCCGGAATTGCTCGATTGCGAACTGCGGGTTCAAGTGGGAGCGGAGACGCACCACCTGCCCTGCCCTGCCATTGGTTTCCGTCAGTTGGAAGTCAAACCGGATGGCCCGTTCGGCATTCGTGTGAACGGCGAATCAATCTACTGCCGCGGTGCTTGCTGGACAGTCAGCGATCTCCTGACGTTGACGGGAACTGCAGAGTCGCTCGACCACGATCTGCGGCTGGCTCGCGATGCGGGCGTCAATATGCTGCGCGTTGGCGGCACCATGACCTATGAGAGTGACCACTTCTATCAGCTGTGCGATGAGCTGGGAATCCTGGTGTGGCAGGACTTCATGTTTGCCAACATGGATTACCCCGTCGACAATCCGGAGTTCCAGCAGAATGTCACGGCAGAGGCCACACAGCAACTGCGTCGCCTGGCATCGCATCCGTCGGTTGTCGTCTATTGCGGCAACAGTGAAATCGAACAGCAGGCGGCCATGCTGGGGATGCCGCGCGATGTCTGGCGAAACAGCTGGTTTGGCGAGGACCTGCCGGCCCTGTGTGCTGCGCATCATCCCGGTACAGCATATGTGCCGTCGACCCCCAGCGGGGGCGTGCTGCCGTTCCATGCCAGCGAAGGCGTTACACACTACTACGGCGTCGGTGCCTACCTGCGCTCGACGGCAGAATTACGCCAGGCGGATGTGAAATTCACCCCCGAGTGCCTGGGTTTCGCCAACATTCCCGAGCCACAGACCATCGATCAGATCACCGGTGGCGCAGTGCCGGTCATCCACGATCCGAAGTGGAAACGCCGCGTCCCCCGTGACACCGGTGCCGGCTGGGATTTTGAAGATGTTCGCGATCATTACTTGCGTGAACTCTACGGCGTCGATCCAGTGCAGTTGCGGTCGTGGGACATGCCACGGTATCTCGAACTGAGCCGCACTGTTCCGGGCGAATTGATGACGCGGACCTTTGCGGAATGGCGCAGCAATCACAGCCATAATCAGGGGGGGCTGGTCTGGTTCTTTAAAGATCTGTGGCCAGCGGCCGGCTGGGGAATTGTCGACTCCAACGGAATTCCGAAGTCTGCCTATTATTACTTGAAGCGAGCCTGGCAATCACGGCAGCTGACGGTCACCGACGAAGGCTTGAATGGGCTGCATGTGCATCTGGTGAATGAGACCGCAGTCCCCTGCTCCGGCTACGTCGAAGTCGTGCTGTTGAAAGAACCCAATGTCATCGTGGCCCGTCAGGAAGTCGCCGTTCAGCTTGCCGGTCGTTCACGCAAGGTGTTCAGTGCCGACGAGATTCTGGGCGGATTCTACGATGTGAGTTATGCCTACCGATTTGGACCGCCGCATCACGATGTGGCCATCGTGACCTGGTATGACTCGGACCGCCAGATTGTCAGCGAAGCCTTCCATTTTATTCGCCGACGTGACCCTGTTCCGGCGGCAGTCACTGTGGAAGGAACCGCCGAAAGGATCAATGCGACCGACTATCAAGTCGCGCTTCGATCCGACAGCTTGATGCATGCCGTTCGCTTGCACGCCAAGGGATTTCTGCCGGACGACAACTATTTCCACCTGGCTCCGCAACGCGTCAAGACTGTGACATTTCGACCCCACACAGCCACGCCAGCAGTCTTTAAAGTCGATATTGAAGCCCTGAACCTGAGTCTGCCGATTCGAATTTCCGCACCGAACTAAATGTGATGAGGCGGTGACTGCCAATGTCCGCAGCTGTATCAAAAGATGAGAACGAAACTGCCACCCTGAAGACGCTGCAGAATGCGGCGGTACGGAGGGATGCGTTCTATCTGCCGAGTCAGGGGCAGCCTTTAATGGCGTGGCTGCATACCGGCGCGGACCAACCGTGCCTCGATCATGGTGTCATCATCTGCCCGTCAATCGGTTACGAGCAACTCCATGCACACCGCAGCCTGCGGCACCTGGCCGACGACCTGGCAAATCAGGGTGTCCCGACGT
>CAZQUW010000001.1:10595-20179 GCA_964596215.1 uncultured Planctomicrobium sp. | reverse complement strand
CACCGCAGCCTGCGGCACCTGGCCGACGACCTGGCAAATCAGGGTGTCCCGACGTTGCGTTTTGACTGGCACGGGACGGGAGACTCGTCCGGCATCGATGAAGATCCGAATCGCTGTGCGACCTGGCAGGCAAATTTGCGAGATGCCGTCGAGTGGATGCGGCAGGTCCTGGGGTGCCGGGAAGTCAGCATTGTGGGGCTTCGAATCGGTGCCGCACTGGCCGCATTGGCCGCTGAAGAGGTCGAGGTCGAGAATCTGGTGATGTGGGCGCCCGTCATTAACGGCCGGGCCTTCGTACGGGAAATGACCGCCATCGAACTGACGGCCGAATTTCGCCCTGCTCCGCATGAAGCTCCGACGGGCGATATCGAAGCGGGGGGCTTTGTGTTGAGCAAGCTCGCCGCGGCCGAGTTGTCGCAGGTCAATCTGCTGAAGTCACATCCCTGGTGCCAGCGGGCCCTGATCGTTGGCCGGGATGATCACCCGGTTGATCTGCGCTGGCGCGACCGCTGTGTCAGCCTGGGCTTTCCGGTCGAGCAGATCCAGGTCCCTGGTTACCTGGAGATGCTCGCCGAGCCGCATCGCTGCCAGGTCCCCGATTCCGCCATTCTGCAGATTGTGTCGTGGCTCCACACCCAGATTGTTTCCGACACTGTGGGTGAGTTGAGTGTCGACTTTGGTCAGCTCGGACCGAGCGCCGTCCAGATGCCGCAACGCCCCGAATCGTCGCTGATCGCGGGCGATAGTCCACAAATTCAGGAACGCCTGGTGCGCATCAGTGCGGAGCCTGATCTGTTCGGCATCCTGAGCGAGCCTGCGGGTGCGGCGGCAGACGAGTTGCCGGCGATTATCGTCTTGAATTCAGGATCTGCCTATCACATCGGTCCGGGCCGCCTGCATGTCCATCTGACCCGTCAACTGGCGGCGCACGGCTATCGTTGTCTGCGGATGGATATCAACGGGCTGGGAGACAGCGTTGCGGAGAATCTCGCCGTTGAGAACGAGACCTATCCCGGGACAGCATTTCGCGACGTGGACCTGGCGATCAGCGTGTTGCAGCGTGACTTCGGCGTGCAGAAATGTGTGCTGCTGGGGCTCTGTTCCGGCGCCTATGCGGCATTTCAATCGGCCGCGAGTATTCCCAACCCCGCACTTGTCGAAAGTGTTCTACTCAACCCGCTGACGTTCTTCTGGAAAGAGGGCATGACGCTGGAGTCGGCCCCGGTCGGCGAATTAGTCGCGCGGCATTATTATCTGAGCTCGGCATTGCAGCCCAAGAAGTGGCTGAAGTTGCTCAGCGGCCAGACGGAGATCGGTCTGTGGGGGGCAGCCAGATTACTGCTGAATCGGTTGGGACTGAGTGGTGCCAGGACGCAGACGGATCACCACGAGACCGGTTCCCCGGCGTCGGTACGAATTGCGTCACACCCGGTCAAGGACGATCTGCCGGCGGACCTGGCGAGTATCAGCCGCGCGGGGCGGACACTGGCCATGTTTTTCGCGGTCAGCGATCCGGGCTACAGCATCCTGATGCACAAGGCCAGGCAGGAAGCAAACCGGTTACTTCGAGCGGGCCAGTTGCAGATCTCGTTTATTAAAGACGCCGACCACACGTTCTCGCGACGCAGTGCACGGCACGCGCTCCTGGATTCGATTCTGATGTACCTGCGCGATCGATTTGCGTGAGTGCCGCGGATTGCACCTTGAACGATGTTCTTCGTGAGCCCCGTGCCGTGAGGCCGGGTCCTTTCAAACACCGACTTACGCCAGAATTTCAGTAATCGGCTTACCGTGATCGATGTCGAGCCGCTTTCGACCGGGGACTTCCAGTCGGCGGGAATCGAGCCCCAGTTGTTTGAGAATCGTCGCGTGGATGTCGGTGACATAATGCCGGTTCTCCACCGCGTGGAAGCCGATTTCATCAGTGGCACCGTGGACGAGTCCCCCTTTGATTCCACCGCCCGCCATCCAGACCGAGAACCCAAAAATGTGATGATCGCGCCCGTCGGCTCCCTGCGAGCCGGGCGTGCGCCCGAATTCACTGGCGAACAGCACGATGGTGGAATCGAGCAACCCGCGTTGCTTGAGGTCCTTTAAAAGACCAGCAATCGGCTTGTCGACCGCTTTAAAGTTCCGCTCGTGGTTCGCCTTCAACCCCCCGTGCGCATCCCACGCACCGGCCCCCCCCGCCCCGTGCTGAACTTGAATGAAGCGGACGCCGCGCTCGACGAAGCGACGTGCCGCCAGCATCTGCATGCCAAAGTCTTTGGTCGCGGGATCATCCAACCCGTACAGTTCCTGGGTCGCCTTGGTCTCCGTATTCAGATCGAGCGTTTCGGGTACCGAGGCCTGCATGCGATAGGCCAGTTCATAGGCCTTGATGCGTGCGTTCAACGCCGGATCATTGGGATATTCGACCGCCTTCAACTGATTCAGCCGGCCAACGAGATCAAAGCCAATTTGTTGTTCGTCCGCCGTCAGATCCTTGGCCCGCTTACCAAAATCGAGCGGATTCTGTGGATCGACGCGGATGGGAATCGCATCATGGGCCGGGCCGAGGTAGTGGCCGTCCTTGGCGTTCCAGTACTCGCGCTTGCCCATCGAAATGAACTGCGGCAGGTTGTCGTTGAGCGATCCCAACCCGTAATGGACCCAGGCCCCCAGCGTCGGGAACTCACCATCCAGCATGTGCCGGCCGGAATGAAATTGCGTCTGCGCGCCGTGGTTGTCGTCGGTGGTAAACATCGAACGAATGACGGCGATATCGTCGACGCAACTGCCGACGTGCGGCACCCAGTCGCTGAGTTCGATCCCCGCCTGACCGTATTTTCTAAACCCGACCTGCAACGGATAGAGCTTATTCCGCTGCTGTCCGTTGGCGTCGTTGATCACGGTGACGCGGGCCAGCTTGAGCTTCTCGGGATTCTGCACATCTTTATAGGGCGTCTCGAGGATCGACTTGCCGGCGTACTTGGTCAGCTCGGGCTTGGGATCGAACGATTCGGCCTGCGAGACCCCGCCGTTCATAAACAGCCAGATGACATTCTTGGCCCGTGGTGTGAAGTGTGGCTTGCCATCGGGCGGCTGCCAGTCTGATTCGGCTTCAGCACGCAGGACGCCATCCCGAGCCAGCATCGCCCCCAGTGCCAGTCCGGTAAAACCCATACCGACATCGGCCAGGAAGGAACGACGATGCATGCCGCCAGAGTTCGATGAGAAGGGGTTTGAATTCATGAGAGAACTCCTATGGTATGCGCCTGTTGAATGCTGGCGAGCGTTGCTTCGCCGTCGCCCAGACACTGACAGAGCCAGTGACACCCAACTGTTTATTTTTGACAAAGCACTCGTTTATCTGCGCCTGAATCGATACTAGCGCACCGTCACGAAATCGTTATGATTAATTAATGCTTGAATTAAGTTTGTTCGAGCCTGAAGTTCCGGATGGGGCTGATTCTTAGTCCTGGCGATCGCGGTCAGGCGTCCCAGGGCTTCAACAACTGCCGCTTGTTCTGCTGGGGATGGTTCTACCACGAGAACCGTCAGAAAGGCCGAGCGGATAAAGTCCTGGTCGGACAAATTCGGATTCGCAGCCGTCAGCCGCTGGGCGATCTTTTCGGCCATGGCGGTCGCCAGAGGACTATTCTCCAGGGCCAGGGCCTGTTGCGGCACGATGCTTTCCGAACGGCGATAACACTCGAGCACGCTGGCGTCATCAAACATCGACAGGAACTTCTGGTGTTCATTGTGCGAATGGACGAAGTACAGGCTGCGCCGGCGCGATGTTTCATCATCGACGGAAAGTGGCGGGCCACCCCGAGTCAGGTCGAGTTCTCCGGCCAGATGCAGCAGGCTGTCGCGGACCAGTTGGGCTTCCATGCGGATGGGATTGGTTCGCCAGAGGAAATGGTTGTCCGGATCGGCGGCCAGGGTTTCAGCGGCAACCCCACTCCTCGACGACGTCATGCGGTAAGTGTTGGATGTCACGATCAGGCGGTGAATGTGCTTCATACTCCAACCGTGTTCGATGAACTCCACGGCCAGCCAATCGACCAGCTCCGGATGTGTGGGAGGAGTCCCTTTGCGTCCAAAGTCGAAGACAGTAGGCACCAGGGCACGTCCAAAATGTCGTGACCAGAGGTGATTGACGGCGACCCGGGCGGGTAACGGGTGCCGTGGATCGGTCATCCACCTGGCCAGGGCCGAGCGTCGCCCGGTGCTGGTCCTGGGGAATGGCTTCCGGCGCGAGTCTTCCGTTTCCAGATTGGATTCGAAAGTTTTTAAAGACCCTGATAACGACGTGTACGTTTCGCCGGGGGTCTCGATCGCCTTGCGGGCGGTCTCCTGCGCGGCCTTGGCGGCGGTCACTTTTTTCTCAACCTCAGCCCGTTTGTCCGCAGCGGTCTTTAAGAGCTCGAGTTCTGCGGCAGCGACATCTTCATCCGCTTTGGCCGCCGTACTCAGACGCTCGGCACGAACGGCCGCGGCGATCAACGCGGCGGTGGTCTCAGCCGGAGGCTGTTGATAGCGAGCTCGATCGGCCGCGGCACGGGCTTGAATCGACGCGGGTTGGGTTTCGGCCGTCGTCAGCGCCAATTGGGCCACGACCACGGCCTGTTTTGCCTGGTCGACCGGCATGGTACCGGCAGCCGGTTTGGCGGTGGCGGAATCAACGTCGACGAGCGTGACTGATGGCAGCAAAGGACTGAGCTCGAAGGCCAGGAATTCGGCTTTCGCATCGAAAGTAATGAGCTCCAGATGACCCGCCTGGCGCGGCACGGGCAGCCGATAAGCGATGGAGTGGGCGCCGTCGACCAGAACATTGACCAGCGGCCCACGGACGCGCAGGATCATTTCATGCGGTTTGTCGAGATCGACCGGGCGCGATTGGGCAGCACCTGCCGGGTAGATGTAATTGCCGGCTTGCTTATAAGCCACCTGTGACTTGGACCCGCCCGCATAGGAACTCAGATAGGCCAGCACTTCGTTCTGCTCGATGGTGTCAAAGTTAATCCCCACCGACTTCCAGGTTTCACCACCGGTCGGAATGTACTTGAGCTTCGCCTCGAAGTCAGCGGGTGGCAGCTGCTTGAGTCGCAACGCGGATCGCGTGGGACCCGCGAGTGATTGAATGAGCTTGCCGTTCGTGTAGCTCCACATTCCCTCGCGAATTTCCCAGAGATCAGACTTGGCCGTCGCAAAATCATCTCGGACAACAGGCTTGGCGTCGGCGGCTGGTTTGGGTTCTTCAGTTTTGGTGGCGGCGAGTTTGGCGGCTTGCTCGGCCTCGAGGAGCTTTTTCTGCGCAGCGGCGAGCGCCACGCGTGCGGCTTCGATCCGACTTTGTGCGGCCTTCAAATGGGCTTCGACAACAAATGATCGCAAACCGGGTTGATAGGCCTCGGGCGGCAGGGCGACCGGTTCGATCCTGGTTTCGCCGAGCGACAGGAACGCGGGGACCAGCGGTTCGATGACGCGGCTCTTGTCGGGATTACGATCGTCACCGCGAATGAGGAGGTAAGTCTGCGCGTCGAGATTGCAGTCGAAGGCGCGGGGGAGACCATCCTTTTCAAAGTCGATTTCGCCGGGGAGAGCGTCCGTGCGGACCTGATACGGTTCGAAGAAGGCGCGCAGGCGGTGATACTCCACCTGCGAGAACGGATCGTATTTGTGATCGTGGCATTTGGCGCAATTGAAGGTCAGGCCCAGCATGGCCTTGGAGGTGTGCTCGACGGTCTCATCAAGCCACGAGGTGCGATTGAACTTGAAGTATTGCCGGGCCAGGAACCCGGAAGCCCGCAAGCGATCGAGGTCATTGGGATAAAGTTCGTCCGCCGCGAGCATTTCGCGCAACATCTGGTCGTAGCCCTTATCCGCATTGAGCGATTCGATGATCCAGTCGCGCCAGTGCCAGATGTGCTTTTGCGAATTGCGGACTTCGGCCCCCAGGCCCCACCAGTCGCTGTATCGCCAGATATCCATCCAGTGCCGGCCCCAGCGTTCGCCATATTGCGGGCTGTCGAGCAACCGCGTGACGACGGTGTCGTATGCCTGGGCGGAGTCGTCCGCGAGGAACGCCGCGAGCTCTTCGCGGGTCGGAGGCAGGCCGACCAGATCGAGTGACACGCGTCGCAGCCAGACATGCTTGCTGGCCGCAGGCTGCGGTTTCAGCCCCCGTTTCTGGTGCTCAGCGGCGATAAAGGCATCAATGGGATTCTTGGTCCAATCTGTGTTGGCGACGACCGGCACCGCCGGCCGCACGGGGGTCTTGAAGGCCCAGTGGTCACGGGGATCACGTTCCGGCTGTTCATCCGGCGGGGCCTTGGCCCCCTGGGCAATCCAGGCCTTGAACACTGCGATTTCCGCCGGCTTGAGTGGCTCACCTTCCGGCGGCATACGCTCGGCTTCTTCCGTGGCGGAGATCCGCTCCAGGAGCAGGCTGTCGGCGATGTCACCCGGTGTAATGGACCCGCCGCTGTCGCCCCCCTTAATAGCCAGTGCGGCGGTATCCAGCCGCAGGCCGGCGGCCTGTTTGAGGACGCCGTGACAGGCATAGCATCGCGCCTGGAGTATCGGCTTGATCTGCTTAGCGTAGTCGACGGGATCTTCCGCGCGGGCAACATTGACGCAGAGCAGTATCGCAATCAGCAGTCCTGAAAACTTCATCAATCGATTACCCTCAACCGAAGACAGACTGTGATATTGTAATCCAGGCAAACGAATGTCGATCCCCCGGACGGTTCTTTCTTCTTGAAGCCAGCCATCGGATCCTTCGCGGTGTCTAAACCGCTGGAAAATACTGCTGACACGTATCGCTTGAATCAACACCCGATTATATCTTGGCCTGGGACGGTCTGCACTCCCAGGTCTGCAACGGTTGTCCGGAAAATGCGCCACCACATTGTGGAAAGCAGGCGGGATGCATGATCAAGATCACTGGACACATTGACAAATCCTGATGGGTGGGGCAGCATGGACTGAATCAATTCAGTATCGCCTCCGGCGGCCAACCGTATGAAATCGGCATTGATTCCTGTTTTATTCCAGCGATGCAGGCTTGTCTGACCGCATGATCCGGAGGCGGGGATGCGCGCTGTTCCTCCCGTTTCACTTGAAGAGCTTTCATGACCGACAGTACAAACTCCACATCTGTGTCTTCCGTCGAACGTCACGAACAGGGCAAGTCGCTGCGGGCGGTCGTACCGCGGGCCGCACATGCCGGCTGGCAGGCGGGGCCCGAGCGTCGCAATAGCCTGGAGATTCTTGCAGAGTCCAATCTGGGACGCCTGCCGCAATTGATTCCGATTCGACATGGCAGGATGCTGCAGAGTCCCTTCACGTTCTTTCGTGGTTCAGCAGCCCTGATGGCCTATGACCTGTCGACGACCCCCTCGACGGGGATTCGGGTCCAGTCGTGTGGCGACTGCCATCTGCTGAACTTCGGGTTGTTCGCGACACCGGAACGCCACCTGGTGTTTGATCTGAATGACTTCGACGAGACTCTTCCGGCCCCCTGGGAATGGGATCTGAAACGCCTGGTGGCCAGTATCGTAATTGCCGCGCGGGACGTCGGACATTCCGAGCCGAAAGCGCTGGACGCCGCGGTGGCCTGCGCGATTTCGTATCGCCAGCGGTTGCGGGAATTCAGCGAAATGAGCCCGCTGGATGTCTGGTACTATCGGCTGGAACATCAACGGCTGATCGAAGAGGCCCCGGACGAGGAAGCGCGGGAGCGACGCAAGGAGATTGGCGATAAGGCGCGGGAGCGGCTGGGTGAGTATTTGTTTCCTAAAATTACCGAACCCGTAGGGGGCAGTCACCGTCTGGTTGATGAACCTCCAGTTCTTTATCACGTCGATGATACGGAAGCCCGCGAGAACCTCCTGGATGGCTTGGAAGAGTACCGGCTGACCCTTCCGGAAGAACGCCGTGTCCTGCTGGATCGCTATCGGTTGGAAGACTTTGCCGTGAAGGTGGTCGGAATTGGAAGCGTCGGGACGCGCTGCTTGATCGGGCTGTTTTTTTCCGAAGACAATCATCCCCTGCTGTTGCAATTGAAAGAGGCACGCAGTTCCGTGCTCGCGCCCTACGCGGGCGCAAGTGCCTACGACAACCAGGGTGAGCGTGTCGTGCATGGCCAGCGGCTGATGCAGTCCGCCAGTGATATTTTCCTGGGTTGGGTACGCGGGCGTCGCGGCTACGATTTTTACGTCCGGCAGTTGCGCGACATGAAGTACACAGTGCCGCTGGAAGCGATGAATCCCCTGCAGCTGTCTCGCTACGGCGAGATTTGTGCCTGGACTTTGGCCCGGGCGCACGCCAAGGGGGGGGATGCGGCCAAGATCAGCGGCTATCTCGGGCGTGGCGATAATTTTCCCGTCGCGGTGGGGCAGTTTGCCGTGCAGTATGCCGATCAGAACGAACGGGATTATGCCGTGTTACAACAAGCGGAACGCGATGGACTGATTGAAGTCCTGCGGGAAGAGACGAAATAGTTCTGGCCATACCAGAAAGTCGCTGTTTTCGGAAATCATCAACAGAATCATCACCAGCCACGGAGACCTCAGAATGTCTATTGCCCGTATTCGACGATCGCTGCTCCAGGTTGTGACGAGCATGTTCTGGCTGGGCCTGCTGACGACGGTCTGTGCGCAGGAACCGCACGCAGACAACGGAGTCAGCCCTGCAGAAAAGGCCGCCGGGTTTGTGTCGATGTTTAATGGTCAAGATTTCACAGGCTGGCGTTTTAACGGCAAGACATTACCGCCGGCAAATTGGACCGTGGCAGACGGTCTGATTAAGCTGTCGGGGGGTGGCGCACCGCATTTGGCGAGTGCGAAATCCTATCGCGATTTTGAGATGAAGTTCGAGTGGCGGGCCCCTCAAGAAAAGTACAACAGCGGCTTCTTCATTCGGAGTGGCGAGAAAGTCGGCACCAATCAGATCAATCTCGCTAAGGGCGCCGAAGGTGGGTTTATCGGGGGCCGGATCACCGGGGCGACGGCGGTGCCCAAGCTGCAGAAGCCGGCTGGCGAATGGAACGAATGGCGCGTCCTGGTGGTCGGTGATCAAGTGACCTTCTGGTGCAATGGTCAACAGGCCTGGGAGGGCACCGGCTTGCAGCCCCCGGAGGGGCATATTGGATTACAGGCCGAAGGTGCAGCCTTGGAGTTTCGGAAGTTTCGGATCCGTGAAATCCAGTAGCGAACGATCTCGAGACGCCGTCCAGCACTGCCGATTACCGGGTTGATCGATGCAGCAACGTGACCGCTGAGTTGTGCAAATTGTCGCGCTGGCAGAAATTCATGGCGTCGGCAAATAGCCTGCTGCAGTATCCACTGTTGGGCTGCCGTTCTTGCGAACTAGTAAACATTGTTGCGATTGATATGAATCCCGTGTGCGTGGGAATTTCTCCTCAAGTTCCTCGGCAATCAGGAGCCGCGTGATGAAACGTATTCCCGTAGGCATCATCACAAACTCCGAGGGGGCTCATCTGGGGGCTTACTTTGAAGCGCTGGCTCGTACGGAGGAAGTGGAAGCCGTGTTTCTGGCAGACTCCGGCGGCGGGACCATTCCGCAGGCGACCA
>CAZQUW010000001.1:4044-10495 GCA_964596215.1 uncultured Planctomicrobium sp. | reverse complement strand
TAAGGCGCGCGGCGGGGGGGGCCATCTGATCTGGCTGGGGCTGCACTGGCTGGATCTGGCGGGTTTTATCACCGGGCTCAAAGTGCAGGAGGTGGCCGCGCTGACGGCTGTCGTCGGAGGCCAGCCGATTGATGCGGAGGATTCCGCAGCACTTGTGATGCGCTTCGACAATGGATCGCTCGGCACGCTGACTTCCGGCTATTACCTGGACAAGGGGTATCACACCCACATCAAGATCTGGTGCGAACATGGCTGGCTGGAGCTGTCAGGCATGGAGCACGGACCGCTCGAGTATTATTCCACCAAGGCCGGCCGCGAGGCGAAAGTCGAACGCTTTGAGCCACCGCCGGGACCTGGCGGCTATACCCCATTTGTGCGGGCCGCGGTCCGCGCCTGTGCCGGACTGGAATCGCCGCCGATTACCGCGCAGGAAAGCCTGCAGGTGCTGAAGACGGTCTTCGCCAGCTACCGCGCCGCAGATTCGGGACAACGGCAGTCGGTGAATTGATCGGCGAACCACCCGCCAGGCTGTCCCCGCGACAGCCAATTTCGCGGCCTGGAAGTCGACTGTTCCCGACTGGGAAAGTCAGGTTGCATCTAGCAGCGGCCGCTCTATCCTGCATGCACTTCAATCTCGCGATCCAGTCCGGACAGGGGCAGATCGGTCCACGTTCCGCGACGTGCGTGCGACGCATGACAGGCGACGATGACTTCCAGGACATGCCGCGATGCTTCCGCGGTGCAGCCCAGTGGAGTGGCGTCGTTCAGCCACTGGACGATCTCCGCCACCGCTTGATCCATGGACGTGCCTGAAATCGGTGAGACCGGCGGGAGGTTCTCCGGCGCCGCGCCCCACTTTTCGATCCGCGCTGCTCCTCCGCTGATGCTGGCACGTCCGAGCGTGCCGTGAATCAGCACTTCCGCCGGGGAATTCGAATAGTCCGGAGCATGGATATGGATCACCGGGCCGCTGTCGAGTCGCAGCATGGCCCAGCCCCCGGGATCGCGAAACTCAGGTCCCCGACAATCGGGCCGACCGGTTGGATCCAGAGTGGCGGAAACACTGCTCACGGTACTTCCCGTCAGCATCAAGGCGGCATCGATGAAGTGCGTCCCAATATTGGCGAGCCGCCCTGCCCCCCAGGTCAGCCAGACCCCCGTCAGCGTGCCCAGTTCACCCGCCGCGATTCTGCGGGTCAACTCGCGATAGTGGGGGTGAAACCGCCGGTTGTGGTTGATGACCAGCAGGCTGCCGGATTGCTGGCAAGCGGCAATCATCCGCTCGGCGTCCGGGAGCCTGGTCGCCATCGGTTTCTCACAGAGGATCGCGCGGACCCCACTTTGGGCACAGGCGGCGACGATTTCCGCGTGAGTCGGTGCGTAGGTGGCGACGCTGACAATATCCAGGTTCTGCGTCGCCAGCATCTCCTGCCAGTTTTCAAAAGTCGGCACTCCGGCACGCTGCTGGAATCGCTGTCTCCGTCCCGGTTCGCGACTGCTCCCCGCGACCAGCTGGACCTGCGGATGCCGGTCCAGGGCCTCGTAGTGAGTGCCATCGAGGGCGGCGACCTGTTGTCCCAGCCGATCTCCGGAAACTTGATCTCCGGCGCCCACAAAACCGAGTCCAATGATGCCGGCGCGATAAACAGGTTGCTGCATGAGGCAAACTCTTCGGTACAGGAATTCTGCCGTGGGATCAACGTGTTTGGCGGTGCGCCGAAACGTGAGGCAACGTCGCGACACGCGCCACTGGGGGCGGCTTAAAATGATACGGTGTCGGGAGGTCGGGAGGTAGCAAGGGAGGGGGAAAATGACGAATGTCGAAATCCGAATGTCGAATGAATGACCAATGACTGATGACTGATGACGAAACGGTGGGGATTGTGTTCTGCAGTGGGGGACTCGCGCGAACGTTATTACGAATGCGTTCGTGTGTTTAAAGGGAGCGAAGAAGTCGCGAGCTGCCGCGGTGCCCGGCGGAAGACCAATCTGTAGCCTGACTCTCCGAGTCGGATCGTTCGACCATCGAATACTCGCGACTCCGAGAGTCAGGCTACAGAAGATCAGGGCGCAAAGAGGTGACACGGAAACTCCGATGACCAGGATATCACAGGGCGTTCGTTCTGCCCTGCAGAAGTGGTCTGCCGAATATTCGGAGACGTTCCGCTGATGGTCAATGCGGACACAGAGCAGCTTCATTAGGTCTTCTTAAACAACTAAGTGAATTAGAGCGTTCTGGCTCGATTCGCCCCAAAGCGTGGGCTGCTCTGGATAATCCACCACATCTGCGGTACTCAATTTGCCACATGCAGCATGACTGTGCGCATCCTTCCTGTCTTCCTGTCAGTACCTCTAGAATGCAATCACCGCCGGATTGTTTGGATTGATGATTGCGGGCAGTACGATGAATCGTATTGTGGAGTCCGGGAAATTGTCTGAGTTCGCTCCTGCCATATGGTAATCACACATGTCCACATCTGCCCCAGTTCCAGTTCCGGCCGCAGAAGATCTTCCCGCCGAGCCGCATCCCATGCGCAGCGTGCATACTTCCAATTTTGCCGAGATTCTGGCGCATATTGGGGCTTCGCTGCTGGTCACGACCTATCAGGCCGGAAGACTGGTGATCTTAAGAAACGATGGGGGGGTGTTGAATACCCACTTTCGGCTGTTTCCCAAACCGATGGGGATGGCGATTGCCCCCAACAAACTCGCCGTCGGAACGGCAATGGAGATTCGGGAATACCACAATGTCCCCGCCGTTTCACAACGACTGGATCCACCGGGCAAGCATGATGTCTGCTTCCTGCCGCGCACGTCGCATGCGACCGGAGACGTGCAGATTCATGAAATGGCGTGGATCGACGATGAAGTGTGGTTCGTCAACACGCGCTTCAGTTGCCTGTGTACCCGCAGTCACAACTACAGCTTTCAACCACGCTGGCGACCGCCGTTCATTACTGAATTGACTCCCGATGATCGCTGCCATCTGAACGGTTTGTGTGCGGTTGACGGCCGGCCGAAGTATGTCACGGCGCTGGGGGAAACGGATGATGCCGGGGGCTGGCGGCGGAACAAACCGTCGGGGGGCATCATCATGGATATCGAGTCGAATCAGATTGTCGCACGCGGATTGGGGATGCCCCACTCGCCGCGGTGGTATCGGGATCGACTGTGGGTGCTGCATTCGGGAACCGGCGGCTTCGGATTTATCAATTCGCAAACGGGCTCCTACGAACCGGTGACCGAATTGCCAGGCTTCACGCGGGGACTCGATTTCTTCGGTCCGCTCGCCTTCATTGGCCTGTCCCAAGTCCGGGAATCAGCCGTCTTCAGCGGGATTCCCATCGCCGACCGCCCACAGGCAGATCGAGCGTGCGGCGTCTGGGTTGTGAACATCGAAACCAGCGAAACGATTGCCTTCGTCAAGTTTGAAGATGCCGTGCAGGAGATCTTCAGCGTGCAGGTGCTGACGAATTCTCGTTTCCCCGACCTGGTCAATGACAACGCTGAGGTCATCGCAGGTTCTTTTGTCTTGCCAGATGAATCGCTGGCCGATGTCCCGCAGTACTTGCGATAATCGTCGCCGGGAAGCGCAGAGTCGGGCATCCCCGAAGCGTCCATCACATCAACATGCTGGGCAGGCCGGGATGTCACGCATGAACGTTCCAACCTCTGACTCCAACAATCATCTGTTGTTGTCTTTAGTATGCGGCCAGATTGACTTCCAGACCTCGACGCGTTCCAGCCGCACTTAAACTTTAATGCAGTAATGTCTTTTGTTTCACTATTCTGATTTTGTCAGTTGTCTTCTCTTGCAACTCGTGAAACCAAACGCCATTGTTGTTTGAATCTGTGACGGAGGTTGTTCGAAACCCGTTTCGCCTGACGAGTATCGCACTTTCACTTCCGGACCCAACCTCTGCAATGTGCGATCTCTCGACCGACTGGGGAATAACGGTGTCCCACACACTGTCATTGAATTGTCTCACGAATCCCACTCGGCACAGAAGGTGTCCCCGGGGACCTACAAATCGATGACCCGCGTTTCCGGCCTCCATTTGCATGAGTCGCATTCATATCGCGCTGTGGTGCAGCGGATATCGATGAAGGCGATAGTTGAGCGACTTCAGCCGGACGCGAACGCCGCACGGCGGCCAAACGGCCGCAGTGCCTTGTCAGCGTTTGATTCTAGAATTGGGCGTCTCTGGCTCTGCCAGTGCCCGGTGTCAGTTGACTCGCCAGAAGCATTGGCAGAGCCCGTGGCACCTCACTACCTGGCTTTGACAAAGCAGTAGTATCGTGTGCATGTCTTAGTTCTCGGGTCGGCTGACCGGCTTGCGCCATCCCCATTACTAAGCGACCGAACATTCACACTGTGGCCCTCCCGTCATTCCAGTAGGACTGGAATCATGTTGCGAACCAGCGGATTGGCGTGATCTCCGTTCCGGAAAATGGCTGCCCGCGTTCTGCAAATTTTCGCCGGACAGGCCCCTGATGTGTCTACTCGTCGCCCCCGTTCTGTAACCGTCAACTTGCCGAAGCCTGGTACGCAGTGGCGAACTACAAGTTTTCTTGTCTGCTGTTATCCATTTCTTTCACTTGAGAGGTTACTTCATGTTAGTCCACGCAATTCGTCAGTTCGTTTCCCGGCTCCGCAATTCCCAGCAGCAGTCAAAACGTCGCCTGGCGATCTCGCGGGAGCATTCTCGCATTGAGTTGCTGGAGGATCGTTCCATGCTGTCGGCGGGCGTGCTGGATGCTGACTTCGGAAATCTGGGCCGCGTGGTGACTGATGCGACGTCGGTTTCGGACATTGCCGGGGACGAGGCCCAGGCTGTGGTCATCCAAGGCGACGGCAAGATGGTGGTGGGTGGAAGTTCCACCAACTTTATTGGACAGGGTGTGATCGCCCGCTATAACGTCGATGGTTCGCTCGACACCACCTTCGGTGCCGGCGGGACCGTGGGCACGTCATTGTTTACGGGTGGGATCAACGATCTGGTATTGACCGCTGACGGCAGCATCCTGGCCACAGGACCTGTCAGCGATGGCATCGGCGGCCAGCAGTTCGGCGTCTTGAAGCTGACCGCCACGGGAGAAATTGACACGTCCTTCGCGGTCCGCGGTCTGGCGGTCGCCGACTTTGCCGGATTCAACGATACCAATGAAGTCCCCACTGCCATTGTCCTGCAGGGAACCAACATTGTCGTCGTCGGAACGGGTAACTTCTTCGGAACGGATCAGGACGTGCTCGTGGCACGCTTCACGGCAGACGGTAACCTGGACAGCACCTTTAACGCCACCGGCCTGTTTGCCACCTCAGCGGTCGCGGCCAATGAATCGGCCAGCGACGTCGTGATCGACAACAATAACAAGATCCTCATCGCGGGCACCTCCGATGTGAACGGTGACCAGGACTTCCTGCTCATCCGACTCACCAATAACGGCACACTCGACACGACCTTTGATACCGACGGCAAGAAGACCATCGACTTCGGCAATATCCTGAATGATCAGGCCTTCAGCGTCGTGGTCGAAGCGGGAAACAACATCATCGTTGCCGGAACCACGATCAATTCATCCAACTTCTCCAACGATTTCGCCCTCGCTCGGTTGAACAATGGCGGCTCGCTGCTCGGCGGATTCGGGACCAACGGCCTGGTGACCACCGATTTCGGCACACTCAATGAACCCAGCAACGATCAGATCCGCGAAATCCGTCTGCAGGGAACCAATGTCGTCGCCGCCGGGTTCTCGTTTGGAACCACAGGGATCGCGCCGCAGCAATCATTTGCCCTGGCGCGCTACGTGGTCAACACGGGCACGCTCGACAACACGCTCGATCAGGCTTCGGGAAACGGGGGCCGAGTCCAGACCGACTTCTTTGCCAATCCCCAGTCGCAGGCCAATGCGCTGGCCATCGATACAAACGGGAATTACGTACTGGCGGGCTTCAGCGGCGGTGCCGACTTCTTCACTCACAACTTCGCAGTGGCGCGCTTCCAGTCGTCCGGTTCCATCGATACGACACTCGGAAATCAGGGGCGCGTGTTGACTGATTTTTCGTTCTGGAACGGCATCTCTCACGATCAGGCCCAGGCCGTCGTTCAGCTTCCCGATGGATCGACACTCGTCGCCGGCACGACAGTTGCCCAGGGATTCATTGGTACTGGAACGACATTTGGGGTCATTGCGAAGTACCGTCCCGATGGCACCCTCGATACCAAGTTTGGCGTGGGGGGGCAGGTGGCCTCGGCCCTGTTCGTATCGGGCTTCAGTGATCTGGCAGTCCAGTCCGACGGCAGCATTCTGGCCACTGGCGCAGTCAGCGATGGCATCGGCGGCCAGCAGTTCGGTGTCCTGAAGTTGACCTCGGTCGGCCTGCTCGACACGACATTCGCGGTCCGCGGTCTGGCGGTCGCCGACTTTGCCGGATTCAACGATACCAATG
>CAZQUW010000001.1:0-3944 GCA_964596215.1 uncultured Planctomicrobium sp. | reverse complement strand
ACGATCAGATCCGCGAAATCCGTCTGCAGGGAACCAATGTCGTCGCCGCCGGGTTTGCCTCGCAGACCGTCGGACTCGCACCCCCGCGAACTTTTGCCCTGGCCCGATACAGTGTGAACACCGGCTCAATTGACACGACCCTTGATCAGAATTCGGGTAACGGGGGACGCGTTCTCACAAGCTTCTTTACTACTGCAACTTCTGCGGCCAACGCCCTGTTTATCGACCCGAACGGCAATTTTGTGCTCGCTGGCTTTGCCGGCGACGGTGGCACGATCGACAATTTCGCCGTCACCCGATTGACATCAGATGGTTTAGTGGACAACACGTTTGCGAACCAAGGACGCTCGCTGGTTGACTTCTCGCCGGTTGTTGGTCCGAACGATTCGGCCGCCGCCGTGGTCGTCATGCCGGATGGAAAGCTGGTTGTCGCGGGAACTTCCAGTTCGCCCTTCTTCACCAGTACGGGAGTCATCGCCCGCTACAATTCCGATGGCAGTCTCGATCCCACGTTTGGCTCCGGCGGACTGATCTCATCCTCGTTGTTCTTCAGCGGGTTCAGTGACATCGTCGCACTCCCGGACGGCAGCATTCTCGCGACTGGCGCCGTTCCTGATGGATTCGGCGGTCAATCGTTCGGAATTCTGAAGCTGACCCCCTCTGGTCTCATCGACACGACATTCGCGGTCCGCGGTCTGGCGGTCGCCGATTTCGCTGGATTCAACGATACCAATGAAGTCCCCACTGCCATTGTCCTGCAGGGAACCAACATTGTCGTCGTCGGAACGGGTAACTTCTTCGGAACGGATCAGGACGTGCTCGTGGCACGCTTCACGGCAGACGGTAACCTGGACAGCACCTTTAACGCCACCGGCCTGTTTGCCACCTCAGCGGTCGCGGCCAATGAATCGGCCAGCGACGTCGTGATCGACAACAATAACAAGATCCTCATCGCGGGCACCTCCGATGTGAACGGTGACCAGGACTTCCTGCTCATCCGACTCACCAATAACGGCACACTCGACACGACCTTTGATACCGACGGCAAGAAGACCATCGACTTCGGCAATATCCTGAATGATCAGGCCTTCAGCGTCGTGGTCGAAGCGGGAAACAACATCATCGTTGCCGGAACCACGATCAATTCATCCAACTTCTCCAACGATTTCGCCCTCGCTCGGTTGAACAATGGCGGCTCGCTGCTCGGCGGATTCGGGACCAACGGCCTGGTGACCACCGATTTCGGCACACTCAATGAACCCAGCAACGATCAGATCCGCGAAATCCGTCTGCAGGGAACCAATGTCGTCGCCGCCGGGTTCTCGTTTCAGACTGTTACGCTCGCGCCGCAGCAATCATTCGCCCTGGCTCGCTATTCAGTCAACACGGGCACGCTCGACAACACTCTGGACCAGAATTCAGGGAACGGCGGTCGCGTGCTGATCGGATTCTTCGCCTCGAGCCAGTCACAGGCGGCGGCAATGGCGATCGACGCCCAGGGAAATTGGATTCTCGCCGGCACCGAAGGTAGTGGAAGCATTGGCAACTTTGCCCTGGCACGATTGGAGGATGTTCCTCCTCCGACGGTGACATTGTCGGCGATACCGACAACGATCTCCGAATCTGGTGGAGTTTCCACCATCACGGCGACGCTATCCACCACTTCTATCGATCCCGTGACGGTCAATCTGACATTCTCCGGGACCGCCACGTTGACGAGTGACTTCACACGCAGTGGCGTGCAGATCGTCATTCCCGCGGGCCAGCTCTCCGGATCGATCACGGTTACCGGCGTGTCGGACCTGATCTCGGACCCCAACGAGTCCATCATTGTCGCGATTTCGACAGTGACGAATGGCACTGAATCCGGTGCCCAGCAAGTGACGGTCACCCTCGCGGATACCAATAACGCCGCCCCGACCGACATCAATCTGTCGAACTCCACCGTTGCGGAGAACTCCGGCAATCTGGTGGTGGGAACGTTGTCGGCCACAGATGCCCCGGGCGACACCCAGACCTTCACGATCCAGGCCGGTGGCAATGGAAACTTGTTTACGATCAGCGGCAATCAACTGCGACTCGCTGCCTCCCAAAATTTCGAAGCCATCCCGGGCGGTACGCTCAGCGTCACAGTTCGGGCGACTGACCAGGGTGGCCTGTTCTTCAACAAGACACTGAGCATCATGGTCACCGACGTGAACGAAGCGCCGACGATCACTGGAGGGCAGACATTCAACGTGAATGAGAATGCGACAAATGGGACGGTCGTCGGTACGGTCAGTGCGTCGGATCCTGATTCAACAACCCCGTTCAACACCAGAAATTTCAGTCTCAGTGCCAACCCCAACGGTACGTTCGCAATCAACTCGACCACGGGTCAGATCACGATCGCCAATGGCGCCGGGTTAAACTTTGAAGCGGGCAGCCAGATCGTCGTCGGTGTGACCTTAACTGATGGCGGAAGTCTGTCCACCACGCAAAACGTGACGGTCAATCTCACCGATGTCAACGAGGCTCCAACGATCGGCGCCGGCCAGTCGTTTAATGTGGCGGAGAACTCGCTCCTGGGAACGGTGGTCGGCACGGTCGTTTCGAATGAGCCGGATTCTTCGGCGCCTAACAACACCAAGAATTTTTCATTCAGCGGCGGAAACAACGGCAATGCATTCGCCATTAATGGCACCACGGGACAAATCACCGTGGCCAGCCCTTCCAGCTTGAATTTTGAGAGCACGACAGCTTTTACGCTGAGTGTCACGGTGACCGACGGTGGCGGTTTGTCCGCCACACAATCTGTGACGGTAAATGTACTCAACGTCAACGAAGCACCATCAATTCTCAACGGCCAATCATTCAACATCAATGAGAATTCAGCGAACAATACGACTGTGGGTACAGTGTTGGCATCGGATCCAGACAGTAACGACACGGTGACATTCAGTATTACAGGGGGCAACACCGGCAACACCTTCTCAATCAATCCCAATTCGGGCCTGATTCGAGTTGCCAATTCGTCGGCCCTGAATTTCGAAACGACGACCAGTTTCGATCTGCAGATCACCGCCACGGATGCCGGGAGCCTGACCTCCAGCAAGACGGTGACCATCAACGTCGACAACGTGAACGAAGGCCCGTCCATCAGCAATGGTGGAGGAGCAGCAACCTATAACAAGAAGATCAACCGGACGACACCAATCTCGGCATTCTCGCTAGTCACCGTGGGCGACGCGGACGTGCCGCAGAACCTTGGCGGCGGCACGTTGACCCTCAGTGTGAATGTCGTGGCGAACAGCAAGGGAACCAAATTGTTTGATACCTTCAACATCCCGGGAATCAGTTCCATCGGCAGTGGCAGCCCGCAGATTTCGAATGGACAGATCACGTTGCAGATTCAATTGAATCCGAACGTCACCGCCAATGCGATCCAGAGCTTCCTGCAGGGAATCACGTTCATCACCAAAGGAGCCGGTTTGAAATCGACGTCACGGAATGTGTCGATCACCCTGGCGGATGCCGGAGGCCTCACCGCTTCCCTCCAGCAAACGATTAATATTCGCAAGAAATAAACGCGAACGAATCGGACTGCCAGGCCGGTAACATTGCCGGGCTCTGATCCCTGACGACCATCTGTCGTCGGTATTGGAGCCCGGTTGTTCCCGGGAGTCGATAAAACAATCCAGGTACAATCACAGGCTGGGACGAAACGCGCCCCAACAAGGCGACTTACTGTACTCTTAGTCACACCCCAATCCGGCAATCAACACAATCAGCAGAACAAACTGTCTTGGAGTTACTTACCTGTTTCGGTGATGTTTCTTCAAGCTCGTAAAATTAGCTGCGAATACAGAGGCGGCGCGGCAAGTACAAGGCGAATTCAAAGGGGCGAACTCAAAGGTGTCGGGAACCGAATAGGACATTCGACTCCAGGCACCTTTTCCGCCCCC